>NZ_CP019646.1:967089-1289452 GCF_001999965.1 Limihaloglobus sulfuriphilus | reverse complement strand
TTGCAACTCAAAAGAAACGAAACGGGGTTAAGTCTCTTTGTTTTGTAAATAATTGTGATCTAATGACTTAAGATGGTGAATCTCATGTGTTATTCGGATTCTGATCGCAGATACGAATTTACCTATCAAACAGACCAAAAGCCGCACGCACTACAAAATAAATTTCACAACGGCCGGCGGTGCGGTGGAGGGCGGGATGCCATTTATACACATAGGGCGTTGCCCCATGCTATGATATTTCGCACCTTTGGTGCAGTTGCGAGACACATCGTTTGATGAATAAAAATGCGTTTAAAATTGGCGGGCAGATGAACATAATCGTCTGGAGCAAATTCGTGAATTTGCTCTACAATGTTGTCGCACGCAGTTCAAATCCTTGTATAACAAAAAATATGCCGCGAGAAAATTATCACCACAAGGGTATGTCGCAGACTTTATGCTAAACACCGGCAAATAAGTCTGGAAACCGCGGGCTTATTCAGTTATTATTAAGCCTTTGAAAATATATAATAATACACAATGATGTTTAAGTTAGACAGGAGTATTGAATATGACAGCTAAAGTTATCAGCGGCAAAGAGATAGCCCATCAGATACGTGAAGAGCTCAAGGCCGAGGTTGCCCAGCTTTCAAAAAAGGGCATCGTCCCGGGTCTGGGCGTGGTCCTTGTGGGTGAGGATCCGGCGTCTATTTCTTATGTAACCGCCAAAGAGCGGGCTTGTGAGGATATCGGCATATTCTCGGACGATAACCGTCTGCCGGCGGATACCAGCGAAGAAGAGCTGCTCGCGCTTGTTGATAAGATGAACAAGGACACTAAGATAAACGGCATACTGGTTCAGCTTCCTCTGCCGGACCACATAGATGAAGCGCGTGTTCTGCTGGCGATTGATCCTGCCAAGGACGTTGACGGCTTCCACCCGATGAATGTGGGCAAGATGGTGGTCGGCGAGAAGGCGTTTCTGCCGTGCACCCCTCACGGCGTGATCCAGATGATAAAACGTGCCGGCGTAGAGCTCAGCGGCGCTGAAGTTGTCATCGTAGGCCGCAGCAATATTGTAGGTAAACCTCTTGCAAACCTGTTGATACAGAAATCTGACAAGGGTAATGCGACAGTGACTGTCTGCCACACACGTACAAAGGATATAGCCGCACATACCAGAAATGCCGACATTGTCATTGCCGCGGTAGGCAGACCCAATACAATAACGGCGGATATGGTCAAAGAAGGTGCTTGCGTCATTGATGTAGGCGTAAACCGTGTTGCTGACGCGACTAAGAAAAAAGGCTTCAGGCTTGTCGGCGATGTTGATTTTGAAGCAGTCAGCGAAAAGGCCGCATGCATAACCCCCGTCCCCGGCGGTGTCGGGCCGATGACGATAACAATGCTGCTTTACAATACAGTGGAATCAGCCAAAATGGCAAACGGAATTATATAGCAAAGAAAGTAACGGAGATATAAATTGAGGATATTATCAGGGATACAGCCGTCAGGAAAACTTCATATCGGTAACTACTTCGGGGCAATGCGCCAGCATCTCGCGATGCAGCATGATAATGAGGCATATTATTTTATCGCTGAATATCACGCCTTAACCAGCAATCCCGACCCTGAAAAGCTGCATGAAAATGTGTTCGGTGTCGCCGCGGACTATCTGGCTTTGGGGCTTGAGCCTGAAAAGACAGTATTCTGGCGCCAGTCGGATGTGCCGGAGGTTGTCGAGCTTGAATGGATATTGTCCTGCATCACTCCGGTAGGGCTCATGCAGAGGTGTGTAAGCTATAAGGACAAGGTAGCACAAGGGTTATCGCCGAATCACGGCTTGTTTTCCTATCCCCTGCTGCAGGTTGCAGATATTCTGGCCTTTGACAGTGAGCTTGTTCCGGTAGGAGCCGACCAGAAGCAGCATATCGAGATAACACGCGATATAGCAATGCGTTTCAATAATATCTATGGTGAGACGTTTGTTATTCCCAAGGATCATATCGTCGAGTCGGTAGCGGTGGTGCCTGGGACTGACGGGCGAAAAATGAGCAAAAGCTACGACAATACGATACAGATATTCGAGCCGGAAAAGCAGATGCGCAAAAAGGTTATGCGGATACAGACAGACTCGACTCCGGTAGAAGAGCCAAAAGACCCTGATAAATGCAACGTGTTTGCCCTGCTCAAACTTTTTGCTGATGAATCCGAGCTTGCCGACTGGGATTCCAGATACCGCAGCGGCGGGATGGGCTACGGCGATGCCAAGAAGCGTCTTGCCGAGCTTATGGTAGAATACTTCCGGCCGTACAGGCAGCGGCGTGAGGAGCTGGCGGCGGACCATGATTACCTTCGCAAGGTTTTGAAGGACGGCGCCGAACGGGCTCGCGCGCAGGCCCGTAAAACTCTGGAACGGGCGCGTCTTGCGGTAGGGCTTCGCCCGTAAAAAACAGCGGTTTAGAGACCGCTTTATACAAAAGAAACGAGAAAAATTGTCAGACTACAAAATACAGCTGGATAACCTGTTTGCCGGTCCGCTTGACCTGCTGCTCTACCTCGTAAGAAAAGAAGAGGTCGATGTCTATGATATTCCAATATCAAAGATAACCCAAGAGTACCTTAAGTATATGGAGATGCTCAGCGGGCTTGACATAGAGCTGGCAGGAGAGTTTCTGACGATGGCGGCTACGCTGATGGAAATTAAGTCGGCAATGCTTCTGCCCAGGACATCTTTGATGGGCGACGAGGATGGCGAGGGGGATGATATAGACCCGCGGAGCGAGCTGATAAAGCAGCTTCTCGAATACAAGAAATTCCGTGACGCCGCCAACCTGCTTGACAGCAGACAGGCCGACCAGCAGGAGAAGTATCCCCGCCCTGACAGCATTCTCTCAAACATCAAGAATGACCAGGAGCCGGAGCTTGATATGGATGATGTCAGTATCTGGCTGCTGCTTGAGACTTTCGACAACCTTATGAGGTCAATAGGCCGGTATCAGGACTACAGCGAGATACAGGATGATACGCCGATTGATTACTATCAGGTTGATATTTTGCATCGGCTGCAAAAACTCGGGCCCATGACGTTTGAACATATTTTCCAGGATCACAGCAGCCGCTCCGCCATGATAGGCTTATTCCTTGCTCTTTTGGAGCTTGTACGGGATCGTCTGGTATGGACCGAACAATCTGACGATTCTAAAGTAATATACCTAAAGGCTTTGACGGATAAGCCTGCTTATGATGCTGTTCACAGCGTAATGTTAGCTGTTGAAGAGGAAAATAACAATGAACAAAGTTTTAACGATAATCAGTGAATTCTGGGACATACTGGCGGAAATGTCGCCGTATCTGCTTCTGGGATTCGCGATAGCCGGTTTTTTGTCGGTGGTACTTTCCACAGAGTTTGTACGCCGGCATCTTGGCGGCAATAACATCTGGAGCGTTATCAAGGCGTCTCTTTTCGGTGTTCCTCTGCCGCTGTGTTCGTGCGGGATACTGCCGGTTACTGCGTCTTTGCGTAAACAGGGAGCGGGTAAGGGTGCATGTGTATCGTTTATCATATCTACGCCCCAGACCGGCGTTGACAGTGTTGCAATCACATATTCACTGCTTGGCCCGTTTTATGCAATTATACGGCCTGTAACTGCGTTCCTGTCCGGAATCGCCGGCGGGGCGGTAATGCTGTTTTTTGACAAAAGTAAGAGCAAAAGCCGCCCTGAAGTGCAATCAGAGCCTGAGAGTGATACAGCTCAAGACTGCTGCAGCGGTAATGAGGATAGCGGCTGCTGCGATACTAAAGCGGAGAATAAAACCCCCGGCAGGTTTATAAAGGCGTTGAAATACGGCTTTCTGGATCTGCCCGCAGATGTTGCAGGAGCTATGATTGTCGGGTTGATAATCGCCGCTCTGGTGTCTGTTTTTGTTCCGGAAACGCTGTTTGCCGATAAGATCAGCAACCGTTTTGTTCAGATGCTTGTGATGATGGTTATGGGCATCCCCATGTACGTCTGCTCTGCGGCATCGGTACCGGTCGCGGCAGCCTTGATACTCAAGGGTGTCAGCCCTGGTGCGGCGCTGGTTTTTCTGATGACCGGACCGGCGACGAACGCCGCGGCATTGACGACAATATACCATTCACTGGGCAGAACGGCTATGCTTGTATATCTTGGAACTGTAGCTGTCTGTTCACTGTTATTTGGGGTGATTCTCGATTTTCTGGCATTTAACATGTCGATAGATGTCGTCGATCACGGAATGGCAATGCCCAGCAAATGGCTTATGAATTTATCGGCTGTTATCCTTCTGGCAGTCCTTATAAACGGTTTTATCAAAGACAAAAATCTTTTCTGGTATAAAGCCGCTGAGTAAGGCCGGTTAGTTTTCAGTGCCGTCGGGTTTCAGAGTTCGGTGTATTTCTTGTTGGAACCTTTTGACTTTTCGACAGGATATTTCTCCGCGTTGTGTTTGATCTTATCTGCCGCCGCCTCAAAGAGGTCGATATTCAGCTCATGGCAGAGGTAAATCAAAAACAGCAGGATATCAGAGAGCTCGTGTTCAATCTGTTTCTTTGTTTTCGCAGATGGGCTGCGTGATTCATCAGGCGTTTTCCAAAGAAAATTTTCCAGCAGTTCCGCGGCTTCTATCGTAAGTCCCTCGGCGAGGTCTTTTGGTGTGTGAAACTGCTGCCAGTCTCGCTCGTTTCGAAATTCCAGTGCCAGTTTTTTTATGGTATCGTAATCATGCTTCATGCCGGAGCCTTAGAATTTAACCGCTGAGTTAATTATATCAGCTTTGTTTAACCGGTGTTTCTATGCCTTTGTCTCGGTGTCGATAATATCACTTAGAATTTTATCTTCCTGATCACCTGTTTTCATGTTCTTTAGGCCAACCATGCCATGTTCGAGATATTCCTGTCCGAGGATTATGCAGTACTTTGCTCCAAGGCCGGCAGCCTGTTTCATTTGTTTGCCCATCTTAGCCGGTTTATAGGTCATCTCCGCAGAGAAGCCTTTACTTCGAAGCGCGGCAGTCGTTGAAATCGCGGTGCTCATAAGCTCGCTGTCGAGGCAGACGATGTAATAATCCAGCTCGCCGGTCATATTATCGTCTATCAATCCTTTCTCCCGCAGAAGTATCTCGAGTACGCAGTCGCCCATACCCATTCCCGTTGCGGGAACTTCCGGGCCGCCGAAATCCTTTAACAGATTATCAAAACGCCCGCCGCCGCAAACCGCTCTAAGCTCGCCGCCTCGATCGTGTATTTCAAACACAGGCCCTGTATAATAGGCAAGGCCTCTGACGATACTGATATCAAATTGGCAGAAATCCGATATGCCCATCGCATCAAGCATCTCAAAGAGCCGTTTGAGCTCGTCAACAGCGGATTTTGCCGCATCTGTAAGCTCTATAGTCTCATAGAGCTCTTTGATTGTTTTAATGTTCATAAGTTCAGTTACTTTGGCCTCAAGCGGCTTGTCGGCAAGAGTCTTATCGAGCATCTCTGCAAATGCCTCGTCACTGATCTTGGCTCGCTTGTCCAGCACGGCGTAAAGGGGGGTGTGCTTTTCCGGCGGTACCCCCAGACTCTCAAAAATATCAGCAAGCATCTTTCTTGATGAGATTTTGGCAACAATATCAGCGGCTGTCAGACCTGCAGACCGCAGGTAGTCAACCGCGCAGAATATGACTTCCGCATCTGCTATAATGTCTTCAACGCCGATTATATCTATATTCCATTGGAAAAATTCCCGAAGCCTTCCCTTTTGCGGCCGCTCCGCACGGCAGACTCTGGGCACGGAAAACCACTTTATCGGCCGCGGCAGTGCGTTTATTTTCTGATTTACCATGCGGGCAAGCGTGGGGGTTATCTCGGGCCTGATGGCCAGATTCCTGCCGCCGCGGTCTTCGAGAGAGAAGAGCTGTTCAGCTATTTCGTCGCCGCTCTTTTGCTGATACATCGCCAGATATTCAAATATCGGGCCGTCATATTCCTGGAAACCGCATCTCAGGGACGCAGATTTCCAGCCGTCAGTTATCCAGTTGCGCAGACGCATTTGTTCGGGATAGAAATCACGCGTGCCTTTTACCGGTTTTATCTTCATTTGCTTTTCTTCCTTGCGGCTTTTTTCCTGCCTGAGGGAGTGAGGTTGTTGTCAAACTTAATCTTTATGTATTCTTCCATTTGAGTATCATCGGTGAAATGAAGCTCATAATCGTACTCGTCTGTGTCCCGTTCGCAGCCTTTTGCCTTGTGCCGGCGGCATATATCGGGTCGTTTGGGGTATATAAGGCATTTGTACGTCTCGGGGCAAAGGTGCCTGCAGGCGTTCTTTATGGAGATATACCAGTCGCCGTCTTCCACGAAAACGCTTATATTCTCATGGCAGAGGTACCAGCGTATATCATCGAAATCCTTGCGTGTCTCCGGGGTTTCAATCGGCAGAGCTATATATCTGCAGCAGATGCCCGTGCAATTGTCGCATAAACTTTTTGTCTGTTTGTGTTTTGCCATTATTGTATCCTAAAGTTACTTTCGGCAAAGATTATAACTCCAGGGATTTAATAGTCAAGTGCAGCGGCAGCGATATCAGTAATAACTGTCTCGCTTATACAGCTGCCCGCGGCTTCTACCGGGACAGGACTGGCAGTAAGACTCTTGAGGAAATTTCCTCTGTTTATCATGACAATACCTCAAGAAATATATCAAGAAATAAAAAAAGGGCACCGCTTAGCAGTGCCCTTGACTTATCAAAACTTGAACCGGCTGTTATTGTCCGGTAATATACTGTTTTGCGGTCGTCTTAACCGAAACTGTCATTTCAGCCAGTCCGTTTTCAGTCAACGCTATCTTAACGTTGCCGGGTCCGATAACAGCATGATCGAAATCCATGCCGTCTTCAGATGTCAAACTCTCAGCCTTGACAGGGCTGGCAGTTATCTGCTGGAAAACCTGCGAGAATGTCTGTCTCAGCGCCAGCCTGGCATTGTTTAGAGCCTGACCGTCCTGAACTATTTTGTCAAGATTATCAAGAAGGTCATCGTACATTTCCGCCAGAACAGCGGTATTGTATTCAGATACTGAACCGTAGCTGCTTTGCGGCGGGAATTCGTTAATGCTCTGGAAGTCAACCCTGACATTTTCACCTGACTGGAGAATAACAGATTTCCAGCCGGGCGCGTCCTGGTCAATCACAACAGCGCATTTAGACTCAACAGTAGAGGCATCGTCTTCAAACTCAACCATGTTCATCCATACTGAAGCACCGTTGTCGTATTCGCCCCATGAGCATACAACATCTTCGCTCTTGCTGAGATGTTCGCCGAGTTCTTCATTAAGGATCATCTCCATAACCTCATCGGCGTAAGTGGGCTCAACTGTTGCCTGGTCGGTTGCCCTCTGGGGCAGAACGATCGCATCATAACGATCCATGATTTTTTTACTGGCCGGAGCCGACTTTTTAGGTGCATTGTAGCAGCCTGCAAGAGCTACGGACAAAACTGTAATAATTAATGTTAACTTTTTCAATTGTAGTCTCCTTGAACAATCTTGAATTAGCCTTTATTAAACTTCTTTGGCATCAATCCATTTCATCATTTTACGAAGCTTACGGCCTACAACCTCGAGCTGACAGTCGTGGTCGGCTTTGTACAAGGCGTTGAAGTTTTTGAGACCGCTCTTGTACTCTTCGATCCATTCTTTTGCGAATGTGCCGTCCTGTATCTCAGAGAGAATCTCTTTCATCTTTGCCTTTGTCTGGTCAGTGATGATTTTGGAGCCTGTAATCAGATCGCCCCATTCCGCTGTATTGGAAACGCTGTATCTCATGTAGTTGATGCCGCCCTGATACATCAGGTCAACGATAAGTTTTACTTCGTGCATACACTCAAAATACGCGATTTCCGGCTGGTAACCGGCCTCTGTTAGTGTCTCAAAACCGGCCTTTATAAGGGCAGTAAGACCGCCGCACAGGACAACCTGTTCGCCGAAGAGGTCTGTTTCAGTTTCTTCTTTGTATGTTGTCTCAATGATGCCGGCACGCGCGCCGCCGATACCGTTCGCCCACGCAAGGGCGATATCTTTAGCCGTTCCCGATGCGTCCTGCTCAACAGCTACCAGACACGGAACGCCGCCGCCTTTTACGTATTCACTGCGTACGAGGTGGCCGGGGCCCTTGGGGGCTATCATTACCACGTTGGTATTTTCCGGTGCAACGATGTATTTGAAGTGAATGTTGAAACCGTGGCAGAAACCAAGGGTCTGGCCTGGTTTGAGGTTCGGTTTGATCTGTGATTCAAATACTGTTGCCTGAACTTCGTCGGGCAGGGTGATAATTATCAGCTCTGCGCTTTCAATAGCTGAGGGGATAGCAGATGGTGAGAATCCATGCTCCTGAGCCAGTTTGTAGTTGTCCGTGCCTTCCAGCTCAGCAATCGATACTTCGATGCCGCTGTCACGCAGGTTCTGACTGTGTGCATGTCCCTGGCTTCCGTAGCCTATTACTGCAACCTTTTTTCCCATAAGGGGTTGTATTGGTGCACCATCTTCGTAAATAACATTTGCCATTTTTAATTAAGCTCCTGAATATTAAGTTTTAGAAAATCTCGGCATTGCTACCGTGCCCGTGCGAACTACACTTTTGATCCCGTATGGCTTACAGGCGTCCATAAAGGCCTCAATTTTTGCTTCCGGGCCGGAAATCTCTACCATAACATATTTTGCGCTTACGTCAACAACCTTACCGCGGAAAATATTTATTAAAGCAAGTATTTCTGATCTTTTATCCTGCGGCGTGTTGATGCTTATAAGCATAAGATCGCGTGTTACCACGCTTCTGTCAACATAATCCTGTACTTTTACGACAGATATAATTTTTGCCAGCTGTTTGCGAACCTGTTCTACAACCCGGTTGTCGCCGACAACAACAATGGTCATTCGACTCAGCTCGGGGTTGTCAGTTCTTCCAACGGCAAGTGAATCGATATTAAAAGCCCTGGCGGCGAACATGCCGGCAACGTGTGCCAGAACGCCGGGTTTATTCTGAACTAATGCGCTTATTACGTGTTTCATTGTTATATCCTCCGGTTAAGCAAGTCTCTCAAGAATGTCAATTCCGTCCATTTCGTGCAGTGATTTTCCGCTTGGAACCATTGGCCAGACGTTTTCTTCCGGTTCAATGTGGAAATCAACAACGCACGGGCCTTCGCTGGCGAGCATCTTGCTTACCGTTTCTTGCAGATTGTCTTTGCTCTCACATGTAAGTCCTGTTGCCCCCATGGCCTGGGCAAGTTTTCCGAAATCGGGGTTTACCAGTGAGCTTTGTGAGTATCGTTTTCCGTAGAAAAGCTCCTGCCACTGGCGTACCATGCCCATATATCCATTGTTGAGCAGGACAACCTTTACCGGCAGTTTATACATAACTGCTGTTGATAGCTCTGTTAATGTCATATTGAAACTGCTGTCACCGTCAAAGTCAATTACCGTCCTGTCAGGGCAGGCTGCCTGAGCGCCGATAGCCGCGGGCAGTCCAAAGCCCATTGTTCCAAGGCCTCCGGAGGTGATAAACTGACGCGGCCTTGAATATTTAAAGAACTGCGCCGCCCACATCTGGTGCTGCCCTACACCGGTAGTGACAATAGCATCGCCTTTGGTCTGGTTATAAACTTCCTCAATCACCATTTGCGGCTTGAGAAGACCGTTCTGCTTGTCATAGGTCAGCGGGTAGCGTTTTTTCAGCTCTGCTATCCTGGCAAACCAGTCTTTTCTTTCTTTATGCTCGCACAGTGCGGCCAGCTCGGGGAGAATCTGAATTGCATCGCCCACGACGGGGATATCTACCTTTACATTTTTAGATATGCTTGCAGGATCAATGTCAATATGAAGTATCTTCGCGTTTGGGCAGAAAGTTTTCAATGAACCCGTAACACGGTCATCGAACCTTGCTCCAATCGAAATCAGCAGGTCGGATTCCTGAACGGCGAAATTTGCATACGCTGCGCCGTGCATTCCCAGCATATCAAGCGAGAGCGGTTTTTTCTGGTCAAAAGCGCCCAGCCCCATCAGCGTCATAGTCACCGGAACGTTTGCCTTCTCCGCCAGCTCGGAAAGCTGTTTTGAGGCGTTAGCGGAAATTATTCCGCCGCCAACGTACAAGACAGGCCTTTGCGAGCTGTTGATTGCCTGTGCGGCAGTTTTTATCTGCTTGGCATGTCCTGTCAGACGGGGCTTGTAGCCCGGCATGTCAATCACGCCCGGCTCAGTCCACTCAATGGAAGATACCGCAACGTCAACGGGGATATCTACCAGAACCGGACCCTTGCGGCCGGTGTTGGCGATATGGAATGCTTCGCGGAGTGTCGAAGCCAGCTCGCTTACATCTCTTACGATGACGTTATGTTTTGTGATAGGGCGGGTTATGCCGGTTGTGTCAACTTCCTGGAAGGCGTCGTTGCCTATGAGGTCGCTGCGTACCTGGCCGGTGATAGCAACCAGCGGCACAGAGTCCATATTAGCAGTTGCCAGGCCGGTGGTCAGATTTGTAGCACCGGGTCCGGATGTTGCGATTACAACTCCGGTTTTGCCTGTAGCGCGTGCATAGGCATCTGCCATGTGGCAGCCGCCTTGTTCGTGTCGGGGGATGATGAAATTGAACTTGGCGTCATAAATCTTGTCAAACAAGGGAAGTACAACACCGCCAAGGTAGCCGAAAACGGTTTCGACACCCTGTTCCTGCAGGATGTCAACGATGATTTGCGCACCTGTCTTTATGCAGGTACCTTTTCCGGCTGACTGGGTTTCAGTCTTGCTCATTTTTTTTACCTTTCCTGATAAACTAAATATAAGTTAATCCAGACTTTACAGTCCTTCGCCGTGTCAGGCAAATAACGGCTTAACAATTGAAGCCGGTCTCCGCGAAGACACATATATACTGTAAGTCCGTATCCACAAACTGTGGTACTGTGTATCAGGCTCTTGCCTATATACAGTTTGAATTATGATGTATTCGAGCGAAAAGTCAACAGTTTTCGAAGTTTTATTTGTGCGGGCTGTGTGAATTCAGGGTACGCGGCGGCGGCAAGCTAACTGATGGGGGGGTGACAATTACCGGGGTCGGTGTATGAATTTAAGTTTTGGCGTTCTAAGCCTCCCCGCGATCTCTGCGCGCATGTTCCGGTAAATTTGATTTCACTGGAACAAGAAAGAAAGGGTGAAAGACGGGATTCGAACCCGCGACCCCCAGAGCCACAATCTGGTGCTCTAGCCAACTGAGCTACTCTCACCACAAGAGGGCAATATTCTATAATCAGTATTGGTTGTGTCAAGAACATTAGCCTCAATATTGCAACTTTTTTACTGATATATCCGTTTTACTTGTTTTTTATTCTTGAAAAAGTGATTGGTTGTGTTAGTATTTGCAAAGCTCCATTAACATAAATTGTTTTATTTTAAATGTTAAGAAAACATACAAGGAGAGGCATTATGCATTTAGATCCTCTTAAGATGCAGGACTGGCAGATCGCTGAGGCGGCAGAAGAGAACATGCTTTCAGTGAGCCGGCTTGCCGAAAAACTGGGGCTCGAAGATGAAGAGATCATCCCAATGGGCAAAAATCTGGCGCGGGTGGATTATCAGAAGACTTACAAACGAGTCCAGAGTAATCCGCAGGCTCATTATATTGATGTAACCGCCATTACGCCGACACCTCTGGGTGAGGGCAAGACCACTACCACTATCGGGCTTATCGATGGGCTTGCTAAAATCAATAAGAAGGTTACAGGTGCGATTCGCCAGCCATCCGGCGGGCCGACATTCAATATCAAGGGTTCTGCCGCCGGCGGCGGGCTTGCCCAGTGCATTCCGTTAACCCCTTTTTCGCTTGGACTTACCGGCGATATTGACAAGATAACCAACGCTCACAATCTCGCCATGGTAGCTTTGACCGCGAGAATGCAGCACGAGAGAAATTATGATGATCAGCGGCTGGCAAAGAGTAATCTTAAACGAATTGATATTGACCCCGAAAGTGTTCAGCTCAAATGGGTTATGGACTTCTGCGCACAGTCTTTGCGAAACATTATAATCGGCCGCGGCGGCCACATGGACGGCTATGAGATGGAATCAGGCTTCGCTATCACTGTCTCGAGTGAAATTATGGCGATCCTGGCAGTTGCCACGAGCCTTGAAGATCTCCGCCGGCGTATCGGCAAGATTGTCGTTGCCTATGACAAGAAAGGCAAGGAGGTTACAACAGAGGATCTCGAGGTTGCCGGCGCAATGACAGCATGGATGGTTGAGGCTCTTAACCCTACGCTGATGCAGACGATAGAGGGCAACCCCGTCTTTGTTCATGCAGGGCCGTTCGCCAATATAGCAATCGGTCAGAGCTCTGTGCTTGCGGATAAGCTCGCCGCAAAACTCGGCGATTATCACGTAACCGAGAGCGGTTTCGGTGCTGACATCGGTTTCGAGAAGTTCTGGAATCTCAAATGCCGCTATTCCGGCCTAAAACCATCAGCGGTTGTGATTGTAGCGACGATCCGTGCTCTCAAGATGCATGGCGGCGGGCCGGCAGTTAAACCGGGTATGGCTTTGGCACAGGAATACAAAGAGGAAAATGTTGAGCTGGTTGAAAAGGGCTGCGAGAACCTTAAGGCCCATATAGAGACTGTACTAAAGAGCGGCGTCCAGCCGGTTGTCTGCATAAACAGTTTCTATACAGATACTGACAATGAGATCGCGGCGGTAAAACGTATTGCCGAAGAGGCCGGCGCAATTGCCGCGGTATCACGGCACTGGCTTGAAGGCGGTAAGGGAGCTGTTGAGCTTGCCGAAGCTGTGGTCGAGGCCTGTAAAAAGAAGAACGAATTCAGGTTCCTGTATGAGCTTGATTCGCCGATAAAGGAGCGTATAGAGACAATAGCTCGCGAGGTTTACGGTGCTGACGGTGTGGATTTTGAACCGGAGGCGGTCAAGAATCTTGAGGCTCTGGAAAATGATCCGGATGCTCAGAAGATGGGTGTCTGCATGGTCAAGACGCATCTGAGTATATCGCACGACCCAGACCTTAAAGGCAGACCTCGCGGTTTTCGTCTGCCGATACGGGGAATTCTCGTGTACAAAGGCGCCGGGTTTATTGTTCCGTTGGCCGGCACGATAAAACTGATGCCCGGAACGGCCTCCGATCCTGCGTTCAGGCGCATCGATGTTGATGTAAAAACAGGCAAGGTTACCGGTTTGTTCTGATTATTTATGCCTTTGGTGTTCATTTTGTTTGATTTCGCCTGAATAGTGTTGAAAAAAAAACAAACCGGCGTAATATGTTTTACGTAGGTAAGATAGAATTTTAGGTTTTTACTGTTTTTGCGGTTTTTTTCAGAATGAGTAAATCTTTTTTTGCATTATTTTTTGTTTTATTCGCAAGCCTTTTTGCATCAGCGCAAAACGGTGCGGAGAAACTTTCTACAGAGCAGTTAGAGATAACCAAAGCGGCGCTTGTTACAGGCAGTGAGCTGGAGCTTCGCAAGCTCGCGGCAAAACAGCTTTTGCAGTGCGTAGATAAATCCGCTTCGGATTTTCTGGTTGAGACACTTACAGCGGAGAATAACCTGCTTGCAAAAAGGGCGGTATGCCTGGCAATCTCCGAAACCCGCAACATCAGTGAGAAGATCACTTACCGCGAGAATCTGGCACCAGCCATGGTTGGGCTTCTTAAAACCCAGAGCAGGGAGCTTTTGGAGTCCTGTTCCAGGGCGATGGTGGTTTTTGATTACGCGGAAGTTCGCGGGCTCCTGATGGATATGATAAAGAATCAGGACCTCGAAATGCAGGTAAGGCTGAATGTCTTTGGCGTTTTGAGCAGGTTTGTCTCAGAACGTGCGGCCCTTGAAGATTTGTATGATCTGAGCAGATCTGAAACTCCTGAGATTTCGCAGGGGGCTACCGAGACTTTGGAAAAATGGGTTCCCTCTGACGAAAATGAAGATCTTTTCTGGGAAAACGTAATAGAAGAGCTTGGCAGCAAATCTCCCGATGAAGTTATCAGGGATCTGATGCAAAAACGCCAGAAGCGGATTGCCACACTTCAAGAGTCTCTTTTAAGGCTCACAGATGAGCACCTTGGTGTTATTGAAGATCTGTACCGCCTCCAGCCGGCTGAAGCCCGGGAGAAAACGATAATTTCCAGTCTAAACAGCAGAGTTGCACAGGTACGGCTCTGGGCGATTCGAAAGGTTGGCGAATGGAAAAGCAGCCAACAGCTGCCCGAAAGTTTTGCTGAGCCTCTGCTTGCGATAATCAGTGACACTGATACCACCGTCAGGCGTGAAGCCGCCCGACTGATGCTTTTGATGAGTGATCTTCGTCCTCAGCAGCAGTTAGTGGCTGCAATGGAAAAAGAAAACCGCCGTGATGTGTTTTTACTCCAGTACGAGGCTCTTGTTCAGGCGTGCTACTATGATTTCCTTTCGCCGCGAACAAATGGAGAGCCCGGTCAGGCCGTTGACAGGGCGGTTGAGTTTACTATTGAGCTGCTTAAATCAGAAAACGCTTTAGATACTGCTGCCGGAATCCGAGGCTCGGGCAGAATATTTTCGATACCGTCAAAAAATGCGAATATGCTTGTTGAAGGGTTGAATCTGATTAAGGAGAAATACGAACAGTTTTCCAGTCAGGAGCCTGTTGATATTGAGTTGTCTCTAAGGGTTCTTGATGCAATGGTTCAGTTGTGCAATTCCGCTTCGATAAATCGGGATAATTCTTCTGAAATATTCAGGCCGCTCTTTTTACGGGCTTTAGAATCAGGTCCCGTTCAAATCCGTGTCAAAGGCCTTGAAGGACTTGCTTCGGTCAATCTGGCTTCCGCGGTAGAGAATATAAGTGAGAGCAAATTATATCTCAGCCAGGAACCTGCCCTGGTACAGTCTGCCGCTGCTGTTGCAATGGACGGCGCCGCTATTACAGATGTAGGCTGGCTTATAGAGGCTTCATCTGTAAACGAAGAATTCTACGAAGTTCTTGTGAAGCTCTTCAGAAGCGGGGAAGCTGCCAGGATAGCAGAGTTCTGCAAAACAGTAATCGAAAGTGATTTGAAAGCCGAACACAAAACAGGTCTGCTTGAGATAGCCGAGAGTAAGGCTCCAATCCAGACAGACGTTCGTGTAATGCTTGTACGTTATTGTCTTAAGCAGAATGATTTTGCCCGCGCGATCAAATATCTTGAAAAGTTTGCGGCCGCCGGTGCCTGGCCAAATCACGAAGAGCTGCTTCTTGAAATAATGAATGCTGCCGCCGCGGCAGGGGACGCAGACAGCATTGCCGCTGCCGCAAAGGTTTTAGTAGATGCGGGCGATACGGCTGATAAGGGTGGTCTTGTGAAACCGCTTGACGAGTATTTCAGCAATCCGGAAGTAAAATCGGCCGCGAAACATGATCTTCTAAAGCGGCTTAGTGAGATAGACCCGGAAAAGACCAGGGCTGACTGGAATAAACGTCTGGGTGATTGGCGTTCTAAACTGGTTAATCCTCAGGAGCAGGAAAAGGCTCAACAGCCTGAGCCGGCAAAAGAGGAGGCTGAAAAACCGTCCGAGGCGGCAAAAGAGCAGCCTAATCAGCCGGCTGAGCCGGCAAAAGCCGAAGGCTGATCAGAAGGCAGAGCTCCCTTCATCGCCGTTTCATTCGCAGGCACGCCTTTACAATGATTTGCTCAACGGCGGCTGTAAGGTCAGTCTGTCCTGTTTTGGCCTCATAATCTGTTCTGGCAAGGGCTTTAATGATTCCTGCCAGGTCACTGAACTGCCACTTTTGAAGGTTTGCCTGCCGAAGAAATTTATTCAGCCACCAGCTGCTCATTCCCATTTTAGTGCATATCTGCTGTTGAGACAATCGCTGCTGCTGAAGGTTTTTGACCCTGAACATGCGTCTAAAATGCGATGCAAGTGCTGCTACCACTGTAAATGCCGCGTCCGGGCTGGCGGTGAACATGTTTCTCAGTCTTGCTACCGCCTGTGAAGTGTTGGCCGTTGCCATAGCATCAATGACCTTGAATATGTCATATTCGCGGTTGTTTCCGGTAAGTGTCGATATATGCTCTTCGGTGATGTTTTTGTCATTGATAGCGTACACCGCAAGTTTGTCTATTTCAGAGCAGATTCTTCCGGGTTCATCGCCTGTAAACTCGACAAGCAGCTCAGCAGAACGTTTTGTCAGGGTTTTGCCGTGTTCGGATTGTGCGTACCGCAGGGCAAAATCCGCAAGCTCCCAGGGCTTTATCTCGCCGGTATCTATGGCGACGCCGCACTGGTCAACTTTTTTTGCAAGTTTTGTGTTCTTTCTCCATGTTTCAACGTGCATAATAAGCACGCCGCTTTTAGCCGGAGAGTCAAGATAGTTTTCGAGTACCGGGCGGTTATCGCTCACAAATGAATCCGCCTGCCGCACATACACCACACGCCTTGATGAAAGGAACGGCAAGGTTCGCAGTTCATCGAGAATCTCCGCGGCATCGGCTTTGGCACCTTCCACTACGAGGTAGCCCATCTCCTTTTCGTCGGGTTCGAGCAGTGAATCTATAATCGGCTCCAGCTGGCGTGAAACCAGAAATGAATCCTTTCCCGCAATCACGTATATCGGTGCGGGTTTTGTCTGCTTTTGTTTTGCCATATAAATATGAATTGCCGGCAGAGCGGGCATTGTTTTATACACCCCCAGACGGCGTGTTGCAGCCGCAGGGGGGTGTTATTTAGTTTTATTCTGTTTCCGAAGTTTCAGTTTCAGCAGTCTCAACGGTTTCGTCCGTATCTTCCTCTGAATCATCTTTGATCAGCCGTGCTATCGAGGATACAACATCAGATTCGCCGACTTTTATCATTCTAACGCCCGCTGTGTTTCTTCCGATAGTCCGCATCTGGTCCAGGCCGGTGCGTATAACGATTCCGTTTCGCGTCATCATCATAACATCGTCATCATCAGTTACCGCCAGCACGCCGACAACCTTGCCGTTACGCTCGGTAACCTTGATGTTTATAATGCCCTTTCCGCCGCGTGACTGCGTCCGGTATTCTTCCAGTTCAGTCCGTTTGCCGTAGCCGTTTTCGCAGACCGTCAGTACCGTGTCGCCGTCTTCGAGTTTTACCATGCCGACGACCTCGTCGCCTTTACGCAGGGTAATACCCTTGACGCCTCGTGATACGCGGCCTACAGAACGGACATCTGATTCATTGAACCGAATTGACATGCCGTTTGCCGTAGCCAGAAGAATGTCATCGTTTCCGCCGGTTATTTTAACGGATATAAGATCATCATCGTCATCAAGGTTAATCGCCTTGATTCCGTTGGATCTGACATTTCCGTAGGCACTTAGCGTGGTCTTCTTTATGATGCCTTTGCGTGTGGCGAATACGAGCTGCCTGTCGTCAAACGTACGGACGTTTTTAATCGACATTATTTTCTCATCGCCGAGCTCAAGCAGATTGGCGATGCTTCTGCCTTTGCTCTGGCGTGACATGCCCGGCACTTTGTAAACCTTCAGCCAGTAGCATTTGCCGTCACTTGTGAATATCATAAGATAATCGTGCGTCGAAGCCACGAAGAGGTGTTCTACAAAGTCATCGTCTTTTGAATCCGAGCCGAGTATTCCTCTGCCGCCGCGTCCTTGTTTGCGGTAAGTGTCAATAGGCATACGTTTTATGTAACCCTGGTGGCTGATGATTACCACAGTTTCCTCGTCCGCTATGAGGTCTTCTTCGTCGAGGTCTTCAAACGCGTCAGATATTTCGGTGCGGCGGCTGTCGCCGTATTTGTCTTTGAGTTCCTGCAGGTCGTCCTTTATCATATTCAGGACGAGTTTCTCGTCTGCCAGGATTGCCTGGTAACCCTTTATCTCGTCCATCAGGGCGGCAAATTCTTTTGCGAGTTTTTCTGTTTCCAGTCCGGTGAGTTTCTGAAGCTGCATTGTCAGTATGGCGTCAGCCTGCGGTCCGGTAAGGAACTGGTCCTTTTGAACCATGGTGTTGAGAAAATCTTCCGGGAGCAGATTTTTGAGCGTTGCCGTTTCAATGAGCCGCAGCGGCTTCTGCATCAGATTGACCTTCGCGGTCGGGGCATCAGGGGAAGCCTTGATCAGCTCAATTATCTCATCTATATCGCTTACCGCGAGTATCAAACCTTCAAGTATATGCGCTCTGGCTTGAGACTTGTTCAGCAGGAAACGGGTACGTCTGCGGATAACCTCTTTTCGGTGGTCAAGATATGCAATGATAAGCTGCTTGATATTCAGCGTTTCCGGGCGGCTGTTTACAAGTGCAACGTTGTTTATCGCAAAGGTTGTCGAGAGCTGGGTATAGCGGAACAGTTTGTTGATAACAACATCTGCGTTGGCATCTCTCTTTAGCTCGACAACGATTCTAAGTCCTTTTCTGTCTGACTCATCACGTACATCGGAGACTTCCGTGAGAATGCCCTCATGCACACAGTCGGCTATTTTGGAAACGATGTTAGTTTTTACAACGGTGTAGGGTATCTCGGTAACGACAATTCTCTGTTTTCCGCTCTTAGTTTCTTCTATAGTGTGCTTACAGCGGAGTTTTACGTGTCCCTTGCCGGTAGTGAATGCATCGTAAATTCCTTTTCTGCCGCATATTAAGCCTCCTGTAGGGAAATCCGGCCCGGGCAGAACATCCATCAGCTCGGCAATAGAGCAATCCGGATTGTCCATTATCATAAATGCCGCATCACATATTTCGTTGAGGTTGTGCGGCGCCATGTTTGTCGCCATACCCACGGCAATACCAGTTGAGCCGTTGATAAGCAGGTTCGGAAATTTTGAGGGCAGTACCACAGGCTCATTGCGTGTTTCATCGTAGTTGGGGATAAAATCCACCGTGTCCTGTTTGAGGTCCTGGAGCATTTCCATTGCCACGCTTGTCATTCTGGCTTCGGTGTAACGCATAGCGGCGGGGGGGTCGCCGTCGATGCTTCCGAAGTTACCCTGCGGGTCAACGAGCATACTTCTCATGCTCCAGTGCTGGCCCATACGCACCAGTGTCGGGTAAACGACACTCTCGCCGTGCGGGTGGTAGTTACCGCTTGTATCGCCGGCGATCTTGGCACATTTACGGTGTTTGCTTCGCGGGCCCAGGCTCAGGTCATTCATCGCGACAAGAATACGTCTCTGAGACGGCTTTAAACCGTCGCGTACATCGGGCAAAGCACGCGAGACAATGACGCTCATTGCGTAGTTGAGGTAAGAAGTTTTCATCTCTTCGAGAATCGGCATACTCTCGAAGGTTTCCATGACTTCTGTGTTTATTTCGTTAGACATCTAAATCTTTTAACTCCAGGTATTTGTATGGGTTTCGTCAGATTATTTAAGAAACTATCATTATATCCAAAAATGCGTTATAAGTCAAATTTATCTCTGAAATATTTACATTTGGACTGGGATTGACAACGAGTGAGGCAAAGCGGCTGCGGAAGGGCAAAGAAAAACCCGGAAAACTTTAACAAGCTTTCCGGGTTTGAAGTTCAACTGATAAGATAATTTACTGATTATCTTTTGGTGCTGAAATAAAATCGGTTCCGATATCCAGCCCGCCATCAAGACCGCCGCGGCGGCTCTGTCCGCCTGACGATGTCTGCTGCGCATCATCTGATGGGGCTTGAGGTTCGGTCTTTGCGTCTTCTGCCGCCCATTGTACACGGCGAAGGCTCAGGCCGATTTTGCGTGAATCAGTGTCAACACGCAGTATCTTGACCTCGAGTTCCTGACCGACTTCGACAACATCCTGTGGTTTATCGACTTTTTCGTCGGCAAGCTCAGAGATATGCAGCAGGCCTTCGAGATCCGGCTCAAGCTCAACAAATACACCAAAGTTGGTGATTTTTGTAACCTTGCCCTTGACGACCTGTCCAGGCATGTAAGTATCGGGTATCGCCCTGATCCAGGGGTCTTCCGTGAGCTGTTTGATGCCGAGCGAGATACGCTGTTTCTCTTCTTCAACATCAAGCACAACGCACTGGATTTCCTGTCCTTTGCTCATAGCTTCGTTGGGGTGGTTGTACTTCTTTGTCCAGCTCAGGTCTGAAACATGTATCAAACCGTCGATACCGGGCTCTATAGAAGCGAACGCACCGTAATTGGTCAGGCCGGTAACTGTTGCATTGACAACTGTTCCCGGAGGGTATTTCTGAGAAGCAATAGACCAGGGATTGACCTCGAGCTGTTTTGTGCCCAAGGATATTTCCTGTTTGTCTTTGTTGACATCAAGTACAACCGCTTCTACCTCTTCACCCTGCTGGAACATGTCTTCGGGGTGAATGATGCGTTTTGTCCAGCTCATCTCGCTGACATGGACAAGACCCTCAACGCCGTCTTCAAGACGCAGGAAGATACCGTAGTTCATGATATTTACAACGGTGCCCTTTACCTTGGAGTTTACAGGGTAGCGATCTTCCACGCTTTCCCACGGGCTTTCCTGTTTCTGCTTGAGACCCAGAGATATCTTCTCTGATTCGCGATCTACGCCGATAACGACAGCTTCGATCTCTTCGTCGAGTTTGACAACTTCTGATGGGTGCGAAATACGTCCCCAGCTGAGGTCAGAGATGTGAAGCAGACCGTCAAGGCCGCCGAGGTCAACGAATACACCGAAATCGGCGATATTCTTGACGATTCCTTTACGCAGCTGTCCAACTTCGATTTCGCTGAGCAGCTTTTCTTTGGCGCTTTGGCGCTCTTCCTCGATAATCTTACGGCGTGATACAACGATGTTTCTGTTTTCTTCGTCGATCTTGAGGATTTTACATTCAATATCCTCACCGATGAACCGGCTGATATCACCGGGTTTGCGAATGTCAACCTGCGATGCGGGCAGGAATACCGGAACTCCGATATCTACCAGCAGACCGCCTTTGATTCTGCGTGTTACGCGGCCTGTAATGATATCGCCTTCTTTGTTTGTCGTGATGAGTTTTTCCCAGCCGCGTATCCGGTCGGCTTTGCGTTTGCTCAGCGCGATAAGACCGCCGTCGGCGTCAACATCCTCTAGATAAACCTCTATTTCGTTACCCGGGACGATTTCTTCAGGGTCATCAAACTCTGAAGCATCAACATAGCCTTCGCTCTTGAGACCAATCTCAAGAATAACATCGTTGCCGATCTGCTCAACAATTCGCCCGGAAAGGATGTTGCCGGGTACAAGTGTCTGAATCTGGTCAACGATAGCTTCGCCGAGTAATTCTTCGTGCTCTTTTGTGAAGAGTTGGTTCAACTCGTTGTTGATCTCCTCTTCGGAGATTCCAAGACGTGAATAAATATTAAAATCAACCATTAAAATTTTACCTGTTACGCGAAGTTAATTTTTATAGTGCATTCTGTGCCCCGCGATCACACCAAAACGCACACTGCGCAAACACTGCACAGATTTGCAGGCCCCGGCGTACACAGCCGGATTGTACGTGCCTTGTAATTCGTTAGTTAAACAATATATTCTGATTTCATAATTTTTTGAGATTCTCAACAAACTCGTTGATCACCCAGTCGGGAGTTGACGCACCCGCCGTTACGCCGGCAGTCTGAAAACCCGAAACTATTCTTTTATCAATTTCTGACCAGTTTTGCAAATGAAATGTGTTTTTATTTTTTATTTTACACAAATCAGCGAGTTTTTTTGTATTAGCGCTGTGCCTGCCGCCAAGAACAAACATTACCTCCACCCTTCCGGCAAGCTCGACCGCCGCTTCCTGGCGTTTGGAAGCCTCTTTGCATAAAGTGTTTACTACTTTTATCTCCTTAAACCCCCGTTTCATTATCAGGGCAGTCATTTCCGCAAAGTGCTCTTTAGACTGCGTTGTCTGGCTTATGATGCCTAACTTCATGCGGTTGGGCAGTTTATCAAGCTCGCTTTCATCTCGTACGACAGTTGACTGTTTTACAGAACCTGCCAGTGCCTGCACCTCGGGATGTCCCGCATCGCCGATAATTACCACGCTGTAGCCTTCTTTTTCCAGCGATTTGGCAACTAACTGGACGTGCTTAACAAACGAACATGTGCCGTCAACAAGGTCAAGCCCGTTATCAACGATTCTTTCGAGCTGATCGGGGGTGGCGCCGTGAGAGCGTGTCAGGACGGTGCCGTTTTGGAGGTTGTCAATGTCGGAAATAGTAGTTAAGCCTTTGTCCTCAAGTGACTTGACAACGTCTGTGTTATGTATTATCGGGCCCAGGCTGTAAACCGTGCCGTTTGCTTCGAGTGTTTTATTGGCTATCTGTATTGCCCGGCGGACACCCTGGCAAAAGCCGCATTTTTCTGCTACTAATACGTTCATTTGTGTTTTTTTTCTGTTTTTTTAAATTGTATCTGTTATAAAACTGCTAAATGCAGACTGAATTTATATCAAAATAATCCTGTATAGCAAAGACAAAGATGAAAACCGCGGGCGATTCAGGTATATTAAGGTGCGATTGTCCTGCCGGGAAAGATGTTTAAGACACTAAATCTGTGAATGCGGTGTAGAGTTGGACACGGGGCTTTGGGTGGTTTAGCCCGGACGTATTTTTTGACTTGAAAGAAAAATCGCCGCGTCTTATTTTTTAGTAAAGCCCTTGTTGACATATCAGTATAGTTGCTTATAATCTTATGGAGTTTTTAATTGGAATTAACGTTATGAGAAATTTAATGTAGATTCGGATGCAGATTCTCTGCTTCAAATTAATATTACGCCCTTTTGATGGGTGGCGGGGTTAAATCCGCCCGGCGCAGTCTGTTATGATAACAGTTTATACGTAATATGAAGTGGAAATCTCCGGGTTTCCACTTTTTTTATTGTTTTAAGAAAGCAAATTGATGAATACTCAGGAAATTGTCAGAATAGTTGATAACATTGCAAGAGATAAAAATCTTGACCGCGAGTCAATTTTTTTAGACCTTGAAGCAGCGATGGTCTCCGGTGCCAAGAAGCACTATGGTGACCCTGATTGTGATGTCGTTGTTAATATCGACAGAAATAACGGCCAGATAACGGCTTACAAGGACAATGCCCCGATTGATATCAAAGAGCTCGGCCGTATCCCTGCTCAGACAGTCAAGCAGGTTATGATCCAGAAAATAAAAGCCGATGAACGGGACAGCATTTATACAGAATATGCCGAGCGCAGGGGCGAGTTGATAACCGGCACCATAACCCGCAAAGAAAGAGGCAGTGCCGTCATAAGTCTTGAGGGCAGGGCCGAGGCATATCTGCCTAAGACAGAGCAGATCCCCGGCGAGACCCACCACACAGGTGAGAGGCTCCGGGCAGTTATAGCTGATGTACGTGAAGATACAAGCCAGGTTAAAATAAAGCTCTCCAGAACTCACAGAGATTTTATACGGCGGCTCTTTGAAGCTGAAATACCCGAAATTGCCGAGGGCATTGTAGAAATACGGGCGCTTTCAAGAGAGGCCGGCTACCGTACGAAGATTGCAGTCGGCTCTAACGATGACCGTGTAGATCCTGTCGGGGCGTGTGTCGGCGTAAGAGGCAGCAGGATCAAAAATATAGTTGATGAGCTCAGCGGCGAGAAAATAGATATCGTTCCCTGGAGTGATTCATCACAGGATCTGATAACCAATGCCATCAAGCCGGCAGAATGCACGGAAATTGCACTTTGTTTCGAGCTGGGCAGGGCGACCGCTGTTGTGCCCGAGAGCCAGCTAAGCCTGGCAATCGGCAAGCATGGACAAAATGTGCGTCTCGCGGCACGTCTGACAGGATGGGATATCGATATTTTGACTCCCGATGAGTATAATCAGGAAGTTGAGGAACTGACTGAAATATATAAAGAGTTTTCAACAGGTGATGAACATTTGATCGATAAGTTCCTTGCTTTAGGCCTGCTTACGGTGCATGACATAGAAGAAGTCGGCCCGCAGCCGCTTATCG
Organism: Limihaloglobus sulfuriphilus; assembly: GCF_001999965.1. GTDB lineage: Bacteria > Planctomycetota > Phycisphaerae > Sedimentisphaerales > Sedimentisphaeraceae > Limihaloglobus > Limihaloglobus sulfuriphilus. The sequence goes on along the minus strand of NZ_CP019646.1, from coordinate 1,265,553 downwards.
ATGAGCTTGGTCTTGATCAAGACCTCGCGCAGCGTCTGGTCGATCTGGCAATAGAGACATTAAAGGCTGAAAAGTCAGGGTCTGAATCCGCTGAGTAACTTAGGATTTGTCGTAATCGTATCAGAAAATTTATAAAGATGTTCGGAGAACAGTTTTGGCTAAAACGCAATACAGAGTTCACATTCTTGCAAAACAATTAGGCGTAAAGAGTAAATCTATCGTCGAAAAATGCCAGGCAGAGGGCCTGGACGTGAAGAACCATATGTCAACATTGACCGCTGGTCAGGCGGCATCAATACGCGAATGGTTCAGCGAGGGTGAGCACACTCATGTAGTAGAAACGACAGACCGGGTAGATCTCAAAGAGGTACGCGTTGTTCCCCAGAAATCAGAGACTGAGCCCTCTGGCCAGGCCGGCACAGCCCAAGAGGCAGCTCCCGCCGGTGTGCAGGGATCAGAGCAGGCCGGATTAGAGCCTAAAGAAGCCCAACCCTCTGCCGCCGCCGAGCCCAGGGAAACTGAGGCAAAAGAAGCCGGTCAAGAGACGCAGGTTAAAGAAGAAACTGAAAAAGCAGAACCTGAGGCCGGAGAAGAACCTGAAAAAACAGATGACGACACAGCAGAAGAAAAGCCCAAAGAACCTGAGCAGGCAGAGGCCTTCAGGGTCAATATACCGCAGAAGATAGACAAGCCGGCTGCACCGGTTATGGTAGAAGTTCCCAAACCGGTCAATGTCAAACCGGCAGGTCCCCAGCTTTCTGTGCCTAAACCGGCAAAACTGAGCGGGCCAAAGGTTGTCAGGGTTGAAAAGCCGGTAGAAGACACCCGCAGCCGCCCCCGTAAACCGCGTCAGCCGAGAAGTGTTCCTGATTTCGCGGCACCGCCCACGGAAAAACTGATGGATGCGTTGAAGGATAAAAAGGGTAAAAAAGGCAAAAAGTCATCTTCCGGCCGCAGTGATGATGATAAACACTCTAAAAAATATCGGATGCGTGATATTGAAGAAAGGCGTGCCCGCCTTGCCGCGGCTCGGGGCGAGACACTCCGTTTGCGGCCTTCAAGAAAGATTGGCGGCGGCGAGAAGAAGAAATCAGAGTCTGCCAGAAAGGTTGAACGTCCCGACAAGGTTGCTGTTTCAGAGCCTATAACCGTAAAATCACTTTCGGCGTCTCTTTCAGTCAAGATCACGGATATAATCAAAGAGCTCATGAAGCAGGGAATAATGGCGACGGCTAACCAGGCTATATCTACTGATGTTGCAGAGCTTGTGGCTCTGGAATTTGGTGTTGAGCTTGTCGTAGAAGTGAAAAAGACAGTCGAAGAAGACATTGAAACCGAGTTCAAAGAGCGTGAGCGTAAAAATATTCAAAGCCGCCATCCGGTGGTAACCATGCTCGGTCATGTTGACCACGGCAAGACCTCACTGCTTGACAAGATACGTTCAGCAAGTGTTGCCGCGGGAGAGGCCGGCGGTATTACTCAGCATACCGGCGCGCATCAGGTAAATTACAAAGGACATAAGTTAACATTCCTCGATACGCCCGGCCACGCAGCTTTCACGGCCATGCGTGCCCGCGGTGCTAACATGACAGATATCGTAATACTTGTATGTGCGGCAGACGACGGTGTGATGCCTCAGACAAAAGAAGCGATAAATCACGCCCAGGCGGCAGAAGTGCCTATAATTGTGGCACTTAACAAAATTGATTTACCCGGTGTTGATGTTAATAAGATATACGGCCAGCTCGCGGAAAACGGTCTTGTGCCGAGTGAATGGGGCGGCGATACCGAGGTTGTCAAAACCAGTGCGGAAACAGGTGAAGGAATCGATGAGCTCATCGAGGCAATAGAGCTGATTGCTGAGCTTCATGAGTTGAAGGCCGACACAAAGATCCCGGCAATGGGCTGGGTTGTCGAATCGAAAATGACCCAGGACAGGGGTGTGGTGGCAACACTGCTCATAAAAGAAGGTACTCTCAAGAAGGGCGATGTTATTCTGGCAGGTATTGGCTACGGCCGTCTGCGGACAATGCGGGACAGCAGTGGAAAAGTGATCAAAAAAGCCGGACCATCGATTCCGGTAGAGGTTACAGGTCTCAGTGATGTGCCCAGTGCCGGCGATAAATTCTATTGCCTCAATGACCAGTCACGGGCAAAAGACGCTGCCGAACAGCTCAAACAGTTAGAGCGTGAGAAAACCCTAAGCCGCAGGACTAACATTACGCTGGATAATCTCTTCAGCCAGATCGAGGCAGGTAATGTCAAAGAGCTTAACCTTATCATCCGTGCAGATGTGCAGGGCTCTGTTGATGTTTTGATCAAATATCTAAGTGAGCTCAACACAGATGAAGTAAAGATAAAAATCATTCATGCCGGCGTTGGAGGCGTAACCGAGGGCGATGTCGTGCTTGCGGAGGCCTCCGGAGCAATCATTATCGGCTTCAATGTGGTTCCAGAGAACCAGGTGAAGAATATCGCCGAAGAACGCGGAGTGGATATAAGGCTTTACAATGTTATTTACAGAATAACAGAAGAGCTCAAAGACGCTATGGCCGGTATGCTTGAGCCGGATGAAAAAGAAAACATTCTCGGCAGGCTTACCGTTAGAGATACCTTCCGTGTTCCAAATGCCGGTACCATTGCCGGATGTTATGTGAATGAGGGGCTTGTAAGGCGAAATTCTCAGATTCGTCTGATACGAAACAATGTCGTAGTTAAGGACAACTGTAAAATCGATTCACTCAAACACTTTAAAGATGATGTCCGCGAGGTAAAGTCCGGCTATGAGTGCGGCATAAATATCTCCGGCTTTGACGATATCAAAGTTGACGATCAGTTTGAAGCGTACGAAATCATTAAAGTTGCCAGGACTCTTTAAAAGTTGATAACAACAGGCAGTAATGCTTTAAAATAATAGGTATCCAGATGCTTGAAAACCGGCGAAAACTTCGTATGGCAAGAATCATAAAAGAAGTGGTCAGCGATGCGATTCAAAATCATCTCAGTGACCCGCGAATCCAGGGCTTTGTCAGTGTAACCGAGGTTGAATTGACTCCTGACCTGCGTAACGCGTCGGTTCATCTGAGTTTTATACCCGAGGATACCGCGGAAATTACTCTGCGTGCGATAAAACATGCCCGCGGCCACATTCAGACTTTGCTTGCCCATGAGCTTAATATCCGTTTTTGTCCGATAATAAGTTTTCATGAAGATCTAAAATATAAAAAGGCCGGCGAAACTCTTAAAATAATTGAAAAGATAGCTGATGAGCTGCATAAAAAAGACGCCGAGCAGAATATCCAAGACCAGGATACAGAAGACATAAAATAGATCAGAGGTTGAAATGAAAGAGTCCAAAAAATATTCTCAGGTACTAAAAAAATTCATTAAAAAAATGAAATCTGAAATATCTGTTCCTCAGATAGAGCAGGAAAATGAGATAGATATTGTCGTCTGGGCGGGAATATATGAAATCGTTCCGTTTCAAGACGCACCCACAATATACTCAACCCTTCAATCACACTTCGTTGACTGGAACGATTTGCGGGTTTCACGCCACGAAGAAATCAAAGATGTACTCGGCAGCAGATGCCTTGAATCTAAATTGCTTGGAGAAAATATAAAATCCGCTCTAAACGCAATTTTTGACAAATATGATTGTCTCTCGCTGGAAATGCTGCTCGAAAAAGGCAAACGTGAAGCCAGCAGGGAGCTTGATACTCTAACGGGTATGAGCAAGTATATAATTGACTTCTTTATGTTGACGGCTATGGGGGCTCAGCACCTTCCTATGTCTAAAAGGATGTTTGATTACGTCAAATTCGCGGGCCTGGTTTATCCGGGTTCCAAAGAATCTGAGATAAAGGGCTTTCTCGAGAGACAAATACCAGTTAGCGAGCTTTACAGCCTGTACTGCTATATAAAAGCCGCCGCTGATCAAGCGGACATTGAGGATATTGAGGCTCATGCCGAAGAATCTAATAAAGCTAAAACTGCAAAAAAGAAAACTCCGTCTAAATCGAAAAAATCCTCAGCAAAGGCCGGTTCAGCCGCGAAGAAGACAGTAAAATCCGCCGCTGAAACTAAGACAGCAAAGAAGAAAACGGCAAAGAAAACAGCTACAAAAAAATCAGCAGCCAAAAAAACCGCAACAAAGAAGACAACCGCTAAAAAAACGGCACCTAAGGCCAAGTCAGCAAAGAAGAAAACAGCTGCTAAGAAGAAATAAAAAACATTAAAAATCATTTCATTTTACGAGGAACGTATGGCAGGTCATTCACATTGGGCTGGTATAAAACACAAAAAAGCCGCAAATGATGCAAAACGAGGAAGAGCCTGGAGCAAGATAGCAAAGCTGATCATGGTTGCTGCTAAAAACGGCGGCGGCGATCCGTCTTCAAATCTCCCGCTTCGTTATGCTATCGACAAGGGCAAAGCCGCGAATATGCCCAAAGATACTATCGAAAAAGCGATAAAAAAGGGCACCGGCGAACTTGGCGGCGTCAGCTATGAAGAGATTATCTACGAGGGTTACGCCCCCGGCGGAATAGCTGTTATGGTTGAAACTCTGACCGATAATAGAAACCGCACCGGTCCGGAAGTCAAGAAATTGTTCGAACGCCGCGGCGGCTCTATGGGCACCAGCGGCTGCGTTAGTTATATGTTCAGCAGCAAGGGTGTTATCACCGTTTCCGCAGAGTCTGTGGACGAAGATGAGCTTATGGATACTGCTCTTGGAGCAGGAGCCGAGGATATGCAGAATCTGGGTGAAGTGTATGAAATCACCTGCGCACCTTCAGAGTTTGACGGGCTGAAAAATGCCATTACTGAATCAGGTATAGAGCCCTTGTCCGCAGAGTTGGCAATGGTTCCCCAGAACACCATCAAGGTTTCAGATGTATCCGCGGCGGAGAAGATACTTAATCTCGTCGAGGACTTTGAAGACCATGATGATGTTCAAAATGTGTATTCAAACTTCGATATTCCGGATGAAATCCTTGAAAAGCTGAATAACTAAGGATTTATAAAAGATATGTCTCAAAACGGGCATCGCTGCCGGCGGTGCTCGTCCTATCTTTTATTATGGCATAGGTTTGACGGGACAAAAACGAAGACGGGCTGGGCTGTTTAATTCGTTCCATATCGGTGTTCGCGATAACATTGTAGAGCAAATTCACGAATTTGATCCAAACAACGCCGCTGACGTTTTTCCAGATTCTTACCAACCAACCCCGTCCAATCAGTCCATTCAGTTCCCCAATTCCCAATTAGACCTCTGGCAGAATCACAAAAAAAACCAACAAAAACCTGTCAATCCTGTAATCCTGTCAAAAAAACATTTGGTAGTGTCAAGGAAGTTTCGCACATTTTCCGGGGTTATCTGGGTTTATTCTTGATTTTACATCTCAAAATACTAATCTTATCGCCCTTTTGTTGAATTAAGATTATAATGCAGTTTAATATAGAGAGAAAAATAACAATGAAAAAACTTATTGAAAAAACAACTCTGGGCGGTGTCAATGTAGCAAATCGTTTTGTTCGTTCGGCCACGTGGGAAAACATGGCTGAATATGACGGCAGCGCCACTGAAAAATTAACCGGCCTCTTTGTTGATTTTGCAAAGGGGGGCGTAGGTATGACTATAACAGGTTTTGCCCGGATTACAGAAGATGACCTCGTTGCTCCCCGTATGATAGGTATGCACGATGATCAATATATAGACGGTTATGCAGAGCTGACAGACCGTGTTCATGCCGCGGGCGGCAGGATTGCCGTACAGCTGGCAGCCGGCAGTTCTCAGACAAAGTACAGGGCCCGCCGCCGCAGAATGACAGGTCCCTCCGCGGTCGAGGACAAGATGTACCGCGTAGTTCCCGAAGAGATGAGCATGGACGATATAAAAGCCCTTAAAACTGCTTTTGCTCAAGCCGCACTCAGGGCAAAAAAAAGCGGCTTTGACGCCGTCCAGCTCCACGCGGCTCACGGCTATATGCTGAGCAAGTTTCTAAACCCCCATTACAACCGCAGAACCGACCGCTACGGCGGCCCGATAAAGAACCGCGCCAGGATACTTTACGAACTTTATGATGAAATACGCGGAAAATGCGGGGATTTCCCCTTATATATTAAGATTAACAGTCGGGACTTTAACGGTGATGATGCCGAAATGTCATTTGAGGAATCGCTTTCTGTCTGCTGCCGGCTTTCTCAGCTGGGAATAGACGCTATTGAAGTCAGCGGCGGCACAGCGGGCTCGCCCGAGGCGCAAAGGCCGATACGCAATGCCCGCAAAGAGGCTGACCAGTCCTATTTTTTCAATGAAGCAGCGGTTGTTGCCGCGGCAGTGGAGAGTGATGTTATATCTGTCGGCGGCCATCGTTCCTTTGAGTGGATGCAGGAAAAACTCCACGAAACAGAGGTGGGCTTTTTCTCAATGAGCAGGCCGTTTACATGTGAGCATGACCTGGTAAACCGCTGGCAGAAGTACCCAAACTACAAACCCATGTGTATCAGCTGTAATAAGTGCTGGTCGCCGCACGGGACGAGTTGTATCTTAAATGAGAATAAATAAACATGATAAAACGCAGAAAAACATTAACGGTAATGGTTGGCGATGTCGGTATCGGCTCGAAACATCCGGTAGTCATACAGTCTATGACCAATACCCTTACGACAGATGTCGCAGCAACTCTTAGCCAGGTCAAAAAACTCGCCGCGGCGGGCTGCCGGATAGTCAGGGTTGCAGTTCCCACTGAACATGACACAAAGGCGCTCAAACAGATTATAGACAGGGCGCCCGTTCCGATTGTCGCGGATATTCACTTCTCGCCGGCACGGGCTGTCGAAGCAATAGAAGCCGGTGCGGCCAAAATACGCCTTAATCCGGGCAATATAAAGGACAAGAACGACCTGAATCGAATAATTGACTGCGCCAAACAGCATAAAATCGCTATCCGAACCGGTGTCAACGAGGCGAGCATACGTGATCTGAAAAATGACACGCCGCCGGACGGGCGAGTGCCGCTGATGCTTCGTGAGCTGACCGGCTACGTTCGCCTTTTTGAAAAGGGCGGCTTTGCAAATCTTGTGCTCAGCGCAAAGAGCACTGATCCGGTACGGACGATTGAGATCAACCGTGCAATATCCGAAAAGTTTCATTATCCTGTCCATATCGGTCTGACCCACGCCGGCCTGCCCGAACACGCAAGGATTCCTACGGCTGTTGTTCTTGGAACCCTGCTTTCAGAGGGCATAGGCGATACGATTCGTGTGAGCCTGGCAGGAGATCCGGTTAAAGAGCCGCAGATGTCGCTTGAAATACTCCAGTCTATCGGACTGGCCCGGAGAGTACACCCCGAGCTGACGGTCTGCCCGACGTGCGGCAGGTGCCAGACAGATGTTATAAAACTTGCCAGGACAATAGACAAAGAGATAAAAAAGATCAATAAACCTCTCAAGATAGCTGTGATGGGCTGCGTGGTCAATGGCCCTGGAGAAGCGGCTGATTCTGACATTGCCGTCTGCGCGGGCAAAAACAAGGGATTCATTTATAAAAACGGTAAAAAAGTTGCTTCTGTCCCCGAGTCTCAAATCGCTGAAACACTTTTCAAAATGATTGAGCAATTTTAGCTTTTTAGGGCCTTGTTGCTCTGAATCGCTGTTATGCAATTATCTCGCATAATCTCAATTTATAGAAAAGCGGGTTTGGCAGGATGAATTATTGCCTGCCCAGACCCTTTTCATTGAGAAAAACGGCGAGTTTGGCGTCAACAGTCTTTATGTGTTTTCGCAGCCAGTTGACAAGCATAGTGTTGACAGCTTCCGCCAGTTCACGCGTTGGCCCGTCTTCAAGAAAATCCCTGATAAGTTCCTTTATTGTCTCGACAAACTCTTTATGCTGCTGCCGGTGGGCTTCAAGGTCGGGATACGCCATTTCACGCATGTGGGACTCTTCTGCGTTAAAATGAAAATCAGAGTATTCAAGCAGAAAATCCAGCATATCTCCGATCTTCTCCGGGCCTCTGTCCGCCTCGACGGCTTTGGAAATGTCATTAATTTTTTCCAGCAGCATTTTGTGCTGCTCGTCTATAAATTCAACGCCCGTTGAAAGGCTGTTGTCCCATTCTATTTTTGCCATTAGTATCTCCATCACTAATACAATATATAATTCAATAATAAATCATACCATTGTAAAGGAGATAAATCAAGGCTTAGAATTATTATTTGTCATCTGGGCGCCGGATTCAGATGCTTCAAGGGGTATTTGGCCGGGGATGCAGTCCAATATTAAATTTACGGTACCTCGCAGATCCTGCTGTATCTGGTCTAATTCATGTTTAACGATAAATTCAGGAGAACCGGTAATGGTTGAGAGCCGGTCTCTGAAATGTATGGAGAGACCCGTGAAGGTCTCCGCGGCTATATCACGGGCTCTGGCCTCTGTATGTTTAGAATGTATAAATACAGCTAAGACAGCAATTAACAATATTGCTGCCGCCGTCATCCCGTATCGCAATTGAAAGGATTTGTGCGGATAAGAAACAGAATTTTCTGTAAAATCAGTTTCATCAAGGTACCTTTGTACTGCTCTGCTGCGAATCCTTTCGAGTGTGTGCTCTGGTATCTGAGGCCCTTTTTCTCTAAGCTGTTTTTCAATCTGTTCGATTGCCCTGTTTTTGGAAAACATGACTAAATCCTTTCGACGCTAACCTTTTTTTTGACGCACCATTTTTGGCCGGAATTATCTGCCTTGGCGTTTTTTAATATTGTAGCCAGTTTGTTTCTGCTTCTGTGCAATGAAACCCGCACCCATACATGTGTTCTGTTCATGACTTTGGCTATTTGTGCTGTGCTCATTTCTTCCTTATAATAAAGCCACAAGACTGTAAAACTTTCATTGCCGATTTTTCTGGCGGCACCCCATATCCAGTCGTTATCTGGTGATTCATCTTGATTAGAGATTAAATCTGAAACCGAAACATCAGCCAGGCTCACTGTTCGTTTTTTGCTATAATTGGAAATTGTTACTCTGTAGGCTATGGTAAAGAGCCATGTGTGGAAAGGATATTTATCGTCAAACGTGTCAATATATTGTAACAACCGAAGAAAAGTGTCCTGTGCTATGTCCTCTGCATCGTGAATGTTGTTGGTCCTTGCCGCTGCGTACATTGTAATTCTTCGGAGGTAGCGGTTCATGATTTCATCAAAAGCGGCCCGGTCACCGTTGGCGGCGGCACGGGCCAGCTGTTTGTCTGTCATGTCACAATGATTTTGCATTGAGTAACAATTAACTACTTATTCATAAATTTGCAATTATTCATCATCATATCAAAAATATCTGCTGATGGATAATCAAACCGTATTGTTACCAGTTCTCCAACCAGTTGTACCTGAGTCTTTTCAAGCAGTGAGATAACATCCGGATTTTGGCTGTGTCGGAGGTTTATAAAAGATTTAATGCCGGATACAACCTCTTTTATCTGTTCTGCGGCCGGCAGAGAATTAGCTTCAAGAGCGATATCTAAATATACGTTCTGGTCAGTCTCGTTTAGGGTCATCAGCATCTGTTTAGAGTTCTGGGCGATTGCTCTGTTGGTCTTCCCTCGGCTGATTGTTGAGAGTTCGACCGCCGCGACCAGCAATATCGGATTTTCGGTTTTAGAAGCTAGTATGGCCAGAGGGGCTGCCGAGATGGTTTCGAGAGAATCTTTTTCATTATGGAGCAGATCAATAAAATCCTCAACCTGTTTTTGGCTGTCTGATATTACTATAAGATCATCCAGAGCGAATATTCCAGTCTTAATATGATCTGTTTTGTCATCAAGCCAGTGGTAAAGCGTATAATCTCTGTAGGCGCCCTGGTTGTATTTTTCATTTTCTTCGAGAATTGAGATCAGCTTTTCCTTGTTGTAGCGGGCGTAGATAAGTGCCACAGCGTTTTCCTGCTCTTCGTCTAAACCGTAAACGGTTATGCCTGTAAAATCAGTTGTCGGGTCACTGCCAATGGCTTTTGTAATTGCATCAATTTTTTTCTGGTGTTTTTCTGAAAATTCATTGATAGCCAGACTCCATATTTCGCTTCCCCTGAGCCGTTCCAGGTCGGCATGGACAACCCACCGTGAGTCCGCAGGAACATGGTTTTTCTCCAATGGTGCCGAAATACATAAAACACATGTAAGTAAAGAACATACAATAAATAATGCAGGTTTCATTTCTTGACCTTTCTAAAAAGTGTAGATATTAATTTTTGGCATCAAAGCTCTAATGCTGTTTGCCTATATATATTCTCCACTTTACAGGATTGTTACAATATTTATTTGTTTTGTGTCAGTTTTGTAATTAAAGACATTCAATTTTATCGTCGAGCTTCGGGGCTCGGTTTTCCCATAAGAACCTTTTAAGCATATCTTTAACTCTTTGCGGCGAGCCGTTCCAGATACAGCCGTTCTTTTTTGCTTTCGCTAATTTTTCTAAACGTTTTGCGAGCATTTTTGGTGAGCCGTCATAAAAAAAGTCCCGTTTATTTTCCCCGATATCAGCCCTGAAAAGCTCAGGGTACGCAAGTCGCTGGGGCAAAATGGGATAACCGCCGGCAAGAGCCGATTCCACACAGCCAAGTCCAAAAAATTCATGCATTGCTGTCGAAACGAAAACATCCGCCCAGCTTAGCACCTTTGCGTACTCTGAAGGATCGCTGATGTGTCCCCAGAATTTAATCCTGTCTGAGTATTTCTCTTTTGCCGCGGCAAAGATTTCCGGAACATCTCTAAAAGACTGGCCTATGACAGCAAGTTCAAAGGGCGTGTCTGTTTTATTGAGCATATCTATTGCCGCGAAAAAATCTTCCGGATTTTTGTCGTGTTCCCATCTGGCGGACCATAAAATCCTTAAAGGCTCACTGCTTTCAGGCTGACTGTGATCATATTCGGCGATAGAAGTGCCAAGGTGCTCCACAGTGCTTTGAGACATTTTTTCTTCAAATTCCCGGATAAACCGGTTGTCCGGCATTTTTCGAAGCATTTTGACTGCTCCCTGAAGAAAATCTTTGCGGTGAAATTCTGAGTTGAACCATACAAAATCTGCCGCCAGTGTGCTTGTAATATTTGTGATTCCAAACTGATAATCGCGTTCATCTTCAAATCGGTATGGATATGTAATCTGGTTTTCGAAAATAAAGAAGGGCGGGTATATTTTGTATCTCTTGTCTCGCCAGGCCGAGAAACTCAGCAAGATTCAGCATACTGCTGCAGAATATTATGTCAAAATCAATGGATTTTGCGGGTAAGTTTTTAAGCTGCCGGGCAAATGTGACCGCGGCACCTCTCATTCGCCATTTCCATTTGTGCGGACCAAGCCCCATGACATGCCAGTCATGGCGGCTGTTGGCAATCCAACCGTCAAGAAAGGCTTTATGGCTGCCGCCATAGTATGGCTCTATTGCGAGAATTTTCATCTTTGATCTAAATAATTAAACAAACAGGTTATTGCAGACTTAATTTATCACTGTATCACTAAAATAACAATAAACATCTATTTGATAAAGACTTATTAAAAAAATACAAAAGTTTTCCACGCCTGGCATTCTTTTGTCAATCCGTATTTTGAATCACAAAATCTTTATTTGTATTGCAATTACAATCGCAAGTAATTAACATAAATACACTTAAATTGTTTATTCGGTTTTTCTACATTATATTTATTTTATCACTTTTTGGAAATTTTTATGAGCGTCTTGTTCAATATCAATGATATACCCGTAGGCCTGGATCAGCCGTTTTTCGTTATGACCGGTCCATGTGTTATAGAAAGCAGGGATCTTTGCCTTGAGATAGCTGATCGGCTTGTGGATTTGCGAGAATCTACGGGCGTAAAATTTATTTTTAAAGCGAGCTTTGACAAGGCAAACCGCACAAGTATTCACAGTTTCCGGGGGCCGGGCCTTGAAAAGGGGCTGAGAATTCTTAAAGATCTCAGAGAGCATACCGGCTTGAGTGTAATGACCGATGTTCATGAGCCGTCTCAGGCGGCTCCATGCGGTGAAGCTGTCGATCTGCTTCAGATTCCTGCATTTCTCTGCCGCCAGACAGATCTGCTGGCCGCCTGCGCAGAAACGGGTAAACCAGTCAGTGTGAAAAAGGGGCAGTTTGTCTCACCGGCCGAAATGGCCAACGTGGTGGGAAAATTGCAGGAGTCCGGAACAAAGAAAATTCTGCTTTGTGAAAGGGGCAGCTTTTTCGGCTACAACCGCCTGGTCAATGACATGGGGGCCATAGCTGATATGCAGTCGTTGGGGTATCCGGTCATATTCGATGCTACTCACAGCACACAAATGCCGGGGGGACTGGGGAATTCAAGTGCCGGAGCCCGCGAGAAGGCACCGATTCTGGCAAAAGCGGCTGTTGCGGCAGGGGCAAATGCCCTGTTCATAGAAATTCATCCGCGGCCTGATGAGGCACTTTGCGACTCTGCCTGTATGATGCCGCTGGAATGGGTAGAAGATACGGTGAAAAAATGCAGAGATATTTTCAGTTTGATCAGAAGTTAAGTTTAATTGCATAATTATCTGTTATTACGCAAATTAGATGTCTTATTAAGCGGTCTCTGTTCTCGTTTAGCTTTTTGGCAAGAATATGAAAATTGATAAAAACAAAATTTTCATTCTGTTCCTGGCTTTCAATTACGCAGCCCTTACAGCATCTCTGCTCGGAATAGCAGTGTCAGATACCGTTGAAGCGGTTTTTATCAAGCGAATATTCATTGTTATTGCTTTTTTCGCGGCGGTTTGGCTTTGCAGAAACTTCCATGTTCGGCTTATGCCCCAAAGAGGCCGCTTGAAGTCGGGCAGATTCGCAGCGGCATTGCGGTTTTTCACATACCTTGTTACAATCCTTGCCGCGGTTACGTTTGTTTCACCATACTGGATATATGAGTCGAGTGCCGGCTGGATTCAGTTAGTCGGTATTTTTGTCGTTGCCGTTGCCGGGGCAGCGGATTTATTGGTTACCGCTGTGCTTTGGTCGCCGCTGAAACTGCCGGCAGAATCGCTCATAAAAGACGAAGAAGCTGTAAAAGAGATTTCAGGCTAAACCGCTTACACCCAGGCGGCAAGTGCGTTCTTAGCTCAATATAGCTATTTCCTTATGGTTTACTCTTTGACGGCGTCTGACTGTTTATGCTGCGAGTACAAGTCAGCGAGTTGAGAAGGAGTAACAAGTACCATGTCTTCATCCATCTGATCGACGAAATCTCGTTTGGCAATACTAATCGATTCAAGCGTCCAGCAGTGAGCCATAGCGTTTACAAATGCAGGGCGGTGGTCTCCTACCTGCTGCCTGACATCTTCAATAAATCCTTTTGGGCCTTTGTCCCACGTAGTATGGCATCTGAAAACCGGCATATTATCAAGCGTGTAAGTGAGATTTTCATAGCCGCTGAAGCCTGAATACCTGCCCATATCAGCAAATACCGAATGCATGAAGTCGAGATGATTTATGTATGTACGAAGGCTCTCGTCTCCGCCGCCGACTGTGCGAAGAGTCTTCATGTCAGTTAATTTAAGGTATTTGCCTGTCCAGTCCAAGAATCCCTCGTAAACGCCGGTTTTGTCTGCAAATCTTAAAGCATAATCGTCCGGCCGCATGTATCCGATTCCCGAAACGTCAGATATAAATTCGGTTGTCGGGGCGGCATTTTCGTAATACCATTGTGCTACAGCGGGCTGGAGGTCATAAATGGCAGGCCCCATGCCGAAAGAAAACGGAAAATCGCCATAGTGTTTGTCTTCCACGTAATTTTTGAAATAGGTCAGCCAGAGATTCTGATTGTCTCCGTCTGAGCATACAAGCGATATGTAAATCTTGTCATTTTCGAGTTTTGGAGCAGGCGGCTGTTTCCGCTGCTTTAGAGGGCCGGTTACAACACCGCTTGTAATGCAGAGGTTTGGCAGATGGTCGGTACAGACCAGGCTCTTGCCGAAACCGCCGCAAAAACTCGTGCCTCCGACCTCTCCGAGGCCGACGCCTTCACCGTTCCAGGGGAATCCGAGCATAGCTGTGTTTGGCGCGGTTTCTGCGAATATACGCTCCATTACCTGTGTTTCGGCTATTGGGTCAGCGCCCGGCAGAACAGCATCTTTGGGGCCGGCAATCCAGAACATCAATGCTTTCCATTGTATATCATAGGCAAAGGCTGTGTTTTGAAAGCGGCTCTCGTGGATGACATCGCAAAGATGCCTGCTAAGCTGGTCTGAGTAGTTGTTCCAGACCCAGCTCATTCCCTCGGCATAGGTCTCGAATTTCCCCCGAAGATCCATTTTGATGTCTATATTCAGTTCCTCGGCAATAAGCTCGTTTACAATTATAAAGTCTTCACACGCCGCGGCGTTAGCCGCGATGATATTGCCGCGGTAAAGTTTATCATCGGGTATTATGCCGCCTTTAAAACTGGCGGAGAATTTTTTGAAAAGGCTTTTCCAGTCTTTAACGTACTCAAATGAATCGATATAGCCTTTTTTCTTGTGTACATCAAGCCAGAAGTCCCCGTTCTCTTCTGATAGGCTCAGCCATATTTGCGGTCTTTCGCGGCTGGTAAGCCCCTGAAGACATGCCAGAGCGATACGCTCGTCTGCCCGGAGTGTATCAATATCGACGGCAAGAATATGCTCTGCCGGTTTTTTGGATTTAGGTAAAAATGTATTGCCCCACGGCCTTGGCTCTTTATATGGAGTAAGATTGTTTTCAGACTGTGACGGTGCATCTTCGCCGTCAACTTTTGTTAATACAGCTTTGTACTGGTCTTCACTGATATGACTTTTTTCCCGCAGCATGTAGGCTGCGCCGCGGGCAAGTGTCTGCCTGAGGAAGTAGTAGTCTTTTTCATGAAGCTGATTTGCGGTCTGTCCCAGCCATAAAGTCATCGCTCCTTTGAACATAGGGCATTCATGTTTTATGATCGCAGTTGCCGGCGCCCATTTCTCGGCACCGAGACGAGTTTCGACAATAGGAATAACCTCATCTTCCTTTGCGAGAGTGTCAACACGAAGATGCTGTACCCACTGGTTGATTTTAGGAAGCGTGTGTGTTTTTAGCCCCAGAGGGTTGTTTTCTGCAATGCGGAGTTCGTTTATTGCGGTGGCTGGGTCGCCGAAGTTGCCCGTGCCCATGCCTTTCTTGTCGTGATGGACATAATCAATGTGGCCTAAATCATGCCAGGTGTTTCTCTTTTTCTCTGCGGGGTGGGTAAATGGGATTCCATTGACGACAAGGCAGCCTCCGTTAGTATGAAAATCTCTTAGATTTTCATAACCGGTTAGCGGGAAAGCATTTCCGTAGGCCAGTATAATTATCGTGAAATTATCTGTATTAAAATAACTCTTGTCTGCCATTTTTTGAACATCAATTTCTACGCTGTCAATACCGTACTCAGCCAGTATATCCTTAATCCGGTGAGGCAGGAGTGTGGGTTGGCCGGCAAAATTGATCATGTCCTTTTCAACTAAAACAGCTATTTTGGGTGTTTCTGCTGCGGAAAACCCCGAAAAAATAATAAGTGAGCAAAAAGCAAACAATTTTATTAACAATTTCATTGCAGATCCTTAAAACAATATTAGCATTTATAAAGTTCACATATTCTACAAAATTACCGAACCTTTACAATGCAAATAAGTACGGAAAATAAAAGAATTAGTTTCACAGTAAACTGGCGGCAGGTTTAGTTTTTTTGTGACAAATTCTGATATGGATAGTTGGGCTTTACTTTTTTTAGCCGCGTTGGCCCGACAGCAGGTAGATAGCCTGTGTGTCTCTTATAAGACTTTGCTGAAAAAGACTTTACGTCTGTAATAAATAATAGCAAAGAGTTGAGATAACTGTTGGTGAAACCTGTTAAAAATTATTGGTTTTAATATTTTATTTCTATGATTGACATCTGTGATTTTTTATTGTATAATTGATTCGGGTATCAAAACTGTAATAAAGTTTTATTTAAATGAGGTAATAATATGAGTTTCAAACCTCTTAAAATTACAGTTTATGTACTATTGTGCTTATGTATGTCTTTAATTTCAACTGACGTTTATGGAAGTGGTGCGCTTTCTGAAGCAGAATCCAAAGCAGTCACTACCGCAATCAATACGTCCAAGCTGGGATTTGACGTATATCTTGAATTTTTCAAAGTATGGGACAAGCAGGTCTTTGCCAGCACCAGTGTAGCCCAGAAAAGGAATATGTCTGCGGTTGCTTCCTTAATGGACAGTTATGACATGGATATTCCTTTAGATCCGAATGCTCCGGGCAGTTTTTCACTGCCGGGCTATTCTGCTATGTACCACGGCTACATATCGAGTGGGTCGGCGTCTCTGGAAGATGCCTACCGTGCCGCTGTAGATGTGGAGACGCTGTGCATTGATGAGATCAGCGGGCTGCTTAGAGACCCTCATGTATCTACTCCGGCGGTAAGGCGGCTTCTTAACAAGCTGTTAAGTACGTCCCAGGAAAATTTAGATAGATTTACGAAACTTCTAAGCCAATAGTTTAAGCTGCAGAGAATGCTTTTGCACCATGCGGCAAGTTATGGCGTAAATAGTGCGTATTTCTGCCTGGAAAATTTTCAGAAGTGCCGGTTACGGTGCATTTAGATTTTATAAACAGAATGGTTGTGAACCTTCTTGTTTATTAAAATCGGGGTGGAGGGATTTGAACCCCCGACCCCCTGCTCCCAAAGCAGGTGCTCTAGCCAAGCTGAGCTACACCCCGGTTTTAAAGATTTAGGATTCTACTCAATGCGGTTGTGTTTGCAAGCAGAAATTACCAAAGAAGCATAAAAACTCGCGGTTTTATCCGATTTTGCGGCTTTTGACGCAGAAAACAGGTTTTTACCGTGTATATTACGGCACACCTAAGAGAGTATTTCCTAAATATCATAGAGGGCTAAACTTAATTATGGTTTCGTTTAATGTAATCCAGAGATTTTGTTTTCTGGGCAGGTTTACAGTGTCTCCAGTTTTCATTCCTTAGCGGCTTAATGTTGCGGTGCAAACCAATCAGGCAGTATGCTCGCTTGACAAGCATAAAGATTTTGCTACGATTACGCTGCATGGTATGTGGTTCACCGCTGCAACCTTGATGAATCTTTGGCGGCAGTTTTAACGCTCAGTAAATAAAAGTGTAAGTCAGAAATGAGGCCCAACAATGACTAATCCTAAAAAAATAGCTTTTTTTGATGCCAAACCCTACGACAAGCGATCATTTGATGAGGTCAACAAGGATTACGGCTTCGATATCAATTATTTTGACGCTCACCTTGATGAGAACACTGTCGAGCTAAGCCAGGGTTTTGACGGTGTTTGCGCGTTTGTTAACGACACGTTGAATAAAAATGTCATCGACCACCTAAATGAGCACAAAATTGGTGTAATCGGCCTTAGATGCGCCGGTTACAATAATGTAGATTTCAAGGCCGCCTACGGCAAAATTCATGTCCTGCGTGTTCCGGCGTATTCACCTTATGCTGTCGCCGAACACGCCGCGGCTCTGATTCTGGCGCTTAACCGCAAGACGCATCGGGCTTATTATAGAACCCGTGATGCGAATTTTTCGATTAACGGCCTCATGGGTTTTGATTTGCACGGCAAGACAGCGGGCATTGTCGGTACCGGCAAGATAGGCAAATGCCTGATATCGATACTAAAGGGTTTCGGCATGAGGGTGCTTGCGTATGACAAATTTCCCGATAAGGATTATGCCGAAAAAGAGGGGATAAATTACGTCTCATTCGAAGAGCTTGCAAGTAAATCGGATATAATATCTCTGCATTGCCCCCTTAACGAAGAGACAGAGTGGCTTATAAACAAAGAGTCTATCAACCGCATGAAAGACGGAGTAATACTTATAAACACCGGCCGCGGCAAGCTGATAGATACTCAGGCGCTGATAGATGGGCTCAAGTCTGGGAAAATCGGCAGTGCAGGTCTCGATGTTTATGAGGAGGAAAATCAGTACTTTTTCGAGGACAGGTCGGCTGAGGTTATATCTGACGATGTGCTTGCCCGTTTGCTGATGTTTCCCAACGTTCTGGTAACGTCGCATCAGGGTTTTTTCACCAAAGAAGCCGTGAAGAATATTGCCGAGACAACATTAGGCAACTTTAAAGAGTATTTTGAAGGCGGCTACTTAAAGAACGAAATCTGCTATAAATGCGACCAGCACTGCAGAAAAAAAGATGGAAAACGCTGTTTTTAAAATTATCTGCTTGCAAAAAAATAGAAACCTTTAAAATGTCAAATGTCAAGTAATTGTCAAAAGCTATAATTTGCATTTTGAGGTATTTATGTTTTTTAGAATATTTTTTCCATTGCTTTTCTTGAGTGTCTGTAGTGTTTTTGCTTCTTCATCTCACATAATTATTTCAGATCAGGCCTCGCCTAAAGAAATTTATGCCGCCAGAGAATTGCAGCGATATCTTTATCATATCACTGGTGATCTGATTAAAATAGATGATAATTTGTCTTCAATTCGCGGAAAAGGCTTTGTATTAGGCGTCAAGGGCGGCACTGCGGCAGACCTTTTTACGAAATCAGCTTTGATTGATGAGCCGGCAGGGCTGATTGGAGAAGAAGGGTATATTCTAAAGAAAATCAATAATCGCGGCAATGAAATAATAGCCATCACAGGAGGTAGCGGCGTCGGCTGTATGTACGGCGTTTACGGTCTGCTGGATGATTATTATGATGTCGGTTTTTATTTCAGCGGTGATATTCTCCCTGAGCAGAAGAGAGAATTGTATCTGCCGGATGTTGATGAAGTTAAAAATCCAGCTGTTTATATTCGCGGATTTCTGCCCTGGACCAATTTCCCGCAGTCGGCAACCGTGTATTCATGGAATGACTGGAAATATATCATAGATACCGCCGCGAAAATGAGAATGAACTTTATCCATGTTCATAACTACAATTTTGGAAAGCAGTTTCACGGTCACAATGAGATGTACCATAATTTTGAGTACAAGGGCTATCTCTCACGTGTCTGGATGGCAACTGCCCGCAGCGGCCACATGTGGCGGGGGGAAAAGTGGAATATTGAAGACTACCTCTGGGGTGCGACAGATTTATTTGATGATTATGATTTCGGCTCAGACGCGGCTATTCATAACGAGAATCTCTCTAACCAGGAGGTTTTCGATAAGGGCCGCTCAATGTTTCAGAAAGTTATCGCCTATGCCCATGAGCGGGGTGTAAAGATAGGTCTTGGCCTGGATATTGATCTGATACCCAATGAATATACTGATAAATTCGGGATAAAGGCAGATGCCCCTGAACTTGTAGCGGCAAGGGTTGAACAGATTACGCGTGACTACCCTGATCTGGATGTGCTTTTGTGTTTCCATTCAGAAGGGCCGCAGGATGAAAAAGATTTCTGGCAGGGTATTTTCCGGATGTTCTACGATGGCATGAAAGAGAAGTCTCCACAAACAAAGATAGCTGTAGCTGGCTGGGGACTCAAGCCCGAGTTTGTGGAAGGTTTACCAGAAGATGTGATTTGTGCTCCAATCTCTGCTTATTCGGATAAATGTGTTTCCGGCAAAGAATACGGAGACAGGGAATACTGGGGTTGCCCATGGCTGGAGAGGGATTTTAACAGCTCTCAATATTATTATCCATACAATGTGCACCTTTCTAATACTGTAGAAGCCTGGAATCAGAGGGCTTCCAACATGAAAGGGCTTTACTGTCTTACGTGGCGGCTTACAGATGCAATTGATCCAAAGATCAGCTATATTGCCAAAGCGCCATGGGACAGCAAAGGCAGATATAAAACTTCTGAAGCCGTTTATTCAGAGTATGCCAGACGAAGCTATGGCGAAAATTCTGCCGCGAAGATAACAGATATCATAAATGAAAATGAACCATTTGCCAGCGGATTTGGCGAATGTACACCAACACCTGAGTTTTCCGGCTCTACCCGGCCCAACAGCGGAGAATATCTGTTTAATATAAGTAAATTCAAACTTACCGATTCTGTTTCTGGAAACTCTTCTGAATTTCAAGCTGTAGATTACAAACTTAACCGCGGCACACAGAAAGCCGAATGTTCCGAGGGAGGTGAGTGCGTAGGTTATATTCAGCACGGCAACTGGCTCAAATACGAGCCGGCAGAGATTACTACAGCGATGGATTCATTTGAGGTACGTGCCGGGTCTGCTGCAAATGGCCAGGGCAATCGCATCTAAAGTCCTTTATTTTGTTGTGTCAGCACGCGATATAGGTATTGCTCGTTCCAGCCGCAGCACAGCCTTCTGGTCTTTATGCCGACCTTGTGCTTGGTTTGCTGTTTTAGCAGATTCAGTGCTATTCGTGAGAGCCTTGCAAAATTTTCTGCTCCATAACCTTTTCTTATTCTCCTTTCATCGTCGGCAAAGCTGATATCTAAACACCAGTGTAAGGAGTTCTCTACCCCCCAGTGGCCCCTGATATATTTGAGTAAATCTTGCGGATTTTTGCAAGTCAGGCTTGATATGTAATACCGTTTCTCTACGCTTGTTTCATCTCCTATGCTCCTCTTTGCCTCCACACATATCAGGCTCTTGAGCCCGACCCAGTTTTTCTTTTCAGAGTTAAGGAATCCTACATTTGAAACAGCCCGCAATGTGCGTTCTTCAACCCTGCCGTGGCCTCCATCAGTTTCACTTGCAACAGTATATTGAATATTATAGACATTATCGTCTATACATTCATCAAAAAGGGTAACTGCATTTTTATGCAGGCCGGTCTGATTTGCCTTTAGCTGCAAGATATAGTCCCCATCATTTTCAATTACAGCATTAGCAATTTCCTTTTGGCAGCCCATAGCATCAGTTGTTACAACTGCACCATCTAAATCAATTAACTCCAAGAGCTTAGGTATAGCCGTTATCTCATTGCTCTTGGTTTCTGTTGCAATCTGCCCAATGACCATTTTGTTGGTGTCGCACCAGGCATTTACCATGTGAACAGCCGCTTTTTCAGATGCATAATCAACGCTTCTACGCATAGTTTTGCCGTCAATGGCTATGAGCCTGCCTTCACTCTTTTGGGCTAAGGCATTGACCCATTCAAGGAAGCATTGTTCAAATGAGTCGGGTTTGAGAGAAGAAAATACTCGTCCAAATGTGTCGTGAGATGGAATGCCATTAGGCAAAGAAAGAAAACTTTTAAACCACTCTTCTTTGCACTGAGCGAACTCTTCAACCTGTGTCCATCCATCAGCGCCACAAATTATTGCACAAATTGCAATGGATAAAATATCACTAAGCTCATGCTTGCGAGTACGCTCGACTCTGGGGTCTTCAATTGTCGAAAAATAGTCCATTAATCTGCGTTGGTTTTGTTCTTTTTTCATAATTTTCCTCGTTTTAACGTTGCAAAGATATAGAATACTATATATTATACTATAATGAAAAAGACAAAAAAAGCTATAAAATTATTAGAAAAAATCGCAAAAATAGAGCGAATGGAACGAGGGAAAATATGTCAGATGAAAAACCGGCAGCATTTCAACCACCAAACGTGGAAAAATGGAGCCAATGTTGTGCGATATGTCCCAAAGGATGAGCTTGAAGCACTGCAGGCTGACATAGATAGTTACAACCAATTCATGGACTTAGTGCAACAATATGCTGACGAAATCATACGGATAACACGCCTTGAAAGAAAAAAACTAACCGAAAAGCCTAAAAAATGATATTTTAGATGCGATTGCCCTGTGCAAATGGCGGCGCAATCGAGGTCAGGCTTGACAATCCGGACGGTCCGATATTGGGTTTATGCGAAATTCCAAATACTGGCGGCTGGCAGGACTGGCAGACGTTTAAAATCGATATCAATCCGATAAATCCTTCCCACGGCATATCGTTGACCTTTGTAGGGCCTGAAATCAACGATCTGCCCAAGGCTGTTGAGCAGCTGGCGGTTATAGACTGTTGCCTTGAGAACACCGAGAATCCGGCTTACAGGGCAAGGCTCGAAAAACTCCGATGCAGAATTCAGGCGACACATGACCATATCGTTCTTGAACAGACTTTTCCCTATGCGAAATGGAATGATCTTCCAAGTGCATTCGAGAGCTGGGCAAGAAACTTTACGCACAGGGTTGATGACATATCGTCACTGGGTAACGTTCAGAGCTCGCAGAACAGGTTTGTTCAGCTGCGGTATCTTGGAATGGAAAATTCACTCAGGCAAAAACAGCAGGTTAAGGCCCCGGCTTATGTTACGGCAAAAGGCACCAAAAGCGGGGCTTTGATTCAATGGAGAAACCGCCAGGATAATGTAATAGCCTTTAATGTATATAGAGATGGCGAGAAGGTAAACGAGGTTCCTCTTGGAGCCGATACACGAAGCTATACTGACAGAGCAGACGGAGTATTCGAATATACTGTAACCGCCATAGGAGACGCTGCGGCAGAAAGCCCGCATAGTGTTGCTTCTAAATGCCTGGCCGGGGATGCGGACGATGAAGCTCCACTTGTGGTAGTAATATCCGAGCCGGTTTCTGTCCGGGCCGGCCAGTCTGTTGAGATAACAGCAAGAATCCTCGATGGAAGGAGTTAAGACTGTATCTCCGCGAAATTGTACTACCGAAAACCTGGTGCTTTTTTCTGGACAGGCAAAACGATGAAACGCCGTAACCGGTCGATATTCTGCTGCACTGTTCCTGCATCAAAAATATCTGAGCAGGGTATTGAATATTATATAAAAGCATCTGATGGTAGAAATGAGAGCTTCTTCCCTGCCGCGGCCCCTGATCAGGTGTTGACCTGTATTCAGACTAAAACAGATAAAAATGCAGCTACTGAAGCACCTGAGCTTAGGGCTGAGGGTACAATAATAATCTGGAAACCTTGTGGGAAAGCCTTCTGGTATAAGATATACAGAGGTGAGAGTGCAAATTTCAAAGCTGATGGTGCAAGTTTTGTTACATATGTTTATAAAGATACATTATCGTTTGAGGACAACGCCCTCGATTTCAACGCAATGCCGATCGAAGGCGATTATTATTACAGGGTAACTTCAGTCGATTTTAATGACAACGAAAGCCGTATGTCTAATTCAGTAAAAGTGACCCGTTAGGCGGCGATAACCTGCATACTTGATATTTATGCTTCAAAGCTCTTTATATGCCCTTTTCCACCACTTTCCAGCAGGCTGTGAAATGGTCTTTGGAGACCTGCTCAAGTTTTATTTCCTGTTGACTGCAACGCTCCTCGGCATGAGGGCAGCGTGTATGGAACGGGCAGCCCGAGGGAGGATTTGAGGGACTCGGCACCTCGCCCTGGAGTATTATCCGTTTCTTTTTTGGATTCGGATCAGGCTCCGGTATGGCGCTTATCAGAGCTCGTGTGTACGGGTGCGATGGTGTCTTGTACAGACTTGATGAGCCTGCGTATTCCATTATCCGCCCAAGGTACATGACCGCCACGAAATCACTTATGTGCTTTACCACAGCCAGATCGTGAGCGATAAATATGTATGTCAGCCCCATCTCGTTCTGCAGGTCCTGAAGCAGGTTTACAATCTGCGACTGTATAGAAACATCAAGAGCGCTGACCGGCTCATCGCAGATAACGAGTTTTGGATTCAGGGCCAGAGCCCTGGCGATTCCGAGGCGCTGCCTCTGGCCGCCTGAGAATTCATGCGGGTAGCGGTTGGCATATTTGGCGGAAAGGCCGGATTTTTCAAGCATTTCAGCTACAATTCGGCCACGTTCTGTTCCTTTGGCGATTCCGTGTGCTGTGAGAGATTCACCGACAATATTTGCCACCGTCATTCGCGGGTTTAGAGAGCCGTAGGGGTCCTGAAATATTATCTGCATATCCCTGCGCACATTGCGAAGCTCTCTGCTGCCGAGTGTAAAAATATCTTTACCTTCAAATTCAACACTGCCTTCTGTAGCAGGTATCAGACGCAGTATAGTTCTGCCAACGGTAGTTTTTCCGCAGCCGCTTTCTCCGACAAGGCCAAGTGTTTTCCCCGCCGGCACGTCAAAACTTACACCGTTGACAGCCTTTACCCAGCCGACGGTCTTGGAAAAAATGCCCCGTTTTATGGGAAACCAGGTTTTTAAGTTTCTGACCTTTAATATTATGTTGTCCTGTTTGTCAGTCATATATCGTACCGTTTGTGGGTTATTTGCAGTAAAGCCAGCAGGCTGTATGCCGGCCGGGTTCTATTTCGACAAGCTGGGGTTCCTCTGAGCGGCATATATCCATACAGTGAGGGCATCTGGGATGGAACTTGCATCCCGGCGGGAAGTTGGAAGGGTTGGGCACAGCGCCGGCGATTGTCTCCAGCCGCGTGCTGTCTTCATCCAGTTTAGGCAGCGACCTTAGAAGCCCCATCGTATAAGGATGCATTGGTTTGGAAAACAGCGAGTTTATATCAGCCTTTTCAACAATTTTGGAGGCATACATTACCACTACATCGTGAGCGTTTTCAGCTACTACGCCGAGGTCATGAGTTATCAGCAGTATGCTCATGTTGTTGGTTTCCTGCAGCTGCCGCAAAAGCTCCAGAATTTGTGCCTGAATAGTTACATCCAGGGCCGTGGTAGGCTCATCTGCTATCAGCAGGGCGGGCTCGCAAGAAATTGCCATTGCTATCATAACACGCTGGCGCATTCCGCCCGACATCTGGTGCGGATAATCCCAGGCCCTTTTGGCAGGCTCGGCTATTCCAACCTTGTCAAGCATTTCCACGGCCTTTGTCCATGCCTGATCACCCTTTAGGTTCTGGTGAAGCTCTATCGCCTCAGCGATTTGTTCGCCAATTGTATATACAGGGTTGAGGCTCGTCATAGGTTCCTGGAATATCATGGCGATTTCATTGCCGCGGAGCTTTCGCATTTGTTTTTCGCCGGCAGTGGTTACCTCGACACCCTTGAACTTTATGCTCCCTCCAAGTATCCTGCCCGGCGGTGAGGGTATGAGTTTCATCGCTGTCATGGCGGTAACGCTTTTTCCGCAGCCGCTTTCGCCGACTACAGCGAGAGTCTTGCCGCGTTCTATATCGTAGCTGACATCATTGACGGCCACGATTTCTCCCTCATCGGTATAAAATCCGACAGACAGATTTTTTATTGAGAGTAATGTGTTGTCTTGTTTATCCATATTTATGTCTGGTTTCTTCTGCATATCAGGCGGCTTTCCTCAGACGCGGGTCAATAGCGTCCCGCAGGCCTTCACCAACGAGGTTGTAGGTTACGACTGTAAGGAATATCGCCAGTCCCGGAAACAGCGAGAGCCACCAGAGGAAATCCCCTGTGGGGCTTACTCCCTTGCTGAGCATTTGTCCCCAGCTCGGAGTCGGGGGCACCACTCCAAAACCAAGAAAACTCAAGGCCGCCTCTGTGAAAATAGCGCCGGCAATGCCGAAAGTTGCGTTTACCAGCACCGGTGCCATGCCGTTGGGCAGCATGTGCCTGAAGAGGATGCTTCGCAGCGGAAGCCCCAGTGCCCTGGCGGCCTGGACAAAATCCTGTTTGCGGAGCTTTAGAAATTCAGCTCTTACAAATCTGGCATTACCCGTCCATCTTGTAATGCCGATAATAATCATAATATTGAGCAGGCTCCGAGGGAAGAAGGCAACTATAGTTATTATTAAAAAGAAAACCGGTATCGCCATCATGATTTCGACAAACCGCATTCCTATAAAATCGACTTTGCCTCCGTAGTAGCCCAGCATAGCGCCCACGAATACCCCTATGATACTGGATATTCCTACCGCGACAAACCCTACAGACAGTGATATACGGCTGCCGTGAATGATCCTGCACAAAACATCCGAACCGACATCATCTGTTCCCAGCCAGTGCTGTGAAGATGGCGGCAACTGCCGGTTGGAAATATCAGTTCGGGCGTAATTATATGGTACCATCGGGAAGATAGCTTTTACGCCGTCTTTTTCCGCGAGGACTTTATAATTTGTCGTGTCAAGTCGTTTGGGTATAAGCGTGTAAAACAGCGTAACACCGCTGAGAACAATGAAAAGAAGTATCGTAATCTGTTTTACCAGCACATCCGACCTTACCGAAGGATCAATTTTCTTCTGGTTTCTTCTTGCCATGTAAACCAGAGAAACACCGCAGACTGCGGCCAGGAACACGCTGTAATCAGTCGCGTTTAGGTTACTGAATATCGGGAAGCTGATTCCGCTGTCATCTATGAAGAAGAACGGTTTGTCGTTAGCGATAAATGGTGCAAATACCGCAATGGCAAAAAGGAATATTATAAAATAAAGGCACGCGGCGTTGAGCCTGCTCTTGAAGAATTCCCGGCTGACCATCTGGCCGTAAGAGAGGCCCCATTCTGCCGGCGGAGTGTATGGCGTTTTGCTGCTCATTATTCTCCTCCTTCAAAACTGATTCTTGGATCGACCAGTGCGTAGGCAATGTCCGCCAGCAGCAGGCCGGTCAGGTTCAGAACGCCGGCAATTGTCGCGACAGCCATTATTACATTGTAATCCCTTGTGGTTACAGCCTCAAAAGCAAGCAGCCCCATCCCTGGTATGGTAAAAATCTTTTCAATTATCAGTGAGCCTCCAAACATTGCCGGCAGGATCGCCGCCATGATTGTTATGATGGGGATTATGCTGTTTCGCAGGGCATGGCGGAAAATCACCACGAATGTCGAGAGTCCCTTTGCTTTGGCCGTCCTGATATAGTCCATCCTCAGGTTATCCAGCATTCCGGCACGCAGAAGTTTTGTCAGATAGGCAAACCCCGTGTATGTCATGCAGGTAACGGGCAGGATAATATGCCATATTCTGTCTGCAAGCCATGGGAAAAACGCCATTGTGTCGGCGTTATTGCTGCTCAGTCCCGATGGCGGAAACCAGCTTATGTGTTCAGGGCTGCACAGGTAGCCGATCATCATCTGGCCCGCCCACATTGTCGGCAGTGACCATAGAATGAAAAGCACCAGTGAAGATCCCCTGTCGAACCAGCCCTTGTGGTTAAGTGCCGAGGTTACCCCCAGCGGTATCGCCACAAGATAAATAATAGTAAACGCAATCAGGTTGAGCGAAACCGTTATGGGCAGCCGTTCCTTGATTAACTCAATAACCGGCCGGTGGTGTTTAAAAGACTGGCCGAAATCCAGGCAGATTATGTGTTTGAGCCAGATGACATACTGAACCGGTATGGGCTTATCCAGTCCGTACTGTCTCATCTGGGCTTCGCGTATTTCTGTTCCTCTTTCGGTGTTAAGGGTAGCCTCGGGCCCCAAAAGCATTGAAACCGGGTCTCCCGGGGCGAGCCTGCTGATAGAAAACACCATTATAGTGATGCCCAGCATGGTGGGTATCATCAGCAATATTCTTCGTATTGTGTATTGAAACATATTTTATGTTTTCAGTTTAAAAGTACAGTTTTAACAGCCGAGCTTCTCAACCTGTTAATGATAACGCTGTTTATCCTGCGGCACATACCACTCCTTGGAGTTGAGGCCGAGTTTATGGATTGTAACGTTTTCAATGCGTTTGTCTATGAAAACGAGCGATTTTCTGTTGAACATGAACGTATATGGCTGCTGCTCGTGGAGAATCGCATGAAACTCATGAAAGAGTTTGTTTCGTTTATCAGGATCGATTGTTGCCCTTGCCTGGACGATGAGCTCGTCTGCTCTGGGTACGTTAAAGCCTACATAATTTGAGCCGCCTTCAATCTGGGAAGAATGCCATACCTGATAGGGGTCAGATTCCAGAGCTCCTGACCAGCCCAGAGTAACCGCTTCAAATTCCCTTTTATGCAGTTTGTCGGTAAACACCGACCACTCATACGGGTCCAGCTCCATTATAACCCCGACCTGTTCGAGCTGATCCTTAATTAAAAGGCACATCTTTTCGCCGGTCTCGTTGGCGCTGACTGTTGTAAGTTTGAAGTTGAAGGGGACGCCGTTTTTGTCCCTGACGCCATCGCCGTCTGTATCTTTCCAGCCGGCTTCATCAAGCAGCTCGCAGGCTCGCTGAGGGTCGAAGGGCCAGGGCTCAATTTCTGGGTTGTTCTGGTGTCCCATAAAGAAAAACGGCCCGGTGGTAACCCTGAACAGGTTTTTAAATAGATGCTCGTTGATGGCGTCTCTATCTACAATATGCGTCATTGCCTGGCGAACAAGTTTGTCTTTGAAGAATCTACTCTCAGAATTCCAGCCTACATACGTAAAGCCCGATGAGGGATTCCAGTACGATATTACATGGAAATTATTGCAGAATTCTTCGTCCTGTGAATATTTAACAAACTGCTCAGGTGTTACAGAGAGAACATCGAGAGTGTGAGACTGGAGAGCCTGAAGGGCAGCCTTATCGTTTGAAATGACCCTGTAAACGATCTTTTTAAAGTTGGGTTTGCTGCCCCAGTAATTTTCGTTCCTTGTCAGGACAATCTGACTGCCGACATCCCATTTGTCAAAGAGATACGGCCCGCTGCCCACAGGGTCTGCGCGGTTTTGGTTAAACTCGGAAGCATCCTCAAATTGATATACGTGCTTGGGTATTACAGGTATGCCGCCGAGCATCTCAAGAGACTTAAAATAAGCCCTGGACATCTTGAATACCACTGTTTTATTGTCAATTCTTTCATAGCCTTCTACATCCTTGTAGTAATTGGCCAGGTTTGCCGCATCAATTTCAGGGTTAATTATTGTCTCATAGGCAAATATAAGGTCGTCGGAGGTAACCGGTGTGCCGTCAGAGAAATACGCATCATCACGAATTGTGAAGGTGAATTCAAGTCCGTCATCGGATATTTCCCACGATTCTGCCAGAAGCGCCTCAAGCTCGGCAGTATCGTAATTATACGTGAGCAGTGTTTCAAAGATGTTGTTGCCGCCGTCAGAGCCGCAGATAAGACTGGCATATAAATCCTTGTAGGTTATAGGATTAAGCGTTGGCGGCTCGGATCCTATCCGCCGCACAAGCCAGTCGCCGGCTTTACTGTCATCGCTGCTGGAGGCGGGTGAGCCGTTTCCTGATGAAAACGACATATTTCCCATATCTTTCTGAAGTTTGTTGATACGCTCATACAGCCGGTCAGATTGCTTCATTGCCAGTATCTGGAATATCAGCAGCACTACCAGTGTCACTACCACAAAGAACTTAAAAAATGTTGATTTTGAACCCATTCAGTTATCTCCGTATATTATTAGCATATTTATATTTATAATAATAAAAAGCAGCAAAATGTAAAAGCAACTATCGGCAACTTTTGCAATCTATTCTAAAATTTGTGTTCATTAGTGTTCGTTTTAGCTGTTTTAAGCGAAAAGTGCCAGTGAAACAGCCATTACTATCATTCCGGTAACAACTCCGTACATTGAAACGTGATGCTCACCGTATTTTTCCGCCGCAGGCAGAAGCTCGTCCAGCGATATAAATACCATTATGCCGGCGACACTCGAGAAAAGTAAACCGAAAACAACCTCATTCATAAACGGCATCAGCAGCAGATAGCCGACCAGAGCACCAACCGGCTCGGAGAGTCCTGAAAGCGAAGAGTAGAAAAATGCTTTTTTGCGGCTTGCAGTAGCATAATATATCGGCACTGATACGGCGATCCCTTCCGGTATGTTATGTATAGCAATTGCGATAGCTATGGAAATACCCAGAGATGGATCTTTCAGGGCGCCTGTAAAAGTAGCCAGACCCTCAGGGAAGTTGTGTATCGCGATTGCAAGTGCGGCGAACATGCCCATTCTGTATAGCTGGCCTTTGCTGTCACGATGAACAGGAAGGTCTATGCTATCTGCGGTTTCTTCAAGCGGCCGCATTTCGTGGGGGTTTTCATATTCAGGAACCAGTTTGTCAATCAGAGCGATGATACCCATACCGGCGAAAAAGCCTACGATAGTCAGCCAGTAGCCTGTTGCCGGCGAAGTAGCTTCTGTAAGCTCATTTTTTGCTTTAAAGAAAATTTCTACCAGTGATATATATATCATTACTCCGGCGGAAAACCCCAAAGAACCGGTAAGCAGTTTCGTGTTTGTATGCTTTGCGAAAAAAGCAATTGCAGCACCGACACTTGTCGAAAGACCCGCAAAAAGAGTCAGTCCAAAAGCAAATAAAAAGTCATTTAAGCTGATTTCCATAAATTAGCCTGCCTTGAATGATCAATTAATTTTTTGCCAAAAGTTTCATCTGTTTCTCAGGATTTTCCGGCATCTTTGTTCTTGCCGAAATGTAAGCGCTGTCAACTAAGGCTGAAGCCTTTACGGCAGCCTCCGAGGAAGTATTTACTATACTGTTATTTAAAATTCCTGAATGTAGGTCATTGAGAAATTTAGTAATTGCGAGTTTTTTTTCAAAAGGGAATTTTTCCTGCCTGATTATTTCACCGGTACAGGGATTGCTTATTTGGAAAAAATCAGGTTCAGCAATGACATTTTCCTCTTTACCCAAAAGAAGGATTTTCTGTTTTTCCGGGATTGCCAGCCGGCTTGCGGATATATTTATAAGCATGTTGTCTTGTTGTGTCATCGTAACAAACGCACAGTCCTCTGTAAGGCTGCTTCGGATTCGGTTGTCCGATGTCTGATTTGTTAATACCGCATACACATCGACAGGCAGGCCGAAACTTTTTACGAGGGTTGTTATTATATCGAATGCACCGTTGAGTAAAACCCCGCCGCCGGCAAGGTTGGGATCAGTCTTCCAGCGATTATCCTCGCTTGCTGTGTCAACATAATTGTAGCTTTGTACGAGAGCCTGATAAAAGCCGTGGTTTTCAGGGCCTTTCTGCTCTATATACTCCCCAAAAGAGTGGAAGCCGTGACTGTATTTGAGTAAATTCACCGGCATATAAAAGGTCTGGTTACTCGCGGCAATCTCATATATGTCAACGGCTTCTGCAAGGTTTCTGCTCAGCGGGGGGATCTTGCAGATGTTTGTGCCGTTTTCCAGGGCAAGGCGGATGACTCCCAGCTCAGAGTTGTTTTTTTCCGAAACAACCAAGAGGTCAAACTGGTTCTTAAGCACGAGCTGACGGAAATCGCTCTCTGTTTCACAGTCCAACGAAGCCGCATATGATTCAGCAGCGCGATAATCGTCATCGGCAACAGCTGCCAGCTCAAATTGTTCGCTTTTAAGTGCGCATTCAAGGAAAAGTTTGCTGTTATCTGTTAATCCAAGAATACCGAATTTGAGCTTTTCATCGGTCATATTACAGTTTCCATGCCATCAGTTAAAACATACCGGCAATAAATTGTCAACTTACGATAAAGTGATCCGGAATAGGAAATTCTGAACAAAGAAGTTTAACTTTCTTGCCGATTTTCTCAATTGTCTCGGTGTCATCAATGTTTTCAGCAACCTCTTTGTACAATTTTGCAATTTCTATCATTTGCTCTTCTTTCATGCCGCGAGTGGTAACGGCGGGAGTGCCGATTCGCACGCCGCTGGGATTGAAAGGCGGAGCCGGATCCGCGGGAACAGTATTACAGTTCGTAACAATGCCGGCACGGTCAAGTGCTTTGGCCATTTTCTTTCCCGGAATACCTTTGTTTCGCATATCGATGAGGATCAGATGATTGTCTGTGCCGCCGGAAACAAGTTCGAAGCCGTATTCCATGAGCTTTTCAGCAAGCACCCCGGCGTTAGAGACAACCTGTTTGGCATAGAGTTTGAATTCGGGTGTGTCAGCTTCTGCCAGTGCCACTGCCAGTGCAGTTATTGTGTGCAGGTGCGGCCCGCCCTGCATTCCGGGGAATACCGCGCGGTCAACAGCGATTTTGTGCTCATCTTTGCATAAAAGCATACCGCCGCGGGGGCCGCGGAGTGTCTTGTGGGTAGTTGTCGATACTATGTCGGCGTATGGCACGGGGCTCTGGTGGACGCCGCCCACAACAAGACCGGCAATGTGAGCAATATCACTTATTAGATATGCGCCGACACTTTTTGCGATTTCGCTGAATGCTTTGAAGTCGATTTCCCGTGTATAGGCGGTAGCACCGGATATTATTATTTTTGGTTTATTTTTTTTCGCCAGCTCGGCGATCTGATCGTAATCGAATCTGCCTGTTTCGGGGTTTACTGTATATTGAACAGAATTGAAAAGTTTTCCGGTGGCGCTGACTTTCCAGCCGTGTGTCAGGTGCCCGCCGTCGGGCAGGGAGAGTCCCATGATAGTCTCACCGGGTTTTACAAGCGCCATATATGCCGCCATGTTTGCTATTGAGCCTGAATAGGGCTGAACATTGGCATGGTCGGAGCCGAAGACCTTTACCGCTCTCTGGCGGGCAATGTCTTCTATAAGGTCTGTTATCTGCTGGCCTTCGTAATATCGCTTGCCCGGGTAGCCTTCAGCGTATTTATTGGTAAGGCAGCTGCCTGTCGCGGTCATTACTGCCTTTGATACGTAGTTTTCGGACGGTATCATTCTGATACAACCTGCCTGGCGGGCTTTTTCCTGTTTAATCAGCTCGCAAATCTGCGGGTCGTACTGTTCGAGTGCTGTTAACATAAGTAATTCTCCTGCTTACTTTTAAATTAGTAAGCAAATATAATAATATCGTGTTTTTACAAATGGTATCTGATCATAAAACGACAATATATAACATAATAAAGGCACTAACTCAAGCATTATTAAAATTTTCACAGCTCAAAGAGAAGCATATAATGTTACTTTCAGGAGAGACTGATTTTAAGTAAAACGCTGGAGATATTAAAGCCGGTACTCTTGCAGTTTCAAAACTTGTTGATCAAGTGAGCTTGTACGTTTTTTTACTCCCAGGCGATGAAGTTTTGCTTTTACTTGTTTGAATATAACATACAATGTAAGAAAGTAATTTGGCATAACAATTTTAGATGTTATATAAGGTAATTATATATGGGACTTTATGATAGAGACTATACGCGTTTTGACTACAGGCCCCCGCGGGAGCCGGGTTATTCTTTTATAGAAAGAATACCTCCGGTAACCCGTTTGCTGCTCATAATTAACCTGGCTGTCTTTCTGCTGATGCAGATTAACGCGATAGCCCGTCTTGGCGGATGGTTTGTTCTTGACACTCTGACCAAAGCCAATTTATTTCAGCTGTGGCGGTTTGTTACGTATCAGTTTCTGCATGTTGACCTTATGCATCTTGCGGTAAACATGATAGGTCTGTTCTTTATCGGGCGTATCCTCGAATCCCGGATGGGCAGGCAGTTTTATACAATCTTCTATCTTGCCTGCGGCATTGCGGGTGGGCTGCTGTATGCAATTTTGTGTGTTCTTGGTGTTTTAAAGGCGGGAGTTTTGTTGGGGGCGTCCGCATCGCTGCTTGGTCTGGTAGGCGCATGCGCGGTTATGTATCCTAAGATGATGGTAATCGTTATCTTCATCCCGATGCAGATGCGTCTGCTTGCGATTTTATCGTTTGTGTTTTTTGTTCTTGCTATTCTGTTCAGCGACAGCAATCCCGGCGGGCACGCCGCTCATCTTGGAGGTTTGCTTGCAGGCGGCGGTTACATACTTTACCGCCGCAAAAAAATTCATAATATAGGTATTGATAAATTTATAAGCGACTTCTTTAATTACAAAATGCCGCGGCGGTCATCGAAATCCGGCACCGGCAGCTGGGAGAAAAAACTTCAGCAGCGAAAACAGCTCGAAGAACAGTTAGACCAGATACTTGAGAAGGTAAGCAGGCAAGGCATACAGAGCCTGACCAGAAGCGAGAAGGCCATTCTTCGAAAGGCCTCAAAAGAAGAGCAAAAGAAAAACAAGCTGAATCAGTGATATTCTATCTGTTTGATTTTATTTTGTTAATTGCTGTCGTTATTTAATGTATGAAAATTGATTTTTAAAATTCTTACGATAATATTATTGCATAAACACCCTGATTTGCATATAAAACAATGTTTTTGACGTAAGCAAAACATATAAACTTAAATAATAACACAATAGTATGCCCAGCGAACAAGACAAAGAATGTAAGGGCTGCCTGGATCGTGACAGATGCCACGAAGTTTATGCGAAACTAAGCAAATCCAGAGCGGAACCGGTTGCATTAAAAGCATTTACCGCTTTTTTTGTTCCTCTTTTAGCATTTATCGTTATGTACGTGCTTTTTTTGAACTGGCTTAGTGATTATGTAAGTGATGAGTACATCGAATTGGCGGCGGTTCTGCCGTCGGTTCTTTCAGCCGTGGTTATTACTTTTTTGTTTAAATATGTAGTATCGTTTATTTTTAAGATTAAATTTTAAAGCTAAATATGAAGTTATATTCCTTTAAAGGCGGTGTGCATCCCGCTGACCGAAAAGAGCTTAGCGCTGATAAGGCGATTGAGCCGCTTCCCGTGCCCTCGCAGCTTGATGTATTGATGAGCCAGCATATTGGTGCGGTTTGTGAGCCTGCTGTAGAAAAGAAACAGGAGGTTAAAGCCGGCGACGTAATAGGCGAGAGCCCGGCTTTTGTCTCTGCAAAGATCCATGCGCCGCTTGACGGTACAGTAAAAGATATAGCTCTTCGCTCTCACCCAGTACTGGGCAGGGTCAAAGCTGTTGTCATAGACGTTGCCCAGGGGCGCCAGCCCCTGGAGCCGCTTGAATTCAGCGGAGATTTTGATCTTGACGGTGTCAGCGGAGAGCAAATCATTGAATCGATCGCAGATGCAGGTATTGTCGGTATGGGCGGGGCGGGTTTCCCTGCCAGCGTGAAGGTGACACCCAATCCAAAACTTCCAAAGCACACCCTTATAGTAAACGCCTGTGAATGCGAGCCTTATATTACATGTGATTACCGGCTTATGCTGGAGCACACTCCAAAGCTGATTACGGGAATAATGCTTCTTAAGAAGGCCTCCGGTGCTCAAAGAGCTTACATTGGCCTTGAAGCCAACAAGCCCGAAGCCGCGAAGATGATTACCGAATATCTCGATAAAAAGGGGTTAAGTGAGCAGATTAAGCTGGTAATGCTTGAGACAATGTACCCGCAGGGCGGCGAAAGACAGCTAATTAACGCTGTTCTTGGCAAACCGATTAAACCCGGAGTTATACCCCCGATGGAGGGGCTTCTGGTTAGTAATGTGGCCACAGCGTGTGCCGTAACAGAAGCCGTCGTTGCAAAAAAGCCTTTGACTCACAGAGTTGTAACTGTATCCGGCGGCGGGATTAACAGCCCGGCAAATCTTTATGTCCCCGTTGGAACGCAGGTCTCGGAAATAATAGAGCATTGCGGCGGGCTGAAACCGGAAACAGAGAAGCTCATTCTCGGCGGGCCGATGATGGGATTCTCAATAGCGGAATTAAACACACCGATTATTAAAACAACCGGTTCAGTGCTGGCGCTGACAAAGAAAGAAACTCACGGCGCAAGAAGTCTGCATGAAACCAACTGTCTCAAATGCGGCAGGTGCCTTGATGTATGCCCTGAAGGTCTCAATCCCACGCGAATTGCGACTGCCGTTAAAAACGGCAAGCTCGAGCTCGCCAAGGATTATTATATATCTGCCTGCATGGAATGCGGCAGCTGCAGCTATGTCTGTCCGGCAAAGTTTGAGGTAAGCGGATATATCAAAACCGGAAAGGCATTACTTTCTAAAATGGCCAAAAAAGGTTGAAAATAAAGGAAACCAGTTATAAATGTCAGAAACGAATAAACTTATAGTATCACCGGCCCCTCATATCAGCCGGCCATTGACAACAAGGCAGGTCATGCTGGATGTCATTATTGCCCTGGTGCCGGCAATGGCGGCCGGGTTGTTTTTTTTCAGAGAAAAAGCGGCGATTCTCATTTTAACAGCGGTTTTAGCCTGTGTTATAAGTGAGTATTTATGCTGCCTGATACGTAAACAGAAATCTACTATCGGAGACTTGAGTGCGGTAGTTACAGGGGTTATACTCGCGTTTTCCGTTAGTCCAAACCTGCCTCCTGCCTATATAGTTATCGGCAGCGTATTTTGCATTGTGATAGGTAAAATGGTTTTTGGCGGACTTGGCGATAACCCGTTTAATCCGGCTATGCTTGGAAGGGCGTTTATGACGGCATGTTTCGGGATGGCGATGACTACCTGGAGCGTGCCGGCGGTTGTGCCTTCTCAGCAGCCGAAAATCGGCGCGGCGAACAGTTATGTAACCGGCCAGAGCGGTCTTGATGAGGACGAAACCCTTGATGTTATCACTCAGGCAACCCCGCTGGCGTGGGTGAAAGAGGCTGTGAAAAC
Organism: Limihaloglobus sulfuriphilus; assembly: GCF_001999965.1. Classification (GTDB taxonomy): domain Bacteria; phylum Planctomycetota; class Phycisphaerae; order Sedimentisphaerales; family Sedimentisphaeraceae; genus Limihaloglobus; species Limihaloglobus sulfuriphilus. Next base: position 1,229,389 of record NZ_CP019646.1, on the reverse strand, counting down.
CAGAAACCTCGAAGACGCATCAAAAATTGTGAAAGCCGGAATAGCTAACTCACAGCTCAAAGCGGTTTTCTGGGGATATACGGGCGGTTGCCTTGGAGAGACATCGGCGTTTGCCCTGCTTCTGGGCGGAGCATATCTCCTTATACGCAGGACTATTACCTGGATTGTCCCTGTGTTCGTTATCGGTTCGGCTTTTGTTTTTGCTGAGATTGCGTACTTAGTTGACTCATCGGCATTTGTGAATCCTCTGGTTCACATTGCCGGCGGCGGTATGCTGATGGCGGCATTTTTTATAGCCACAGATCCGGTTACAAATCCCGTAACCAGAAAAGGGCGGATGGTTTTCGGCGCGGGCGTGGGGCTGTTAATAATGCTGATTCGTGTCTTTGGTGCATATCCTGAGGGGGTAATGTACGCAGTGCTTATAATGAACGCATTGAGCCCGCTGATAGACCGTATGTGTAAACGCAAGCCGTACGGAGGTGAACCAAATGCAAAATAAAAAGATAAACCCTGTAATGCTGTTCATTAAAGAAAGCTGGCTTCTTATTGTCTGTTCGTTTGTTTTCGGCCTGCTGCTTGCCGCGATAAATGCAGCATGGCAGCCCAGAATCGAACAGAATAAAATCGGAAATATCAGCGATGCCCTGAAAACCGTAATTCCCCAGGCAAAGAACTTCGAGCGGATATGGTCAGATGAGCAAATCACCCTCGATGAATCCGGCAAAGCTCAAAAGGTCGAGCTTTTCAAGGCAACCGCCTCGGGCAAAACTGTCGGCTGGGCATATACATCTGTCGGGCCGGGATATGCGGACAAGATTGAATTGATGATAGCCGTTGACGCGAATTTTGAGAAAATACTGGCATACAAAGTCCTGTTCAGCAATGAGACCAGCGGTTTCGGCGACAAGATCAAGAATGACTATTATAAGGATCAATTCAAAGGTGCTCCTGCCGATGAACTCGAACTGCTTAAGCTCGGTGATGAGACGGTTATTGACGATAAAATTATTGCGATATCAGGAGCCACAATAAGCAGTGAAGCTGTGGTGTCGATATTCAATACATATAATACTACAATTAAAGCTGTTATGAAAGAGAAAGGATTGCTGAAATAATGGCTGACGACAAAAAAACCTTTTCAGTCTTTCTGGCGGGAATATGGAAAGAAAACCCTGTGTTTGCACTGCTGCTTGGCATGTGTCCGACACTGGCTGTTACAGGCGACGTGAAATCAGCTTTAACAATGGGGCTAAGTGCGACATTTGTTCTGCTGTGTTCTAATGTTGTTGTAAGCCTTCTTCGCGGGCTGCTTAAGCCGCATCTGCGTATTTTGATTTTTACTTTAACTATCTCCACGTTTGTAACCATAGCAGACCTTTTCTTAAAGGCTTTTCTGCCTGATATGAGTGAAAAACTCGGGCCCTATATTCCTTTGATTATTGTAAACTGCCTTATTATATGCCGTGCAGAGGCCTGTGCCAGCAAGAGCGGCGTCTGGATATCATTTGTTGACGGACTTGGCATGGGGCTCGGTTTTACAATAACCCTCTGCATTCTCGGAGCTGTCCGGGAGATATTGTCGCTTGGCAGCCTTTTCGGTTACCGTGTTATGCCCGATGGATTTATAACCATGTTCGCATTCGCGCTGCCGGTAGGTGCTTTTGTAACGCTGGGGCTTATGCTCGGGCTGGTAAACATAATTAACACTAAACTTGCGAAATGAGGTGTTGAATGGATAATGTTCAGGCACTAATATTAGCGTTTATATCTATCGTAATTGTAAATAACCTTGTTTTTTCCAAGTTCTTAGGAATCTGCCCCTATTTGGGAGTTTCCGGCAGGATAGATATGGCTTTTGGTATGGGGCTGGCTGTGACCTTTGTGGTAACGCTAAGCGGAATAATGACTTACATGATCGACAATTATGTTCTTATGAGATTTAATCTCGAAATTGTCAGGTACGTGGCGTTTATCATGGTTATTGCCGGCGCGGTTCAGCTGGTAGAAATGTATGTACGTAAGTTTTTCCCGTCGCTCTATGAGAGTTTCGGCATTTTCCTGGCTCTTATAACAACAAACTGCGCGATATTAGGTTTGTGCCTTTTTCTCAACCTCTGGGAAGTGCATTCAATTCTGATGGCTGCCGTTATGAGCTTTGGTGCCGGAATCGGTTTTACCATGGCAATCTGCATCATGGCCGGCATACGTGAAGAGCTTGAGCTTGCCAATGTCCCTGATTGTCTAAAAGGTGCTCCGATAACTTTAATTACGGCGGGCCTTCTGGCTTTGGCGTTTATGGGCTTCGGCGGAATGATAAAATGACAGAGCGTGTGCCAAGCAATGTTTCTGTCTGCAATTAACACTTAATAACTGATTACAAAATGTATATATTAGCTTCATTTACAGACATTATCACCGGTGCTTTGCCCGCCGGCATTATGATGGTGGTTCTTGCGGGACTCTTCGCCCTTGTTCTGCTTCTGGCCAGCATAAAACTCAAAGTAGAGGTTGATCCAAAGATCGAGGCAATACAGGATGTTCTGCCGGGAATTGACTGCGGAGCCTGCGGTTTCGCGGGCTGTTCATCCTATGCCAAGGCTGTATTTAATGATCCCGCACACATAGGCAAATGCGCACCCGGGGGCTCTGATGTCTCCGAGGCTATAAGTAAGATTCTAAACCTCAATGTCAGCGGCGGCGGGGCTCCAAAACGGCCTGTTGTCAGATGCAGTGCACACCTTGAAGACAAGCATTATGAGGGTGTTTATATGGGAATAACAACCTGCGCAGCCGCACATCTGCTGCCCAGCGCCAGGTCATGCAAGTACGGTTGTCTCAATTTTGGCGACTGTGTAACGGCCTGCCAGTTTGACGCGATAGAAGTAATTGACGGCCTGGCAACCATAGACTACGAAAAGTGTACCGGATGCATGGCATGTGTTAAAGCCTGTCCCAGAGGCATTATAGAGATGATACCGTTTGAGAACGAAGCCATGCTCGTGGTAAGCTGTAAGAGTCAGGAGCTCGGCAAAGAAGCCCGCGGTCGATGCAGCGTCGGTTGTATTGGCTGTAAAATGTGCACAAAAATGTCAGATATGTTCTACATGGACGGCAATCTGGCAGATATAGATTATCAAAAGTACGAACTCAACGAAAAAGTGGATAAACTGCTTACCAAATGTCCGCCAAGGGTTATTCGCTATCACGGCAAGGGGTCTGATAAACTCAATGAACCCATTGAAGAATCAAAAACCGTGAAGAAGGATTAGCCCGATTTAATCAAATTTCATTTATAAGAGTATTTGACATAATAAGATTTTTCGTTAACCTTACGAAAATTTTACTTTATACGTTCGAGGTCTATTAACAGGAGCAAAAGCGATGCCGAAACGCAAAGATATTAAAAAAGTTATGATTATTGGTTCTGGTCCGATTATTATCGGTCAGGCGTGCGAGTTTGATTATTCAGGCACACAGGCCTGTAAAGCTCTTAGAAAACTCGGCTATGAAATTGTTCTGGTTAACTCAAACCCCGCAACGATTATGACAGACCCCGGCATGGCAGATGCAACCTACATAGAGCCGCTCAATGCCGAGACTCTGACGAAAATCATCGAAAAGGAACGCCCTGATGCGCTGCTGCCAAACCTTGGCGGCCAAACCGGTCTCAATCTTTCATCCGAGCTTGCAAAATCCGGCGTGCTTGATAAATTTGATGTTAAAATCATCGGCGTTCAGCTCGACGCAATAGAACGCGGCGAAGACAGGATTGAATTTAAGAAGACCATGGACAGCCTCGGCATAGAGATGGCCAGAAGCAAGCCTGCCTTCAGCGTAGAAGAGGCCGAAGAAATTGCAAAAGAGCTTGGATATCCGGTAGTATTGCGTCCGGCTTATACAATGGGCGGCACCGGCGGTGGATTAGTATATAACGTTGATGAGCTCAGGCTTGTAGCTGCAAGAGGGCTTGCCGTAAGCATGGTGCATCAGATTCTTGTAGAAGAGTCGGTATTGGGCTGGGAGGAGTTGGAATTAGAGGTTGTGCGTGATTCCAAAAATCAAAAGATAACCGTATGTTTCATCGAAAATGTGGACCCAATGGGTGTGCATACGGGCGATTCGTACTGCACAGCTCCTATGCTGACGGTCAGCGAAGAACTCCAGCAGAGACTCCAGAAATATGCCTATGACATAGTAGAAGCTATTGGCGTTATTGGCGGCACAAATGTTCAGTTTGCTCATGATCCGGTAACCGACAGGGTTGTTGTCATAGAAATCAATCCCAGGACATCGCGTTCATCGGCCCTTGCAAGCAAGGCTACAGGTTTTCCAATTGCAATGGTATCGGCACTTCTGGCCTGCGGTCTGACTTTGGACGAGATGCCGTATTGGCGTGATGGGACACTCGAAAAATATACTCCCTGCGGAGACTATGTTGTCGTGAAATTTGCCCGCTGGGCGTTCGAAAAATTCAAAGGCGCTCAGGACAAACTCGGCACTCAGATGCGTGCGGTTGGCGAGGTGATGAGTATTGGCAAGAACTATAAAGAAGCGTTTCATAAGGCTATACGTTCTCTTGAGATAAACCGGTACGGTCTTGGTTTTGCGAAGAATTATAACAAAATGCCTCTTGAAGAGTTGATGAATCTGCTTGGTGAAGCCACAAGTGAGCGGCAGTTTATCATGTACGAAGCTCTCCGCAAGGGGGCAACCCTGAAAGCTCTGCACGATAAGACGCAAATCAACATGTGGTTTCTTGAACAGATGCAGGAGCTGGTTGAGCTTGAAGAGAGAGTGCTTTCATACAAAGGCAAGGATCTACCTGATGAACTGCTGATAGAGGCAAAAAAAGATGGTTTTGCCGACAGATACCTTTCAAAGATTCTCGGCATCAAAGAAACCGATATTCGCAGCCGGCGCAAAGGTCTTGGTATAGAGGAGAGCTGGGAGCCGGTACCGGTAAGCGGTGTAGAGGACGCGGCGTATTACTACTCTACTTATAATGCCAAAGACAAGGTGGAAACTTCCGGCAACCGGAAAATTATGATTCTCGGCGGCGGTCCCAATAGGATCGGGCAGGGTATCGAGTTTGACTATTGTTGCGTTCACGCGGCGTTTACTGTTCGCGATGAGGGGTTGGAAACTATCATGGTCAACTGCAACCCTGAAACTGTTTCTACAGATTATGATACTTCTGATAAGCTCTACTTTGAGCCGTTGACAGTGGAGGATGTTCTCAGTATATACGAAAAAGAAAAGCCGGAGGGCGTAATTGTTCAGTTTGGCGGACAAACTCCCCTGAATATAGCACGTGAGCTGGAAGCCGCCGGTGTTAAAATAATTGGAACATCGCCAGAGACAATCGATTTGGCAGAGGACAGAGATCTCTTCCGTGCCATGATGGAGAGACTTGGTATTCCGATGCCCCAGTCAGGTATGGCGAGCAACCTTGAACAGGCACTTGATATAGCCGCTGAAATCGGCTACCCACTGATGGTGCGGCCGTCTTATGTACTTGGCGGCAGAGGTATGGAGGTTGTACACGATGAGCAGATGCTGCGGGAATATGTAGTCACGGCTGTTGATGTAAACCCCGAAAAGCCAATACTTATCGATAAATTTCTCGGAAATGCGATAGAGGCAGAAGCTGATGCCATATCAGACGGAAGTGATGCGTTTGTGCCGGCGGTTATGGAACATATTGAGCTTGCGGGCGTTCATTCCGGAGATTCGGCTTGTGTGATTCCTCCTGTTTCAATCCCAGCCAAGCATATTGACACAATCTGTGAATATACGCGCAACATAGCGGTAGAGATGAATGTTGTCGGTTTGATGAATATGCAGTACGCCATAGCAGATGATACGGTCTATGTTCTCGAGGCAAACCCAAGGGCATCGCGTACTGTGCCGCTTGTTTCCAAGGTTTGCGGTATTCCAATGGCGAGCATCGCAACACAGCTGATGCTTGGTAAAAAGCTCTCAGAGCTCAATTTAAATCCAAAGCCGGTTCCGCATTTCGGCGTTAAAGAAGCGGTCTTCCCCTTTAATATGTTCCAGGAGGTTGACCCTGTTCTGGGCCCTGAGATGAGATCTACCGGTGAGGTTCTCGGATTAGCCGATTCTTACGGGCTGGCTTTCTTCAAATCGCAGGCCGCGACTAATCAGCCGCTGCCTATCGCCGGCAAGGTACTTATTACCGTTGCTGATAACGATAAACAGTCAATACTAGTCTCGGCGAGGAATTTCCTGAAGGCAGGATTCAAGATTTTATCTACTGAAGGTACACATAAATTCTTTACAAATAACGGCATAGAGTGCGAAAAAATCCTTAAGGTTCACGAGGGCAGGCCAAACATCGTTGATGCGATTAAAAACAAGGAAATACAGCTGATTGTCAATACCCCCTCTGGGAAAACGAGTCAGTATGATGATTCATACATTAGAAAAGCTGCCGTTAAATATGGTGTTTCGTATGTAACAACCGCAGCCGCCGCTGCTGCAGCGGTTCGGGGCATAGCCGAAATCCAGGGCCGCGATTTTTCTGTAAAGTCTCTGCAGGAATACCACAAAGATCTGTAAATGACGTTCAATTTTTGACTTAATGAAATCCGGATGCTGTGCATTATCGGGTTATACGTCATGCTGCTGTACATGCCGCAAACACGTTTAGTCAAGCGGCTTTTGTTTGTTTGTGGTTATTTTGTTTGACGCAGAGGGTGTTTTTTCTATAATCACCGCAACCTATTGTATTTTTTTTATTTTATTTAGTATTTGCAACAAAATGTAGTTTAATTACGGAGGCATTCGTGTCTTATAAATGTGTTGTATTAGTTAAACAGGTACCGGATACCGCCAGGATAACCGGCGAGGCAATGAACGAAGACGGTACCGTCAACCGCGCGGCTCTGCCGGCAATATTTAACCCGGAAGACCTTAATGCGCTGGAACTTGCGATCCAGATCAAGGAGCGTTTCGGCGGCACTGTTACAGTTGTGACCATGGGGCTTCCGGCTGCTGCTGAAATACTAAAGCAGTCACTCTTCCGCGGGGCCGATGAGACGTACCTTGTTACTGACCGCCGCTGTGCTGCCAGTGACACCCTGGCTACAAGCTATATTCTCAGCCAGGCCGTTAAGAAAATTGGTTATGATATAGTCTTGTGCGGACGCCAGGCGATTGACGGCGACACTGCACAGGTTGGCCCCCAGACCGCCGAGAAACTTGGTATTCCGCAGGTTACCTATGTCGAAGAGCTCAAAGATATAACAGAAGGTAAAATTACAGCCCGCCGGAGCATAGGCAACGGCTGGCAGGATGTTAAAACCACTCTGCCGGTACTGCTTACCGTCACTGATGAGGCAAACGAGCCGCGTGTGGCAGGCGCTCTGAACATGATGAAATACAAAAAGGCTAAGACCTCTCTCGAGGTTGAAGACGCAGACGAAGCCAAAACTCTTGAAGATAAAGGCCTTCTGATAAAAGTGTTAAATCTCGATGATATTGAGGCTGACCTGCAATGGTGCGGCCGCGACGGCTCTCCTACAAAGGTGCATCGGATTATGAGCGTTGTGCTCACCGCTAAGGAAACTCGCGAAGTTGAGCCTACAGAAGAGGGCATCAGTGAAATGGTGCACGAGTTAATTGTTGATCACACTATCGGATAAGGATATTAGTAATGATAAAAGTAAACAAAGAAGGCCAGGTGTGGGTGTTCGCTGAACAGCATCTTGGCAAAATAGAAGACACATCTCTTGAGCTTATGGGCAGAGCGCGTGAGCTGGCAAACAAGCTCGGAGTTCAGGTCGGCGCGGTTTTACTTGGCAGCTCGGTGAAGAACGCGGCTGATATGCTTGTTCATTATGGTGCAGATACTGTTTACATGGGTGAGCATCCCTTGCTTGAGCATTACCAGACAAGCTCATACAGCAAAATACTTTATGATGTTATTCAAAAGTATGAACCGCAAATCATGCTCTTTGGCGCAACACCTGTAGGCCGTGATCTTGCGCCGCACGTTGCAAGTGCGGTAAAAGCCGGCCTCACAGCTGATTGTACTGATCTTCAGATCGGCAGGCATGAAATCAAAAAGACCGGAGAAGTTTACGATAATCTGCTCTTCCAGATTCGCCCCGCTTTCGGCGGAAATATTATAGCTACTATCATAAACTATGACCGCTGGCCGCAGATGGCAACAGTCCGTGAGGGCGTTATGCCTATGCCTGAGCCGGACGGCAGGCGTAAAGGTGGTATAGTCGAGATCAAGGTAAGCCTCAGTCATGCTGATCTTGTGGTTGAGATACTCGATGAACATCGCCGAGATAAGACTGTTAACCTTAAGGCTTCGAGAATTATCGTTGCCGGAGGCGCCGGCGTTGGCAGCAGGGAAAACTTCCGCCTTATCTGGGATCTTGCAAATTGTCTTGGAGCAGTTCCAGGCGCATCACGTGCTGCGGTTGACCTTGGTTTTATTGACAGAGACCACCAGGTTGGCCAGACCGGAACTACTGTTCGGCCGAGTCTGTATATTGCCGCCGGCATAAGCGGAGCAGTACAGCATCAGGCAGGCATGAGCGATAGTAAAAAGATTATAGCAATTAACAATGATCCGGACGCTCCGATTTTCAATGTTGCCCATTATAAGATTGTAGGCGATTTGAATGAAGTTATTCCGGCTATGATAAAGGCGATTAAAGAAAAAGTATAAACGGACAATAATTATGGCAAACTTTTACAAAGACAATGACGATATTAAGTTTCTCTTGAACCATATGGACCTTGGCGAGCTTGCCGATCTTATGGAGCAGGGATATAAGTACGCAGAACAGTTTGACACCGCACCGGCGAATGCTCAGGACGCGATAGAAAACTATGAACTCGTAATAGATTCACTGGGACAGCTTTGCGCCGATTTTGTGGCTCCAAGAAGTGAAGAAATGGACCACGAAGGCAATGAGCTTCTGCCCGACGGCAGTGTTAAACGCCCCAAAGCAATGTACGAAATACTTGATCAGCTCGCAAAGGCACAGGTTATGGGAATGACGCTGCCGCACCGTTTCGGCGGGCTCAACTTCCCCAGCCTTATGCTTTCTGTTGCTAATGAGATGGTTTCCCGTGCAGACGCCTCTCTTATGAACATTTTTGGTCTTCAGGGCATTGCAGAAACAATCAACTTCTTTGCAGATGAAGAGCTAAAACAAAAATACCTGCCCGATCTTGCAAACGGCAAGCATACCGGCGCAATGGTTCTTACCGAGCCGGATGCCGGTTCAGACCTGCAGGCGTGTAAGGTCAAGGCGTTTCAGGATGCTGACGGCCAGTGGTATGTTCACGGCGTGAAACGTTTTATAACAAACGGCTGCGGCGAAGTTCTGCTTATAATGGCACGGAGTGAGCCGGAAATATCTGACGGCCGCGGCTTGAGTCTGTTTTCATGTTATAAGAGCCCGACAGTTCACATACGCCGGCTCGAGGACAAGCTGGGAATCCATGCTTCTCCGACATGCGAAATTTTCTTCGACAATACTCCTGTTGAGCTCGTTGGCGAACGCCAGAGGGGGCTTATTACTTATGTTATGGCGCTTATGAACGGTGCGCGTATCGGCATATCAGCGCAGGGTCTTGGCATCGGCGAAGCCGCATACCGGATTGCCAGAGATTATGCCGCAAGCCGCGAGCAGTTCGGCGGACCGATTGAGAAACTGCCTCCGATCAGGGACTTGCTGATTAACATGAAAATTTCTGTTGAGGAAAGCCGTTCGCTGCTTTATGAAGCGTGCAGGGTAGTTGACCATGAAATAGGAATGAATAAGACCATAGAAAACCCGGACAGCGATCCGGCATTGGTCAAGGAAACAAAGAAACGTCTGCGTATGATAAAACGCTACGCCGCGATGCTTACACCTATGACCAAATACATTTCAACCGAGATGGCCAACCAGGTCGCTTCAGATTCTATCAGTGTTCTTGGCGGCAGCGGCTACATGCGTGATTATGCCTGTGAGAGGTATTTCCGTGATGCCCGCATCACTAATATTTATGAAGGTACTACACAGCTTCAGGTTGTTGCGGCGGTAAGGCATGTAACAAACGGAACAGCAGAGAAATATATCGCTGAGCTTGCAGAGTATGATTACGAGCCGCAGACAGTCGAGCTGCTTGAAATTCTAAAAGCCAACACCGAGACAATGCAGGAGTGCGTTAAGTTCATCAAAGAGCGGGGTATCGATTATATGGACCTCTACGGCAGAGATCTGGTTGATATCGCCGTTAAGATTATTGGCGGTTACCTTTTCTGTCAGCAGGCCTGCAGCAAGTTTGATATGCAGACAGCTGTGGGCAAAAATGGCAAAACCATGAGCATGAAAGAGCGTAAACTCGCTATTGCAAAACGTTATATAAACCGCTGCAATTTTGAGATTGAGGCGTGCAGAAAACGTATCTTAAGCGGCTGTAAATCTTCTTTTGAACTTTACGAAGAGATTGCAGGGCCCGTGCCGGAACTGGCATAAGATTCAAAATTTAATAAAGCCTCCTGATGTCAATGCAGGGGGCTTTTTTATTTGTAAGTTCGCAAAGCATTCATTTTGCAATGGATTTGCGGGCGTTTAGGCATTATGCAGCGAACAACATTTACAGTTTCAGAAATAAATCAGCTGATAAAGGTGACTCTTGAGGGGTATCTGCCGCCGCGTATAACTGTTGCCGGTGAGATATCGAGTTTTCGCCCGCACCATTCGGGGCATCTTTATTTCACGCTTAAAGACAACAATTCTCAGCTGCCTTCAGTTATATGGAGAAGCACCGCAAACAAGCTGAAGTTTGATTTCGCCAACGGTGTATCAGTGCTGGCAACCGGCAATATTGATGTTTATCCGCCTTTCGGCAAGTATCAGTTCATTGTGGATACAATCAAGGCTTCAGGCGTAGGAAACCTCCAGCTTGCTTTTGAACAGATGTATAATCGGCTGAAGGAAGAGGGGCTCTTTGAAGAAGCTCACAAAATGCCTCTCCCGCAGTATCCCATGTCTATTGCTGTTGTTACCAGCGAGTCCGGAGCGGCGTTCCATGACATCGCAGACAGCATCGCCAGGCGCTGGCCTTGTGCGGCATTGTATCTGCTGCCGGCGCCGGTACAGGGTGATGGAGCGGCAGGAAAAATCGCAAATGCGATATCGCTTGCAAACAGGCTGGCAGATAAATACGGTATCGAGCTTTTGATTGTCGGACGCGGCGGCGGCTCACCTGAAGACCTCTGGGCGTTCAACGAGGAACCTGTTGTGCGGGCTATTTACAATTCTCGTCTGCCGGTAATCAGTGCCGTGGGACATGAAATCGACACAACCCTCGCTGATCTTGCCGCTGATGCCAGGTCTTCAACTCCAACCCGCGCCGGCGTAATTGCCGTGCCGGACAGGCATGAGCTTATAGAGTTTGTGAAAGGCCTGCGGCAAAGGCTTCGCGGCGCCGCCGAGTCAAGGCTAAACCTTTCCCGCAGCAGGCTTCAAACTGTTATGGCCAGCTCTTTTTTCCGCAATCCTTTGTATCCTGTAAATTACAAAACTCAGCAGCTTGACAGCATTACACAGAAACTGCGGCGGCTTGCTGATGCGTCCTTTGCCGCAAATAAAGATATGCTGAATTCTTATGCCCGCAGACTCGATATGGTATCTCCGGCAAAACTTATTGACAAAAACAGGCTCACGATCGAACATATAAGCAGCACTGTTACAAGAGATGTTAAAGTTATGCTGCGGGAGCAAACCAGCCGATTAGAGTCGCTTGAGGCACGTTTGCAAGCTGTTGACCCAAGAAATGTTTTGAAAAGAGGCTACACCATAACCACAAAAAAGGCGGATGATTCTATTATCCGCAGTGCTGATAAAATAGTTCCCGAAGATATAATAGTTACCGAATTTGCAGATGGCAGCAAGTTACAAAGCAGGGCCCAAAAAGACGGAGAATAATATGGACGAAAAAGAAATGAAAAAAAATCTGGACAAAATGACATTCAAAGATACAATCCTTGAACTTGAAAACATCGTCAAGTCGATTGAATCCGGCGATTTTTCACTTGAAGACAGCCTCGATAAATATGAACGCGGCATGAGACTTATAGGCCGTTGTCGGGAAATACTTCGTGACTGCGAACAGCGGGTCAAAAAGATTTCCGAAGAGCAGGAGGCTGAATAAATATTTAAAAGCGGGCGTGGCGGAACTGGCAGACGCGCTAGATTTAGGTTCTAGTATCTTAAGGATGTGGAGGTTCGACTCCTCTCGCCCGCATTTCTCCTCTTTATGCAAATCTTTGCGGCTTCTATTCGGCTTTTTTCAAAGACTTAAGTGCATCCAGCCTTTTTTGGGCGTTGGAGTCAAGCTCCTGTGAAGATTGTTCAGTATTGTTGGAGTCTGATGCTTTTAGTCTTGCAAGTTCAGCCTTGAGCTGTTTGTTTTCTTCTTTTACAGCCTTGGCATCCTCGCCTATTTCCTGAAATTTGCCTATCATCTGGTTGATTATCCCCTCGAAACCGGTTATTTGTTTCGTGAGTAAGGCGTTTTCTTCTTCAAGCTGCTTGATTTTTTCATCTTTTTGAGCTATTTCAGCGTTTAGCTCTTTGCGGGCGGCTTCAAACTCCTGGACGATCTGGGCCTTTTCGGTTTTGAGCTTTAGAATATCATCGGATTCAGAAGCGGAGCTTTTGTTGGACTTTGTACAGCCGCCAAGAATTGTCAAAGCCGCGATTGTGGTAAGTATCAGGATATTTTTCATTTTGCAATCTCCGGTAAAATTATTAAATAACTATCATTGTTTAATGATTTTATATATCTATAGAATAAGTTCAAGATGAATATATTTGATACTTGTCATTTTTTTTAAATTTGAAATAATATCTGTGACGTTGATATTACAAGAAAATTCAGGTTTTGTTGTTCTGCTACGCAGGCATTCAGTCTGAAAATGAGATAAGTTATTTAAATACATAAGGTTAAACAATGAAAGTACTTCTTGTCGGCAGCGGCGGGCGTGAGCATGCCATAGCGTGGAAACTCAGTAAGTCGAAAAACCTCGATAAACTTTTCATCGCTCCGGGTAATCCGGGAATGATAAAATACGGCACTACTGTAGATATTGATGTAAATGACACGGCTGCTTTGGTGGATTTTGCCGCAAATAATGATATCGGCCTTGTAGTTGTAGGTCCCGAGGATCCTCTGGCCAATGGGCTTGTCGATGCATGTGAATCCGCCGGCATAAAGGCGTTTGGGCCCAGTGCGGCAGCCGCGAGACTTGAGGCTGACAAGGGTTTTGCAAAGAAAATCATGAAGGAAAACTCAATTCCCACGGCGGAAGGGCGGGTTTTTGATAATTACCCTGACGCGAAATCTTATATTGCCTCCAGGGATGAATCGGTCGTGGTTAAGGCGGCCGGTCTGGCGAAAGGCAAGGGAGTACATGTCTGCGATGAGCCCAGTGAGGCCATAAACATTGCAGAGAAGATAATGTGCGAAAATATTTACGGAGATGCCGGCAGGACAATCGTTGTAGAGGAAAAACTGATAGGCCAGGAGGCATCGATTCTTGCCCTCGTTGACGGCAGGACGATATATGTGCTTGAATCGTCTCAGGACCACAAGCCCGTAGGCGAGGGTGATACCGGTTTAAATACTGGTGGAATGGGAGCTTACAGCCCTACGCCTTTGGTAAATGAAAATATGCTCGATCAGATAACCCGCGAGGTTCTCGTTCCTGTTGTGGATGGCATGAATCGCTGCGGCTCGCCGTTTAGAGGCGTTCTTTATGCCGGCATAATGGTTACGCAGGCCGGCCCGAGGGTGCTTGAGTTCAATGTGCGTTTTGGTGACCCGGAGACGCAGCCGGTGTTGATGAGATTAAAAACAGATTTGCTTGAGGTTATGCTGGCAGTCTGCGAGGGAAGGCTCGACAAAATGACTCTTGACTGGGACAGGCGGCCGGCAGTATGCGTTGTTATGTCTTCGGGAGGTTATCCGGGCAGCTATGAAAAAGGCAAAGAAATAACCGGTGTCGAAAATGCCATGGAACTCGATGATGTCATGGTCTTTCATGCGGGAACAAAAATTGAAAACGGCAAACTTGTTACGGCCGGCGGGCGTGTTCTTGGCGTAACCGCTATGGGCGATACGCTTAAAGAAGCTCAGAAACGTGCTTATGAAGCTGTTGATTTGATAACTTTTGAAGGAGCATACTGCCGCCGGGATATCGGATCAAAAGCATTGAAATAAGTTGAAAGCAAAACATAAAACAGATAATACGCATTTTTCGGTTAAACGGAAGATGGTTAAGGCATTGTATGTCTTACTGGGCTTTATTGTTGTTGTCATTCTTGCCGCTCTGGCTTTCAGCCCAAAAGTCGCCCAGATCGCCGCTGACAGACTGCGGCAGTCTGTCGCTGAAAAAACCGGATATCAGCTTAATGTCAGCTCAACGTATTATCATTTGCCTTCAACTGTTGAATTTACTGATATGGCTCTATACGACGGCCAGGGCAACCGTAAGTGTGTGATAGACAGCCTTTACGCGGAGATCCGTCTTATGCCTGCTCTTTTGGGCAGATTAAGGCTGCGGGATATCAAAATAAAAGGTGTTGGTCTTGATTTATCGCCAAAAGCAGAGACTCGAGATACACCGATAAAATTCCAACTGGATAATTTTGAAACATCTGCCGGCGATATAAAGACCAGAATCTGTAATTATCTCGAAGTTCTGCCGCAATTTTATATCGAAGATGCCTCGGTTACCGTTGAGCAGCCCGATGGTGATACTGGAAAATTCAACCTTGAATATGTGAGCTGTGATAGAAATCTTCTAACTGATAATCTGAGCATGAGCTGCAAGTTTACAGAGGAAGGATTGCTGGCGGCTACTGAGCTTGAAGCTGACGTAAAAATAGATGATGATTGTTTAACGGCATCTGTTTGGGGCAGCTTAACTAATACGGGATATTCTCTGGCGGGAAATGACTGGAGATTAGATAAGTTACGGCTGAATACGCAGATCAACTCTGAAAAAATATCACTGACGGGAAGTTTTGGTTCGTCGGATATTAGTAAATGCAGCGGCAGTTTTGGTGCAGAGGTTGACTTTTCTGAGAATTTGGCTTTTAAAATAAATACTGATTTGACAAATCTCATCCTCACACAACAGCCTGTATGTAATGCTTTGTATTATAATCCTGAGAATTCTGGTAAATATTTTGGTTTTTTCGGAGATATGCTTGCAAGATATCAGCCGCAGGGAAGTGTCGATATTTCATTTGATGCCTCGGCAGCCATTGATAACAAAGAAAAGACTTTAAGCGTTTCTATTTTTAAACAGCTGCTTTCGGCTCTGGATATTCAGGGCAAAATGAAGCTCAAGGGTATCAGTGTTTATTACGTTGAATTCCCCTATGAACTTGATGATGTTACCGCTGATGTGTGGATCAGCAATAATTCCGGCGGGCTCAATAATTTAAAGGGTTTTCATAATGATGTGCTCATAGAAATATCCGCAGATACATCTCTTGATGCCGAATCCGGCGGGTGGACAACCCGAGCTAAGGTTACCTCGCCCAATATGCTTCTTGAGCCGGATCTTTATTTTGCCCTGCCGGGTGAAGTTCAGGCCAGTTGGGATAAATTTGAACCTTCTGGCAGGATTTCACTTGAATACAATATGATCGAGGGTCCGGGCAATCCAAACGATTCGAGACTTGAGGCCGAATTGCTCGGCGTAGAGGCCTGCTACAACAAATACCCATACACTCTTAAGAATATTACCGGCCGTGCTGCGGTGGACAACGGCAGGATTACTATGGACAATCTTACAGCCGCGGATTCGAGAGGTAAGATATGCATAAACGGTTTGGTTGACTCAAAGGCGGGAGAATACGACATTGAAATTGATTGCGAAAATCTCTGGATGGATCAGGAATTTAAAAATCTGGTGCCGGTTCTTAAAGATAAGACGTTTGCCTTATCGGCTGACTCATATACCGATCTAAGCCTGATATATATTAGCAGCCCCGGCAAAGAGCCGGTTTCCCAGACGGCTTTGAGTATATATTCTGAAAACATATCTTACAGAGATTTTACCCTTGATAATGTACAAGCCGTACTGGTTATACGCGGCAGCGAAATACTTGTGAGAAAGATTCATGGTGATCTTGATGGCGGGCCGGTGAGTATCCGCGGCAGGCTGAATCCTGATTCAGAGGCTGATTTTCGTCCCTGGGATTTTGAATACGATATACGTGATGTCTCGGCAGAGGTCTATGAATCAATCAATGCTGAAAAATTCCCTATTGTTGATTTCCTTAATAATCTGAATCCAAAGGGGCGTATTACTGCGGCCGGTCGGATTTCAATGCCTGAAATTCCGGCAGAAAATCTTTTTATCGATTCGTCGTTTTCTTTTGATAAGATGAATATTAACAATCAATACGATATTTCAAATGCCGCCGGCAGTCTGTTTCTTGATAACGGCGGTCTTGATATTTCTGACTTGAATTTCAGTTTTATTATAAATCCGGAAACTGTAATACCTGTATCTGTTACAAAAGCGACTAAAGATTTGAATCTGGACAAAAGTCCGCTTCGATTTGACCTCAAATCAAGCGGCATTGATCTGGCAGGACTTGGAGATGCCGGCATTTTTCAAGGCGGAGACAATCTCTTTGTTACGGGGGGTGTCTTTGATATTAACCTGCATGAATGTGTTCTCAAATCAAACGGCAGTGAAAATCTATTGACTTTTGCCGGCGTTGTGTTGGGCAAAGGCGTACAGGGAGACAATTTCAGCTCTGATCAGATTGGACTTACAGGCAGTGCGGAATATTCTTTCTTGAATGGGTTTCACATGGTTGACATGACAGGGACAGCCGGTGAGTTTGAGTATAAATCAATTCCTTTAGCAAATTCCAGTTTTGATTTGAAGATGGCACCTGATAAGAGAGAATTTAAACTTAATAATTTTTCCGCTTCCTTTGGCGGCGGCTCTTTGGCGGCGGATATTCTTTTTCCCTACAGGGATAAGAATAAATATACCTTTTCTGTTAATTTTGACAAGGTTCAGGTCGGCAGACTTAATAATAAGATTACCGCCGGCCTTCCGCAGTTTATGCTTAACTTTGACGGCACAGCGGGGGGAAACCTTTACATCGAAGGTGTAAAGGCTGACGGTGAGAGCAGAAAGGGCAGACTTAATGTCAGTATCGGCAGTATCACAGCGGAGGAGGAAACGCTTTTTACCATGATTACCGGCGGTCTTGGCGCCCTTGCGTCATTTGACGATAAGTTTGATATGCTCCAGTTCGAGTCATACATTAAGGGCTCACGTATTGAGATGTCTGATATTTATCTGGCGGATCAGAATTACGGGTTTTACGGCAGCGGTTACATGGATACGGCGGGCGAGGAGTTAAATATAGACCTTTCAGTGTATCTCGGCCGGCCCGGTCAGCAGGAAACAGGAAGCAAATCTCTCTTCAACGCATTTGGTTCTTCTATCGCCAACGTTAAGGTTGGCGGCAAATTCGACAATCCGACTGTAAATACAAAAGTAATGGGCATAGGTGTGGGGCTGTGACATGAAAGACGGTAAAAAACAAGAACGAGGCGCAAAATCCGGCCATATTTCTAAGAGTGTTCTCTCAAGGCTTATACAATCCAGACGGCGAAGCTATTCGCTGAGAATGATGCCGATGATAGATGTTATATTTCTGTTATTGATATTCTTTCTTGTAACGGCGAAATTCAGACCTAAAGAAGATTTTCTGCCCGTGGCTCTGCCGTCGGACTCGCAATCGAGTGAGCTTAATCTCATTGAGCCGCTGCTGATAGAGCTGAGCTCAAACGACAATGGCCTTGCTGTTGTTATCGGCGGCTATGGCGAGCTGACCGTGCCGGACGATGAACCGGAAACTGGGCTTGTAGATTTTGAGAGGATGCTTTTGGAGGTCTTTGAGGCACAAAGCCGCACTGTTGGGGATCCCGTCGAGCTTGATTGCAGCGACAACCTTAAATGGCAGCATCTGGCACTTGTTTACAATATGCTTTATGGGCTGGGTATAAATGATATTACGTTTCCGTTGTCTGAATAAAGGGGATTTTCAGTGAAAATAAAATTATGTCTGTTTTTGTTTTTTTCTGCCGCTTTAGCCCTGCCTGTCCGGGCACAATCCGTGCCTGAAATTGACCAGGCAGAAATTGAGAGTATTTACAGCAGCGCGTTAGATGTTTACCAATCGTCTCTTGGGCGTTTTATTGATTTTCGCGCAGCTTCTATTCTGCAGCCTGTATCACATCTGGGCAGGATTAAAAACTCTGATTTAAGTTTCATCGAGCAAACCTGCGAAGATGTGAGTCACAAACTTGAAAAACTTCAGGCTATGTGTAATGCTGTAAATGAATATGAAGGCGTTGACTGGGAGGAGAAGTTCGCCAATACAGGTTTGTGGCAGGCTATGAGAGGTTACGAAGTAAAACTAAGGATAATCCTCTGCAGGCTGGATTATATTAGATTTACAGCACAAGACATCTCGGGGGAGGAGCTTACTTTTCATCTTGCCGATTTGATTCGCCGGCTGGATTCTATAGGAAAGGAAGTTGACTCCTCGGATACTGATGCCATGAGTCTGCGGATATGCCGGCATTTGAGCTGCTTTCAAGAGATTTACCGGCAGGAGTTTGAAGAAAGAGCCCGAGCTGTGTTAGGAAAATACAAAAGCCTTAAAAACGCGGATACTGCGGTTTTGATTGAGTATCTTTTATTTAAAGCAGAGACGGGCAAACTTTTAAAAGGGGTGTCTAAAACAGAACTGGAACCTGTTTATTCAGAATTGATGCATCGTTTCGAGTCTATGGTTTTTTTTAATAAAACTGTCTTTTCCTTTGCCGCGGCGATATATGTTGAGGACACACTGCTTGAGAACTTTTTAGATGGCCTGGCAAGGGGGAAAAATCCGGCTGAGTTTGAGATTATTTTAAAGACAGCGTCATTGCTGGCGGGGTCTGAATCAGGGCTTTTGGCAGAGATGAAAGCTGGTTATTTCCTTAACCGTTATTCTCGTTCTGAGTTTCCAGAGGATGTTTTAACAGAAAACTATCTGGAAAATAACAAGTCTCGTATATTAAGGTTTACCGCCGGCATGTTCAAAGCCCAGACATTACCTGCTAAGGGGTTTGAAATGATGAAATCGGCGTTAGATATTCCCGCAGACGGCTGGCGGGAGACGGTACTGGCAAGGGATAAGGGCGTTAGCCTCATTCGCCGGATGCTCTATGAAACCGCAATCGGAGAAAAGCTGGAGATATCAGAGCTCTGTCTTGTTTATCCGCATATAAGAAAAGAGGGGTGTTCGAGTTATGATGATTATCGTTATGATTACGAGATTTCACTGCTTATAGCACAAAGCCGGGATTGCAGTGGTCTGGAGTTTCTGGGAAAAATAGCCGACGATGACAGACACCCTTTTAGTTGCCACGCCCGATACAGCAGTGCGGCATTTCGTTATGACAGGATTGATTCAGCCGGCAATGCAGATTATAACGGTGCAGTCAGTACCCTGAAAAATCTACTCCTTTCGTCTCAATGTCCGCCGGATATAAGATGTGATGCGAAGGCTCTTTATTCCCAGATGATTCTCATGAAAAATGACCGAGACGAACTTGAGCAGCTTGCCGGCGATCTTCTTGGGGAGAATGATCTTTCATGCAATGATGTCTTTCCTGCTGTGGCCGCTGAGGTCTTTGTGAGGGTAGATAAACCTCTTGCCGCTATCAGTTTGATAGAAAAATATCCCGCAAACTTTGAGAATGAGACGGATCTGGTCGATCAGGCCGCGGCAGAGGTAATGGGAAAGTATGAGTTTTATGCTTCCGGGCAGGATAAAAAAGACGGCTTGTTTGACGTTTTGTTTGTTCTGAAACATTTTTACCAGAGCCCGAATCCTGTTCAGCGGGCGCTTTTGTCCGAGGCTGTCCTATTGATGGAAGAACCCGAAATCGCCGAACTTTATAAGTTTGTTCTAACAGAACAAACGCCTGTGGAGATAGTTCGCTATATGGCACGCCTGAACGAAAAGGCTGGTAATTACAAAGAAGCGGCAGGTTTATGGGGGCGGCTTGCCTCATACAATCTGGTCAGCGAGCGAAAATGGCTCTATTCAAGAGCTAAGTTTTATCAGCTCAATAACGCAGCCAAAGGTAGGCTTGAGTCGGCTGAAAAACTTATCCGTGCCTGTAAGGTCTTGCTAAGTGACAGGCTGTTTGATGAATTCTGGAAATCAAGGGTAGAGACACTTGTTCAAGGCATTAGTAATAAACAGTGAATTTTGACAAGCACCTTTGTTGTTTGCGCAATGTCTGCCTTGATAAAAAAATGTAGAATACTGACAGCCGGATTTTATGCCTGGCTGTCAGTATTCTATTGACACTTTCATCACCGTTTTTTCCAGGTAATAAATACTGCTCCCGAGGCAAATATAGCGAATGCCGCCGGTTCAGGTACCGGTATTGGAGGGTAATCGCCTGTCGTGAAATACATCAGGTTATCGGCTCCATCAGAAGCATTTCCCAGCTCGATATAGACATATACATAGTCTGACACGTCAGCTCCGGTGAAGTTAATCACAGGTATATGGGCTACAACGTCATAGACGCTGCTGTAGCCGCCGGAAGCCAGTTCATAATTGAAGATGACCTGGTTGTCGCCGCCGTTGGCCTGAAAATCATACCTTAAAATGCCGTCACCTATTCCGGGAGTTGTAAAATCGTTCAGATTCGTTGTATTAATGCCCGGATGGGGTGATGTGTAGATTTTCATGTCGTCTATGTAGGTTATCTGGCCGGAGTCGCTGTTGTTTTCGTTGGTGTCCACAATGATTTCGAAATACCATTCGGTGCCGATAACTTTACCGGTTAGCATACCCACTGTGATATCATCGGTGCCGGCATCTCCTACGTCTGTAAATAACGGGTTTGCCGCACTGGTGTTATGACCGCTGATGTCTCTCGTGTTGCCGGTAGAAGGGAAGTGTAGGAATCCCTCTGCCTCCTGGTTTGTGATACGCGGGTCAATAGTTCCTGCCCCATCAATCGGGAAGCTTCCATTGCGGAAGATTGCTCCATTGATGGTGCCCTCTGAGGTATTGTTTTGTGCAAGGTCAACAATTGCTGCGTTGACATTAAACGATACGGTCGCAATTACTATAACTGCGAATACTAGAATTGTGTTAGTACTTTTCATTTTCCCATTCTCCCTGGTAAAAATTATTATTCTCGCATTACTTAGCGAATAAGCCTTATTTCCCTATAGGCTTACTTCTCATCGTTTCCGTTTGTCATTACACATTACTGAAACAATGGCGTCAATTAAATTTTCAAAAAAATAGTATTTTAAAAATGTGCCATTTGTAAAGCCTTAAATAACAGAGGCATATCGCAATAAAAAATATGTGAAAGTTGAAATTAAGATGCATAATATGATTTGCGTCTATGCCGGTCTGAAAGATTCCGGCTTAAAAATACGTGATTATGCATATATTAAGTTTTATAAATTTTCCTGGTCGATGCCTTTTGCAGGTATTGAGCAGTGCGTCTGAAGCAAGGCTTTAAAATGTAATAAGCAACTCCGTTTGTAATTTTTTTTGAGATTTAGCCGGCCGGATATTAGTAGAAAGACACTGTGTAGTTGTTAAGGCCGAATGAGACTTGGTACAATTCCTGGAGGCCGCATATGGCATTAGACGGCAATCGCCCGGATGATGTATTCTTCGGTAACTTGCCTGAAACACCCCCGCGTGCTGCCAAGTCTGTGCTAACCGAGATTGAAACACGCTATTTTCGCTAAACCAGAAATTCTATACACTTTTGAAAGAGTAAATAGGGCTAAATCTGGAGTCTTTCAGCGGTCTCATGGGAGGTTGACAAGTACAGCATATCTACCGCCGGAGCGATGGCTTACGGAACTACCGAAGAAGCGGCACAAAGCGTAAAAGATGTACTTGACGTGATGATGCCCGGCGGCGGGTGCATAATGGCACCGACTCACAGCATACAGGATAACAGCCGAACGGAAAATACGGTGTGGGGTAATTATTCATAGCCCGCATATTTCATAAAATTGTCGATACTTTCGTTTCTGTCCATGATACGTACTGGTTAAGGTTTAATGGGACCATCTATTCGCTCTTTTTGCCGAACAGCTGACGCTTGAGAAAATAGAGCTGACCGTTGAGATCGTTGATTTCATAGAGCAGCGTAATGACCATCTGCTGAAGAGTGCCTGTATCTTCAGGTCATTGATCTATGGATGATTCTGCTGTTATCTGTTCTTTTGGCACTATTGCTTCAAGGCTTAATACTGCTGTTCTTAACGATGAAACAAGTGTAGCAGAAACAGGATAAAAGCAAGAAAAATAAGAAAAGAAATGCAGTATTTTTAACCTTCAGGGCCTATGAAGGCGTTTTACGCCCATAACGCTTTCTTTTTCTTGCCTTGAAAAGATCTATACCCTCAAGTATCCAGGTGAGCTTTGAAATATCAACTTCTATAGATACATTTTTCGAGGGATTTTTCAGCTACGCAAGACACTGAAAGCAAGAGAGATGTTGTTGAGAAAATAATGCACCATTTGTTTTGCCATATCAAAACTTATTTTTAAACTAACAATTTTATAACATTCAAATAATATTCGGCAAACAATACCAGCTATAATTAAACCATGATTAATTTATTATATGGTAATTCTACCGATAACTTATTGCAGTGAAGTATTAAATATGCCATAAATTTTCATGCTTAAGGGGTGAAGGTTCTTTAGGGCCTTTGCCCCGCTTTTTTTCTGGCAAACTTTGTTTTTTTATACATCCCGTTTTGTAAGAATCTGATTAACTGACGGCTAGTTGAACGTTAGCTGCCGCGGAAAAGGAAAGTCAAAAAAAAGTAATTTTGATAAAAAAATAATTTTTAGATTCATAATTCTAATTCAAATAAGGATTTAAAGAAACCAGTCAATCCTATTATTCTTCTAATATTAACTTAATAGCCGCCTAATAATTGTCTGTTCTAATTCAATCCGCAGTAATATTGAGGGACTGATTGAAAATAAGTTGAAATGTAATTTAAAAAGTAATTAATTTTTAAGAAAGGAAACTATTATGAAAAAAATCGCATTTCTAATCTGTATGATTGGAGCGGCACTGGCATCATCAATGGCGGGTACTGTAGTTGACAGTAACATTGCTGCCAGCGAGCACTGGACAAAAGAAGGCTCACCGTATCACCTGGTAGGCGTTGTTTACGTTGAGCCGGGCGCAACCCTGACAATCGATGCAGGTGTCGTTGTTGCGACATTTGTCAAGGATGATGGGAGTCTGGCTATCACCCGCGGCGCGAAATTCTATGTAAACGGCACTCAGGATGAGCCGGTAATCTTCACTTCGGCCGAAGACGTTGCCACCTGGAAGGGAAGCGTTGTGACAAATAACGGCCCTAACGGAACTGTTGACTCTATAACAACCTTGGGCGATCCCAAGACAGGTACCTGGCGTCCTGTATGCAACGAGTGGGGCAGCATCGCCATCATGGGACAGGCCCTGATCTCCGGTTCGCACTACAAGGGAGCCCAGCAGAGTTATCAGGACGGGTACTCAGCACCTGTTGTTGAAAACAGCAAATTTCCCGACGGCCTGACAAAGAAACAGATGGAAGGTCTTGACGCCGATGCTCCCGGCGATCCGAAAGTGCTCTACGGTGGTGACGACGACAACGATGACAGCGGTTCAATCAGCTATCTCTCTCTGCGTTACGGCGGAAAACAGGGCTCTGACATTAATAAAGAGCTTAACGGCCTCTCTCTGGGCGGCGTCGGCCGCGGAACTACTATTGATCACGTTGAGATTATGAACAATGTTGACGATGGTATTGAGATCTGGGGCGGGACAGTTGAACTTGAATATGTAAATATCTGGAACATTGGTGATGACAGCTTTGATATCGATGAAGGCTGGCGCGGCAAAGCACGTTACGGCCTGATCGTTCAGGGTTACAGCAATGACGAAAGCCAGGGTTCTGGTATCGGTGATAACTGTATAGAGCACGACGGTGCTGAAGATTCAGATGCTCAGCCGGTTACAACCGGTGTTATAAGTAATTTCACCTGTATAGGCCAGCCCGCAGCCGGTGACGGCGGAACAGCCTGGCGTGACAACTGCCGTATGCAGTACGACAGCTGTGTCTGGATGAACATTGGTGAAGAGCTTGTACGCTTTGACGGTGATGACGGCGACGGAGCACAGGGATACGGCTATAACGGCACACTCACCTGGGAGCAGACCTGGGCAACAAGTGCCTCGCAGACCTCCTCAGTGAACGCCATAAGTCCTGTTCCGGCACCCGGTTCGTTCAATCACCCGGATGTTCTTTATACAGCTCAGGACCCCGCGGGTAAACTGGCTCAGATCAAAAACAGCGTATTCTTTGCAAATGCCGTTGACGAAGATGATCAGGCAGACGCAGTAGGCGTCTATGACCCTGCTAACAACAACGTTACCGCTGCTGTGCCTCCAATCAAGAACATCGTTCGCGGAGCTCCGGTTGTTGCGGGCGGCAAGACAATGTTGCCGGTTGAATACATCGATCCTTGTGCATCAGGCGATGCAGCTGCAAAAGGTGCGGGAGCTTTCAAGGCTAATGAAAACTGGATCGTCGGCTGGACTGCCGCGGACGCTTTCGGTTTTGTTGACAGCTCAAGCGTAAAACGCACCGACGTAAACAGAGACGGTGAAGTTGATTTGCTTGACCTGGCTGACATGAGCGCTGACTGGCTCATGTAAGTTTCAGTTTTAAAATAGATCATTGGCGGCTGGAGAATGTTTCTTCAGCCGCCTTCTTTTTGCTAATAATAAAATATACAGTCGGCAAGTAAATTAAAAAATAACGCAAAGCTCTTTCATGTAAGGATTAACCGGTTAGGGGCGTGCCTTTGGTTAGATTTCTAACCTAAATATAATCTTTAGCTAATTTATTGCTAATTATTGTGGTTATTATTTGAGTTAATTAAGCTCAGCCGTGTCTGTAATTGACTGCGGCAAATATGAATTTTTATGGAAGAAATCGTAATGATTCAGTTGAAAATACAAAAACCAAAAAATATGACGCAAATGCAAGCAAAAGAGCTGGCATTTCTCTTTGTGTATTTATCCGCGGTTATGTTTTTTCTGTTTTGCATTGGTACCAATGAAATTTGTGCAGAATCAAACAGCGCAGAGGACTCACAGACTCAACTTTTAACCGTTGCTTTCGATACAGCTTCGGCAATTCCTGTCCACCCGCATATAAAAGACTTATGTAAAACACAGGCCGCGGTTGTAGAGGCCTGTATTGAATCGGGCCGGATTGAAATGGCGGAACGTTTCGCTGATAAAATACAAAACTGGCGCAAAGCTCACTGCTATGCCCAGATAGCAGCAAAGCTCGCAGCAGACGGCCGGCAGAAAAAGGCTGATATGCTGCTTGCCAAAGCCCGGCACGCCCTCGTGGATGAAAAAGACGGCTGGCGCAGAGAACTGGTCACAAATCTTATTGATTCAGTTGAAAAATCCAAAAATAATCACATCGGCAGCGGTCCGGATACCTGCGGCGAATTTGACATAGCAAAAAGCAAAGAATGGATCGCTGCTCTTGAAGAGACATCGGCCAGGGGAGATTTTGATCTGACAATGAAGGCTCTCAAAAGATATGTTTTTCTTTTTGAACGTTATTATCAGCAGAGTGAATTTCGTGAAACAGTAGAAAAAAACATCAGAAAAAGCTGGCAGAAGATGCCCCCGTCCCTTCGGATCGATTTTCTGGCTGCGATGGTTTCAGCGGCTTTAGATAATCATGACAACGCAGCTGCCGTCCGTCTGCTTGATGAATATCAGGCAATGGTCGAGGGATATAACTGGAGTCTGGAGAAGTTTATACCGATTAGTGCCGAATTGCTGATGTTAAATTATAAGGCAGGCAGGGGCAACGATGTAAACGAAAAAATCAATGAACTGGTAAATCTTTTTGATAAAGGTAAAGACAAGATACTGAATATAGACCGTGCCCGGACGCTCAGGCCGCTTGCCCTCGCCTGTCATCAGGTCGGTCTAAGCGATAAATCGCTGTCTCTTTACAATAAAGTCTTAGATGAAGGTCTCTCTAATCTTAATTCGCGGCCGCGTGCGATTGATCTGGCTGCTACATGCTCTTCGATGGCGGTAAATTCAATAGAACCAGACGACCGGCTATGGGTGAAAATAAACCAAATAAAGCAGGGGCTTAAGGAACCATGGTAAGATTGTCATATCTTTTTATTTTAATGATTCTATTTGTCAGCGGTTTGGCTTTTTCGGCTGATCAGACCGGCAGTATCCGGGGTATGATATTAGACAGAGACTTCGATGCTCCGCTGCCAGGCGTCAAGATTACAATACTTGAAACAGAACAGACAGTCGAGTCCACCGACGAAGGTAATTATCTGATCAGCGATGTTGCTGCCGGTGCATATACGCTCGTCTTTCACAAAGACGGTTATAACCGGGTCGTAAAGGCCGATGTTGTAGTGGTCTCCGGGATGCTTAGAGATCTTGATATTTCTCTTTCAGGTGAGTTCACCCAGATGGAGGAGTTTATTGTTCAGGACATCCAGTTTGGCGGCGGAACAGAAGCGGCTCTGCTTGATTTGCGAATGGAAAGTCCGGTTCTGCTTGATTCAATAAGTGCTGATTTGATGAGCCGGGCAGGTGCCAGTGATGCGGCAGGTGCACTGAATCTGGTTACAGGCGCCACTGTTCAGGACGGCAAGTATGCAACCATACGAGGGCTTCCTGACAGGTATGTAAACTCACAGATCAACAGTGTCCGCCTTCCCACGGCTGATGCGGACAAGCGTGCGGTTCAGCTTGATCAGTTCCCGGCAGACATAATTGAAAGCATACAGGTAAGCAAGACGTTTACCCCGGATCAGCAGGGAGATGCCTCAGGCGGGGCGGTCAATCTTATCACCAGAAGCATACCCGAGCAGTTCAGCCTGAGTATAGGCGGTGAATACACCTATAATACAAGTGTCAGGGATTCGGACGGCAGCTTTCTTGATTATGACGAATCTGGGTTTGATTTTTTCGGCAGCTCCGAGCAGGACAGGGCCATTGAGCCGCTGGGAACCGACTGGAACGGAGCCGTCGGCCCGCGAGAGAACAGTGCACCCCAGGATTACAAATTTTCAGTTTCCGGCGGGGGAAGCTGGAACCTTGATGAGGATTTCAGAATCGGTGCCTTTGGCAGCATGTATTACAAACGGGAGAGTTTCTTTACCGACGATAAAATAGATGATAAATACTGGGTTGAAAACCCAGGAGACGGCATGAGCCCGCAATACAATGATGGAACGCCTCGGCAGGGCAAATTTAAAACATCGCTTTATGATATTGCACAAAGCAGAGAATCTTTGAAGTGGAGCAGTCTTGGTGCTTTAGGCATTGAGTATGAAGACCACACTTTAGGTTTTATGTATATGAAGACAAAGGTGGTTGACGATGTCAGGACGCTAGCCGAGGATACCAGGGGCAAACAGCATTATTTTCCCGGCTACGATTATAACCGTCCCGGCGATGTCAATCCTGATGAAGCCCCGTATCTTAGAAGCGAAACGCTGGAATATACCGAGAGAACAACAGAGACCATTCAGTTCAACGGTACACACCGGCTTTTCGACCCTGACTGGGAGATCGGCGATATGCTCTCTTTCAGCAATCCGGAGCTTGACTGGACATTCGCGGTCAGCGGAGCGGAGCTGGATCAGCCGGATAAGAGGCAGTTCGGCTCAGTGTGGTATCCGGCATCTCCTGAAACATTGAATCCGGGTTTTCCTCCGTGGATACCGCCTTACACCATACCGGGTAAGCCGGCGGAATTCCGCCAGCTCAAAGCCGACGGCGGCGCAAGGCTGGGCAACCTGCAGAGAATATGGAAGAATATACAGGAAGACAGCGACCAGCTTTTCATCAATTTGAAAATGCCCTTTACGCAGTGGAGCGACAACGAAGGTTACTTCAAGTTCGGCTTTTTCAATGACGAGCTGACCAGAGAATATACACAGGATTCATTCAGCAACCTAAATGACCCCAACAATTCGTTTGCCGGAGACTGGAACGATTCGTGGAGTGAGGTTTTCCCCGATGAATATCACGAGATGCAGGACCCGCTGATTGATGTAAACTATGACGGCTCACAAAAGATTCGTGCTTTCTATTATATGGTTGATATGCCCCTGGATTCAAAATTGAACCTTATCGGCGGCCTCAGGCACGAATATACCGATCTTTCCACTATAATAGAGCCGGAGGCCAATGCGACATGGATTCCTCCGGGAAGTGCCGGTTCTGTAATTATAAACCCAGGCGATGCGGATGTATTTTTCTCACAAGACGATACACTCCCCTCGATCGGTTTTGAATATGACCTGTTTGAAGAGGTCAAGATACGAGGCTCGTATAGCGAGACAGTGGCCCGCCAGACATTCAAAGAGCTTACACCGGTTAAGCAGCAGGATTATCTCGGCGGTGATGTGTTCGTAGGTAACCCGGAGCTGACAATGAGTGCACTGGAGAATTACGATTTAAGATGCGATTTTACACCGTATGAAGGCAGTCTTATTTCAGCGTCTTACTTTTTCAAAGATGTAACCGACCCCATCGAATACGTGCAGCGTAACGCCGGAATCACCTACACCACCGCGGTAAATTATCCAGAGGGTGAAATATCCGGCTGGGAATTTGAAATTCGTCAGGAACTGGGAAATTTCTGGGAGGATTTGGCAGGACTTACCGCAGGCGCAAACGCAACTTTCATCTCGTCTGAAGTGACTCTTCCTGACGATGAGGCGGATGATTTCGACGAGCCCAATATTCAGGCTCCTACGAGAAAACGCGACATGACAAATGCCCCCGAGCATTTATACAATCTTTTTCTCACCTATGATCTTGATCATATCGGCTTTGAAGATACAAATGTGGGCCTTTTTTACACTGTTCGGGGTGACACCCTTGCTGCCGGTGCCGGTCAGTCCAACGGAAACTATATCCCAGATGTTTATGAAAAGCAATTCGGTACACTTAATTTTACCCTTTCGCATAAACTCAACAAAAACATGAAACTAAAATTCCAGGCAAAAAACCTACTTGACCCGGAAATCGACACAGTTTACCGCTCCGATTACATAGACGGCGATGTTACCAAGAGCTCTTATACGAAAGGGATGGCATTTTCAGTTTCGGTCACAGCGAATTTCTAAAGGCCGGCAGATATCTGCAAGAAGAAACCAGAGCATTAGAAAATACAGAACATTACTTATAAAACATTTATGGAACTTTAATATGAGAGAAAAAACAAAAGATAAAATATGCCAAAATCGTCCCGGAATCAGTTTAGTATCATGTTTCGTGGTTTTAGTTGCTTATGCTGCATTTGCCACTGTTGCTGCGGCTGAGGACCGAGACGCTCAGATAGACAATGCCCAGGCTCTTATCGAGCAGTGGGTGGAGACCGAGCGGATAATATCCAGTGAAAAACGTGATTTTGAGCTTTCAAAAGAGATGCTCGCCGAAAGGATTAAACTCGTTGAGCAGGAGATTGAATCTTTCAAAGAAAAGATATCAGATTCAAAGAAAAGCATCGCCGAAGCGGACAAGAAACGTGATAAAATGATCAAAGAGAATGACCGGCTCAAAGATGCAACGGACTCACTAAACGGTGTTCTAAGCACGCTTGAGAGCCGCACGCTTGAGCTTCTCAAACGTGTACCGGGCCCTATCAGCGAGCACGTAAAGCCTCTTAGCCAGCGTGTGCCCGCGAATCCGGATGAAACTGAGCTTTCGGTTTCTGAGCGTTTTCAGAATATTGTGGGTATCCTAAATGAAGTGAATAAGTTTAACAGTGAGATCACTCTAAGCACAGAAATTCGTACTATGCCTTACGGTAACTCAGTTGAGGTAACGGCCTTGTATCTGGGCATAAGCCACGGCTACTACGCCAGCGCCAATGGCGTTGTAGCGGGTATGGGAACTGCTTCAGAACTCAGGTGGGAGTGGATACCCGATAACGATATCGCCGTCGAGGTGCTCGAACTAATAGCGATTTTGAATAACGAAAAAGTGGCCTCGTTTGTTCAGGTGCCAATGGAAATTAAATAATTCAGAAATATGTGGAAATTTATAATGAAGAATTACCTGTTTATAATAGTGTCGGTTCTGGCGGTTGTTTTACCCTGTGCATCAGGTTACGCCCGGGAAGCGAGTTTTGAAAACGCATCCGAATCCATCAGGGCCCGGCTTGATGAAAGCCTAAGTGAGCTCGCGCTGCTTCGTGAAAAGATGGCGCAAGAGAAAATTCCTCTCAGCCGCAAACTCAGGGACCTCGAGTCTCAGCTGGTGGAGGTTCGCCTTGAGTATCAGCAGGCCACAAGGCTTCTTGACAGCAGGACGCTGGATTTGAGCAACCTTAAAAACGAGATCGACTCCCGCCGCGATGAGGGCAATTACCTTTCAAATCTGCTCGGCGAGTATATACGCAATTTCGAGTCACGGCTTCACATCTCTGAGATTCAGCGATACCGTAAACCGCTCGAAGAAGCAAAGCTCGCGGCAGAGAATACGGCACTTTCGCAGCAGCAGGTTTATAATGCCCAGGCGGCAATTCTTGAGCTCTCTCTTGAGAGGCTCTATGACGCCCTGAACGGTACGAAGTTTGACGGAACCGCCTCAGACTCCAGCGGCTCCATACATCACGGCACGTTTGCCGCAGCCGGGCCCGTAGTCATCTTTCAGTCGGATGACGGGAAAAATACAGGAACTGCGCAGCAGCGGCTTGGTTCTCTTGAGGCGGCGATTATTGAATTCAGAAATCCCGATGATACACACGCCGCGGCACAGGTTGTGCAGGAATCCAGAGGTTTTCTGCCGCTTGACCCAACTCTGGGCAATGCGCACAAGATCGAAGATACACATGAGACGTTTATTGAACACGTCAAGAAGGGCGGTGTGGTCATGTACCCTATATTTGCCATGGCCGGGGCTGCCTTGCTGGTTGCTGTGTATAAGTGGATAGCCATGTCCATGGTTCGCACACCCTCTCGAAAAAAACTTGGCGAGGTGATGAATACCGTTACAAAATCAGACCAGAAATCCGCAATGGATAAAGCCGCTAAAATCAGAGGACCTGTGGGCAGAATGCTGCGAGCCGGTGTTGAGCATATGAAAGAGCCGCGTGAGCTGGTTGAAGAGGTGATGTATGAGCAGATACTTTCAACACGTCTCAAGTTGGAGAGATGGCTTTCATTCATAGCTATCTGCGCGGCATCTGCACCGCTTCTGGGGCTTCTGGGTACGGTTACGGGTATTATTAACACATTCAAGCTGATAACAGTTTTCGGCTCCGGCGATGTTAAGACGCTCTCCGGCGGCATATCGGAGGCACTTATAACAACCGAGTTCGGACTTATCGTAGCAATCCCGTCGCTGCTTATACACGCTTTTCTTTCCAGGCGGGCCAAGAGCATTGTTAATCAGATGGAACAGGCAGCTATGTCGCTTGTCAACCAGATAAGCAAAACTCCATATAAGGCTAAAGATTCTCAAGACGATGATTCTGAGGCGGCTTAATTGATCAACATAACGAAACAAGTGCATCTAAATGAATAATTTATACGAACAATCTTCACTTTTGCAGCAGGCGGTAGAAATATGGCAGGCCGGAGGGTGGGCAATGATAGCCATTGCAGCAACATCTCTGGTGATGTTCACACTTGGCCTGAACGTTTCAATACGGCTCAGCGGCAGGGGCTTTACCAGGGTGCGTGAGAATAAATGGCGGCACTGGATAAACCACCCCCAACATCGCCGCGGCCATATCGGGCGGTTGCTGGATTTTGTCACCGGCGGCGAAACCATAAAGGATACCGCAGAATTTTTCGAAGAGCTCCATGCAACCGAAATCGCACCCTTCGAGAGAGACCTGAAGGTGATGAAGATTTGCGTCGGAATTGCGCCTCTTCTGGGGCTTCTCGGTACTGTAACTGGTATGCTTTCTACTTTCTCTGCCCTTGCTTCCGGCTCTGGCGGGGATAAGACCATGGGCCTTGTGGCTGAAGGTATCTCAGAGGCACTTGTGACCACTGAGACAGGCCTTGTTGTGGCACTTGCAGGGCTGTTTTTCCAGTATCACCTGACACGAAAGCATGACCGTTACAAGGCATTTTTGGCACACGTGGAAACAGTATGTAACCAGAAGCTTTATAAAAAGCTTCGCATGAAAGCTTCGGCTTAAGAGGATATAGATATGGGACGTTTTCGTAAAATCGCGGCAGAGGAAGGCAATGAGGCCGCTATTGATATATCGCCGCTGATGGACTGTGTTTTTATTCTGCTGATTTTCTTTATAGTTACGACAACATTTGTCGAGGAAACCGGTGTTGAGGTAGATAAGCCCCAGGCGGCAAGCTCTGTACAGTTGGAGAAAACCAGCATACTGCTGGCGCTGACTAAAAAGGGCGAGGTCGTTTACGGCGGGCGAGAGATAGGATTCAGCGGCGTCCGTCCGCTGGTCAAGCGGATTCTCCAGAAGGAGGAAGTGCCTGTCATTATACAGGCAGACCAGGAAGTAAATTCCGGATTGCTGGTAAGACTTATCGATGAAACAAAACTTGCAGGCGCCGCAAAGGTAAGCCTGGCAACAAGGAAATCTCAGGATTAGATTAAATGGCATTTCGCAATTCAAAGAAAACACCAATAGCCATTATCAAGTCTTTGCTGACAAGAATTGTATCTTGCGGCGGCGCTGCCGTGCTCACTCTGGCGCTGTTTCTTGTGCTGCCGCTGATGCAGACCATCTCAAAACCTCCTGTGGCGGATCTCACTATCCAGACGGTAGATACAGCAGAACTTGACGCTCCGCCCCCGCCGCCCGAGGAA
Source organism: Limihaloglobus sulfuriphilus (assembly GCF_001999965.1). Taxonomy (GTDB): domain Bacteria; phylum Planctomycetota; class Phycisphaerae; order Sedimentisphaerales; family Sedimentisphaeraceae; genus Limihaloglobus; species Limihaloglobus sulfuriphilus. The sequence continues at coordinate 1,196,374 of NZ_CP019646.1, read as the reverse complement.
GAACCGGAAGAAGAGCCTGAACCGGAGGAAACACCGCCAGAGCTCACCGAGGAAGCGCCCCCAATGACACTTGAGCAGCTTACAGTTGCACTCAATCCAGGCTTGGGTGATGGCTGGATGCAGGGTGATTTTACGATGAAGATAGATAATGCCGTCAAAAGCGGCAATGATATTGATGCGCTTTTTTCGGTTGCCGATCTCGACCAGAAGCCGCGGATTGTCTATCAGCCCGGTCCGGTGCTTACTCCGCAGCTTCGCCGGCGGGCCCCCGGAACAGTGTATATAATATTTATTGTTAATCAGCAGGGCAGGGTTGAAAACCCGGTTATACAGAAGTCCTCTGATCCAATATTCGAAGAAGCGGCACTAAAAGCTATTAAAAAATGGAAATTTGAACCCGGCAAACGCAACGGAAAACCCGTCAGGTTCCGAATGCGTGTCCCGTTTACTTTTCCCAAAGGAAACTAAAGTATGAAATTTATTTATTCAAGTGTTCACGTTAAATATTACTGTTTGTTAGTCGTTTTATCTTCTTGTTTTACGGCAACAGCTTCAGCCCGGGACGATATCCCGCTGAAATTACGAGGATTCTCAGGCCTAAAACCGATGGAGCTTAATATCTGGAACGATCAAGAGTTCAGGCGCAGGTTTACCCAGAGTTATATTGCCGAAACAGATATCGAGCCCACAGTAACCTCAGATGAACGTGAAGAGCTGCTGGAGATAATGCAGCTGATATCCGATGATAATGTTTTGCAGGCCGAAAAAGTTCTCAAAGAGGCGCTCGAGGATAACGAAGCGGCAACTGCGGTCTTCGATTTTACCCTTGCCAACATTTATTTCCAGGCCGAAGAGCTCGATGAGGCGGCACTGTACTACGAAAAAGCGGTATCCAAATATGATAAATTTCGGCGGGCATGGCGAAACCTGGCGCTGATACATGTCAGAAAGGCCGATTATACCGAGGCCGTAGATTCGCTTACAAGGGTAATTGAGCTTGGCGGCGGTGATGCGGTGACATACGGTCTTCTGGGGTTTTCTTATTCGTCGATTGAGAACAGCATCTCGGCGGAATCGGCGTATCGGATGGCGATTATGCTCGATCCGCTGACTCTCGACTGGAAGATGGGGCTTGCCCGCAGCTTCTTCAAACAAGAGAGATTTTCAGAGGCAGCGGCTTTGTGTGGACTTCTGATACGTGAGAACCCTGAAAATACAGACCTCTGGCTTCTCAAAGCCAATGCTTATATAGGTTTAGCTAAACCTATGGAAGCTGCCCAGGCCTTTGAAATCGTCAGACAGTTCGGCGGCTCTACGGCAGATACACTTAATCTGCTTGGGGATATTTACATCAACGAGGGGCTTTTTGGCCTGGCAGCAGATCTCTATATCGAAGCGATGGAACTCGATCCGGATTCGTCGCTCGAGAGGGCTCTGCGTGCGGCAAAAGCGCTTACGGCCAGATCGCAGTTTGATCATACCGCAAGGCTCTTGGATGCTGTGAACACAACTTATGCTGACAATATGGATCAGGAGACAAAGATTGATGTTCTCAAGCTCAGTGCCAGGCTTGCGGTTGCCTCGGGCTCTGGCGATGACCGGGAGGCAGAAATACTTGAAAAGATAGTAGAGCTGGATCCTCTTGATGGTGAAGCACTTATTCTGCTTGGACAACACAGCGCGCGAAAAGAGAATCCGGATAAGGCAATTTTCTATTATGAGCAGGCCGCGGGCATAGAGGGCTTCGAGGCAGAAGCAATGGTTCGGCATGCACAGCTGCTTGTCCGACTTGGCAAATACAGCGAGGCCCTGCCGCTGCTGCGAAGAGCACAAAAGATCAAATATCGTGATAATATTCAGGAATATCTCGAACAGGTTGAGCGTGTAGCCAAATCGAAATAGAGGCTAAACATGGAGTTTTCCAGCGGTCTCATGAACGTTTGACAAGTACACAGGCTCTAATTAACTGAGGAATTTAGGTTCAATAGGGCAGGTCTGTGCCAAGACTAAATCCGGGATCAAAAACCCTCTGGGAGGCAGCAAACGGTGAAAAGAAAATATTTTTCCTGTTTTTGAACACTAAGTGAGAAATTTGGGTTACCTGAAAATCAAATCTTTGTCAGTAGTGAAGTACCTGTTGATTGTACTTCTCAGGCTGACGGATTCATCAAGAGTTAACTCCGAATACAGCTTTTTTTCGGGATCATATACCCCGAATAATAATCTATCTCTTTTGAGCGGGTTTGCAAGGTGGTCAATTAGTTCCCACGTATTTAGAAAATTCCCTCCTTTTTTGTCTTTGGCGTAAAGATAATTAAAATACGCATCAAACCACTGCCATTTACCATTAATAAATGCTTCGTTTGTCGTATGCCCTTGGGACTCAAGAATTACAAGGTTGTTGTTGCTGACTTTTTTGGAACAAACCATTGCGACATTTCTTGCAGGAATTCCAACCGCACGCAAACAATCGCGAATCATTAAACTGTTACCGCTGCAACTGAAGCTGTGGGTGCTATCAATTGCAGCTTTTAAAAATAAATATCCGTCTTTGAAAGTCCCGATGGGTGGTCCCTTATGTTTGGGAGCCTGATGAAGAATGTCAATCTGTTTTTTTACTATGTTCAGAAAATGTTCATTTAAAGGTGCTTTCGAATCGTAGGGCTGCAATAAATCTAAAAGCTCGTTTTTGTAATTTAGGTCAAGGTAAGTTTTCGGCGTTGACAACCTGGGCAAATCCGTGTTCAAAATAAGATAACCATCTTTATAATAATCTTTTCCTACCTTCTGAAAATATTTCGGAGAGAAGTATTCTAATTCAATGAAGAATTGCTGCTTTGCGCAAAACACGTCTATTGTCTGTTTTATGATTGTTTCACTGTCTGCTATTTCGAAAGGGATAGAAAGTATGCCGTTGTTTAATTGTATTTCTTTTCCCTGATAGAAAAATCTGTACTTCTCAGTGCAAAACAGCAGTATTTCTGCTTTAGAAGATTTATTATCAAAACTAAGGTCTTTGATTCCAATAGAATACACGGGGCCATAAACTTGATGGTACCTGCTGAATGATAATTTTTCTTCGGCGGCAGCAAAGTTATTGCAAAATAATAATGTTGAAACTATTGTGACTGTCCAATTTTTTATATTGAAAATCATACTTTTTGCTTTCTGTTTACATTAATCATTGTAGATTAATCGGATCATTGTCCTGAAGTGTATAATTATTCAATTGTGCCGTAAACTCTGTCATAGGTTCTCTTTATTGCTTTTAAGTCACTTGAAAGCCTTTGTCTGGCAAATTTGAATTTATCGTCAGGCAGGTTTTCCGCCGCGTCTTCAAGTACAGTTTCACTGTGTTTTATGAAAGCCTTAGCTATTGTCCTGGAGTGCTCTATCTCTGTTATCTTATTAAATTTATATACAAAAGAGTTGAATCCTGATTCGCGGTTGTAATAAATCTTTCCCTGGTAGAGGTTCACAAGCTCTCTGATAATCTGAGCCTGTTTCTCTGAATTTGTAAGTTTTTTTATCGCGGCGGCTATTGACTTTCTCGCGTCGTATTGCCAGGGGTTATAAGCGAAATCCGCCGCGGTTATCAGCGGGAGCTGATTTAATGAAACCTGCGGCCACATCGGGTTTGAGATGTACCCATCAGCAATTTGGGCGATTTGGGGATCCCTGCCGATCAGAGGTCCTAAATGCATTGTGTTTGATCCGTTATTTACCGGATAATTGTCCCACAGGATCAGACGCCTTCCGATTGCTTCTTTATACTCAGCGGCTTCTTCTTTGGTAATCCTTTGGTTTCTGCCGGCACCTGTCCAGAATATATATGTATCTTCCGGCAGGTGTTCTTTGAGTGCTTCAAGATACTCCCTCTCCTTGTCATTATAAGGGCCGCGATAATAGGTTGGGCAGAAAATCATCTGGGCTTCGCTGTCTCTCTCCCGCAGAATACCCAGAAGCCTTGAGACGCTCTGCGCCTGACCCTTGGGATCAATTCCGGTTTTTATATCATCAAAAGATACATTGAACCATCTGACACCGATAGACTGCGCCCAGAGATAATGCTTGAGCAGATCGTTGAAATCCTGCTCATTTTTATAATCAAAGGCCCTTGTAGAATGGTAATTCGGATTCATTGAAAAGCAGAATATGATGTCATTCTCTCTGCATCGCTGCACTATTTTTTCGTAGCCTTCCTTTTCAGAATTACTTATGTCTTCCCACCAGTTGTTGTGGTGCGGCACGAGGCAGTTTTCAAATGTGAGCATTTTTTCTGTTCTTGGGAATACCGAAAGATAGCAGTTCATTAGGAAATTCATTTTATTTTCTGCCATGAACGGTATTATATCCATGTAGTCCTCTACAGAGAAGTTCCACCCTTTAATTCCCCTGAATTTGAAGCCGGGTTTTGGTCCTTGAGTAAATAAATTATATTGCCCTGCTTCAAGGTCAAAACCGAACTGTTCAAGCGGGTCAGGCTGGAGTTTTTCGGGTTCGAGCGGTTTTTCTGAGATTACGCATTGCCATACCATGAAGCAGCCGGTGTCGCCGTAAAGGCCTTTTTCTTCGAGGTTTTCAAGTTTAATTGTGTTTTTTTCGGTTAGTACATCAGATGAAACGGTAAAAGTTTCCCAGCTCCATTTACCGTTTGAAAACTTTGTATTGCCTTTGTAAAATGATGTTTCGTTGATGCAGAAGTTTACTGAGTGTTTCTGAGGGTTTTTGTAATAACTGCCGTTTATATATACGAAAAAATTATCAGCAGAGGGTTCTAATTCGAATTCAGCTGTAAGTGTGTTCCTTTTGCTTTCAACAGGGTACACACTGCCGACATTCTGGCGGTCCTGTACTATATCACGAAAATGGTCAGCTCCCTTAAAGTCTGTGCCGTTTAATGTTGTCACATTTGCGGCAAAAAGGCCTGCAGATGAGAAGGCTAAAAGAACGGCAAGAATAGTTTTTTGGCAGGTGATTTGCATAGATTACCTCATAATCTTTGAATTAAAAAAAATTTAATTTTACAATTTTCAAATGTCAAAAGAAAGATTATAGTAAATATAGTACGTAATTTCTTTAGTCTGACACTGTTTTAGAAGGATTTTAGCCGTTTTTCAGCTCAATTCAATAATTAAATTGAAAATAGTAGAAAAAATAGTATTTTATTCTTGACGGTGTACTATGGATGGTTTAACATGTTTTTGTGTTTATTTTGGAGATATTAGATTTGGCCTTACAAATTAGAAATTCTACGCCTCTGATTGATTCAGTAGGCAAAAAAATTAGAGATGAAATTTTGAGCAGCGGCTACTCTGTAGGTGACAAGCTGCCATCTGTTACAGAGCTTGCTGCTCAGTTCTCAGTGAGCGATAAGACCATACAGAGGGTTCTGTCAATAATGAAAGAAGACGGTATGCTCAGCAGTCATGTTGGGAAGGGGACTTTTTTGGAAAGGCTGCCTTACGAGACCGAAGATGAGCAGATTGGCGGGGGAACCGGGACTATAGCTGTCCTGGACGGCCAGAGTGAAGTAGATTTAACACAGCATACCGAAAGCTGGACAACCCGTATTGTGCACGGCATGAGGATAGAGGCCGCAGAGCATGGCGTTGATTTGCTTTTGGTGAATGAGTCCCTTGAGCTTTCAAGCCTTTCAAGTAAGCTGATGCAGATAAAAGACAGGGTTGACGGCGTTATAACGTTTCCGTTTACTGATAATTACACCATGTGCAACCTTTTTAGAGAATGCGGCATACCCTTCACAACAATCAACCGGCCATGCGCCAACACCATGGATAATTATGTTTCCGCGAATTATCTTGAAGGAAGCAAAATGGTTGGGATGCTTTTTGCGGAGATTAAGTGCCGCAAGGTTTTGTTTGTGACAACTCAGATTGCCGGCATATTTTCCAAAGAATTGAGGTACAAAGGACTTCTCGAGGGGCTAAGGCTATCGGGCAGTGACAGTGAAGTTGAAATCTTGATTCTTGATTCAGCCGGTGACCTCAACGGCTATGAGGCCGTTAATGATGTGATTAAAAGCGGGAATGTACCGGATGGGATTTACTGTTCAGGCGACTATCTCGCTATAGGCGCTATGGCGGCCTTAAAGAAGCATCAGATTCCCATAGGAGTTGAGGGCGGCACGAGCGTTGTAGGCTCAAGCGGTTTTGAATTAGCCGCTCACGTTGAACCATCCCTTAGTGTGGTGCAGATACCCATGGTTGAAATGGGAAAGCGGGCGATTAAACAGATGCTGGAAATCAAAAACAGCCGCAGTAAGACTGTCCCGGGCGAGATAATTCCAACCAAACTCATATTGCGTAAATCTACTCCTGCAAGCCTCATAGAAACCGGCTGGCTGGAGAGAAATATTGAATATAAAACTCAAATCAATTTCTAATTAAAGGAGGTAAAACCATTAAAATTTAAAAGTTGATGTTAGTTTAAGTAAGATTAGTTAGTGAGACAATTATTAAGGAGAATTTAAATGAAAAAAACGATTATGTTAATAGTGTTAGTGGCGGCAACAATAAACGCAGCAGTAGTTTATGATGATTTTGATGATGGTGCTCTAAGCAGCGACTGGGTGATATCCGGTGTTAATGTTGATTCATACACTTTGGTTGAGAGCGGCTCGGAAGTTTCGCTGGATTCACTGGTTCCAGTAGATAATACGCTGAAATGGACGAATTTATATTTGAGCCGGACTTTTGATGCTTTGACAGGTGAATTTCATATAGATTTTGAACAGTCTTACAGGCAAAGTCATGCAGAAGATATGCCTTATGCCCAGTTATGGCTTTACGCGGGAGGCTCGCTAAGAGGTTATGCCGGTATAGCTGACGGTAATCCGAGCAACTGGGGTAATCCGCTGGTTTACCTTGCCGGCGACAGCCCTGCTACTTATGCCGGAGACGCTTTCGCAATGGATGACTATATCGGTTCTCTAAGCTGGGATATCGACCGCGATGCAGCCAATCTGATTACTGTAAGCCTTGAGGGTGCTCCGGTACTCACAGCGACAGATGCTTCTGCTATCGATGAGGTTCGTATAACTTTTCAGGGCAGAAATCTCAGCTGGGTATGGGATGCCGATGATCCCAGTATGAAAGTGGATTTAGTAAATGTAGTGCCCGAACCGGCTTCGCTTGCGTTGCTGGCACTCGGTGCGGTAGTAATTAAACGTAAAAAATAAGGAGATTATTATGAAAAACAAATTTTTATTAACCTTTATTATGGCATTGTGCTTTGCGGGTGTATCTATCGCAGGGGATTTTGTTGAGACATTTGATTATGCTTCTCAGTCAGAGTTTGAGATGACTTACTGGGATGATTTTACCAACAGCAGTGCCGGCACCTCGCTTATTTACGATGTGACAGGCGGCGGCTTGAGAGGTCTTGAGTTGACTTCTTCTAACGCAAACGCCTATTGTTATGTTGGTTTTGAGAAAAATTTTGACACTCCCGTAACAGGTGATTTTATTCTTGAAATGGATATGAGCTGGGGCGATCTGACCGGCGGTATAGCCGGACTAAAGGCCATATTTACCACTCTGAGCGAGATACCTACACCCGCTGATCAGAAGGCATTCGGCCTTGGCATCTGGGGCAGGGGTATTGAAGAGAGTAAATACACCATCAGTTATTCTTTGGATCCAACAGTCATGCCTGTTTTTGCGGGCGATATGACCAGATCGGATGCAATCGGCCCGAGCAATTCGTCAGGCACTCTCAAGCTGATCAGGGTCGCAGATGAAGGCAGCCTTTACTGGAATGATGAACTGATTGTAACTGCAACAATGACTACTTCTGCAATTGATGTCATGTATATAGGTTTTACCGGCTATTGCCCTGCATATACAACCGGCGAGTACGGCCTGAATGATATGACTTTTGATGAGATTACTATTGTAGAGCAGGAAATTGTGCCGGGAACTATTGATGCCGTTGTAGGAGAAACCAATCTTGCAGAAGGCGAGACAACAAGCTACTCACTCGGCCTCTCACGAGCTCCAAACTCACCCGTTGATATTCTAATCGAGACAGACGACAATGTAATGATCGATGTAGGTGAGGGCTATGTAAACAGTGCGACTTTGAATTTTACAGGTACCAGCTACGATCCTGTAACGGTCAATGTCTGGGCAGTGGAAAACGACGGCCTTGAAGGCTACGACCAGTTAAGCGTCATCAACCACACCGTTGACACCGAAGATACAGGATACCTTAACGCCGGTTTTACTGATGAGAATCTGAATTATCAGGGCGTATCAGGTGCACTTGCTTTTTATGTCAACGATACGGAATGCGGAGCCTGGGGGTTCTATGCAGCAGATCTGAATCAGGACTGCGATGTGAGTATGGCTGATTTTGCTATAATGGCTTCAAACTGGCTAAACTCAACAGTTCCCTTTGCCGACGGCGCTGAGGATTTGCTGATAATCTGTGAAAATCAGAATACCGGACAGGGCTATCACAGTATTCAGCGGGCCCTGGATTCAAGCTCTTCGGGTGATACCATTGTTGTTTATGAAGGCCAGTACGACGGTCCAATCATAATACCCGCGCATGATCTGACTCTAACACATGCAGCCGGACTTTCAGCGGCAGATGTTGTAATCAACGGTCCTTTGGATAACGCCGCGATACTCTTGACTCATGGCGGTACGACACCCCAATACACCTGCACAATCAGCGGATTGATGATAACAGGCGGATACCAGGCTATTCTCGGCGGAAGCACGGCAACGGCTATTTTAAACGGCTGTGTGATAGAAGGCATTACTCAGCCGGGAACCACAGCTCCTGATATAGAGCTGATTGAGGATTTTGTCGGCGAGATCAACGATTGCTACATCGCCAATAATACAATGGTTAAAGCCGGAGTCCTGAGAGCCGATCCCGGCGGAACAGTTACCGTGAGGAGGACTCTATTTGAGAACAATAACACCGGCGCGACCAGCAGGGGGCTTATTGCCTCATCCCTGGCATATGTAGAAAACTCAATCTTTACAGGCAATACCTGTTCTGCGATGTTCTACTACTGTTATGAAGGCTCAAGTTTTGTAAATAACACCATGTACGACAATGACTGCTATTACGCAGTACTTGCGGGCAATCAGACTGTAGATTTTTACAACAATATTGACTTTGCCAACGCTGACAGAACTCCTATAGTAGGCAGCGGTACATTTGATATTGCAACAGGTTCAAATGTCGAAAATAACATTTTTGACAATACTTTAGACGCTTCGCTGAGCGCAACAAATATCTACCATGCTGCTGCGGATACTCTGTTTGCAGACCCAGCCAATGGTATTTTAACCCCGGCAAGCGGTTCACCGGCAATCGATGCCGGCGATGCGGCAGCTGCTCCGGCAGATGATTTCACTGGAAACAGCAGAGATGACAATCCGGATATCGGAGCGGTTGAATTCTAAATCGTTATATAATCAGGGCCTTTGAAGAAGGCTTTGAAGGCCCTGATTTTTCAATCCTTAAACTCAAAGATTATTATTATGAAATCGAAAACTAAAGCGTTTACCTTGATTGAACTTCTCGTGGTTATCTCAATTATTGCTCTTTTGATGGCTATAATGATGCCGGCTCTAAGCAAAGCCAGAGAACAGGCCAAGAAGATTGTCTGCGGTTCCAAGCAGAAACAATGGGCTCTGGCTTTAAACGCCTACGCTGCAAGCAATAATGACGAGGTTGTAGGCTTTACTGACAGGCCGTATCGCTCTAATAAAAACACGGCTTTGTTCTGGGCCAATCTTCTTGCCCCATACCTGAGCGATTCAGGCTCGATAGGTGATAATTTTTATGATTCTTCTGTCTGGCTTTCTGATGTCAGAAGATGCCCTTCTGCGAGGAAAAGGCCGACTGACCAGGTAAATACCTGGACAGGTGAATATGATACCTGGTTTGGCGTACATTTTGGTTTGGGCTCTAAAGGAGGCAGCGGAGATACAACGATATCAGCGCCTTTCTTTTACCCTGAAGACGCCGATAAAAACAACTTAAAAATATCAACAATACGCGGCGCAACCGCTATGTTTGTTTTGGATACATGGGTAAGTTATGTCTATAGCCCTACTTATGCAAATTATAAATTTGACTTTCATTTTGCTGACGGCAGCAGCACGCGAATTCGTAATTCAAACAGGTCACTGCTCTCCGGTCATCCGGACAGACCGTATAATGAAGCCAAACCGCTCTCTCACGGCAATGGGACAAATGTCGCATTGTTTGACGGACATGTGGAATTTGCGGAATATTCCGATCTCTGGGAAGTAACACCTAGGGGAATGCCGGTTCATAGTTTCTGGTACATGAATGACGCGGCAAAGGCCAAAACAAGGGCAATATACGGCGCGCCTTATACGCCTACTTACAAGCCCTGATTTTCAGACTGTTATTCAACATTTAATCATATTTTTTCAGCCGGTGCTTACAGATAGGCACTTCGGTATAATACAGTTTTCGTGCGAAATATTTATCTATGATATACCTAAAATCAGCATTTATAAGTTTTCTTGTCTGTTTCCATGCCATGGGCATAGAGTGCGGGCAATGGGGTTACAATCCACATGATTTCAATAAAGACTGCGTGGTAGATTTTGCTGACCTGGCCGCTTTGGCAGATGACTGGTTCTCCGCGGAGATGATCGAGGGCAAAGCCGCGGATGTCTATACTTTGCAGCAGCTTATAGATGATACGCCTGTTGGCGGCGAGGTTGTCCTTGCCGGGGGAATATATCATGGTACGCTCATTATTGATAAAGATATACATCTAAGAGGTGTATCTGGTGAGACGGTGATTATCGATGCCGCGGGTACAGGCTCGGCATCACTGGTGCTTGATGCTTCGGTTACGGCTGCGTGCCTTATAGAAGGGATAGAATTTATAAATGGCGAATACGGAGCAATTCAGGCCAACAACGCCAAAGCGGTAATACGCAACTGTGTATTTTCCGGAGCTCAAGGCAGAAATACAATTGAAGATTTTGACGGGCTGCTGGACAACTGCATTATCGAAAACAATCAAACCCCCTCAAAAAACGGTCTTATTGTTTTTTCCGGAGGCAGGATAAACGGATGCATCATACGAAGCAATATAATTTCGTCGGGAAACAGCATATTTGCCGTTTGTTCGGCTGTAATAGAGAATAATCTGATTTATGCAAACACAGCCGGTGCCGCGTCTTTTGTTATTTGTGACGGCATAATACGAAATAATACAATTACAGATAACAATACACCTTCGGGTACATGGTACGGCTGCGAGGCTCAGGTATACAACAATATTGACTGGGGTAATACACAGGGGGGCATAAAGCCGCTTTCAGGCTACACGTCTTCTCCTGCCAACTATTGCGTGCTGGAAGCAGACTCTGGCGGTGAAGGCAACATAATTGGCAGTCCCGGCTTTGTTGATCCAGGGCAGAACGATTATCGGTTAGGGCCGGATTCTGTCTGTATTGATGCTGCCCAAGCGGCTAATTCTCCCTTTTATGACATTGAGGGCGATACCCGTGGAACAGAATCAGCAGATATCGGCGCATACGAGTACAATACTGTCTCACAGGTCATGTATGCCAGCAACCTTAGTACTCATGAATTTGGAGATCTAAGGACTATCGCAGGCACTGCGGGTTCGGGTGATATTGTAGAGGTATATCCCGGTATTTCAACCAGCACCGTAATCGTTAATCAGGATATTATAATCCGTTCAGCAGCCGGGCCTGAAAATACGGTCATGGCTATGAACTCAACAGTTGCTTTTAATATAGCTCCGGCTGTAACAAATCTTGTTATAAAAGGTATCAAGGTTACAGGTGCTACATACGCCGTTTATGCCAGAGGCAACGGCGGCCTGATCGATGGATGCATTTTTACAGATTGTGTGGGACTCAACCTCATATCCTCGTTCAGCGGCACTGTACGCGACTGCAATATATCTGATAACACTTGTTCCGGCGGCAGCTTAATAACTTCAGCCGAACAGAAATACTGCGATTTAATAAACAACGTAATTATTGATAACGATTGTTCAGGCAGTGACTTGCTCTATAGATTAAGCGGCCTCTGCGAGAATAATATTATTGCACGTAACTCCTGCGCAGGTATCTTTTATCAGTTTGAGGGAATTATAAGGAATAATACTATAGTGGATAATATTCTCTCCGGAGCAGCGGTCAAGGGAGGCAAAGGTGATTTTGTCAACAATATAGTATGGGCAAACGGCAACTGTGATTTTATCGGTCTTAATGAGTTCAGCGGATCACAGGTTTTCCCCAGCTACTGCAATCTTGATTCTTATTCCGGCAGGGGATATGCCAACATGTCGGCAGATCCTTTGTTTGAATCTGGTACAGACTGTAAACTAAGTGATTCTTCTCCGGTTATAAATAAGGGGTTTGCGGTAAACAGCCCGAAGAGAGATATTAACGGCAATCTGCGTGTTGGAAACCCTGATATCGGGGCGTATGAATATAGTACTGTCAACTATGCCGGAGCATTATTTCCGTATAAATATACAGTTGATAAGACCGGTGATATAAATAATGATAATATCGTAGATACCGCGGATTTGCAAGTCTTGGCGGATTCATGGCTCGAATGTACCGACCCCGGAGTTTCAAGTTGCAGTGATCAGTGGCTGCCGCCCGAGCCTCCTTATAATGCAAAAAAGATAGATTCTCTGCCGCCGCAGGGGCTTGACTGGACTGAAGGCTCAATCATAGTTCAGCCCTGGGGAGTCAGTGTCTGGGATATTCTGGCGTATGAGAACATCGGCAATAATCCGGAGATGCTGCGTGATAACTACGGTATCAATACTATAATAATCAATCCCCTTGAGGCTCACAACCGCGTGGGACAGAATTATTACCTCGAATACAAGGAATTCCTGGATGCTATCAGCCGCTACAGAGAAGCGGGATTCAAGATCATAATCTACTCGAGTATAATACATTGCGGGCATTTTTCAACATGGGAGTCCGGCCTGTTGGACAGACTCTTTCCTCTGTGGCAGCAGCGGTCTTCAAATGGGGCTACATGCAACACGTACGGCCATCCATGGCTCTCTCCGGCGACCGATGGGTTTGATTATACCCTGGCCTACGCAAAACAGCTCATAGAGCTCTATCAGCCCGATGCTATTATGCTGGATAACAGTCAACTGATGTGGGGGCGGGATGTAGCCGGCAATGTTACCGGCGGCCCGACCGACTACAGCGAGGGGGCTCAAACTAAATTCAGAGAATATCTGGAAAGCCGTTACGGAGATGCCGTTGAAACAGAGTTCGGTGTTTTGCTTGATAATGCGTCGATTCCGGACGAAACACAATCTGATACAAGGCTTTACCGTGTCTGGATGGACTGGAGAAACCGGCTAATGGCCAAAACTCTTGAACGCTTTCGTGAAGAGATACATCCTGTACTTCTCTTCGCCAACACTGCCTATGAGTACAAAAACTGGCACCTTGCTACGGATATGCAGCTTAGACATGAAGATGTAGTGCTTTCCGAGACACGCGGCAAGGTATCAAGGGACATTACGCTCAAGCTGATGCTCGGCAAGGCGTTTGGCGAGGGCAGGCCGATCTGGAATTATTTAGGTACTTTTGAAGATAATATCAATTACCTCAAGCCGCCGGCTGAAATTGCAAGGATTATTTCGGCTACTCTTGCAAGGCTGTCAAACCCCTGGCTGGTTTATTATGGTTTCAGCTCTTACGATACAGAGAACGGCCCCTCAAGAGATGTTATCGCTGATTACTTCAGGTTCAGATCTGAACACCCTGATTTATATGAAGACTTAACCTCTTATAGAAATACGGGTTACATTTTTTCTACACGCGACCACAAATACAGGGGCTATACGCATCTTTCCACTACTCTAAGGAATTTGCAGGCCGCGGGCATCGTTATGGACGGTATAGAAGATATTTACCTGGGAGAAACTGACCTGTCAAGATTTGATGTTATTATGATGGATACTGAATCTCGCTGTCTCTCACAAGAAGACGCGGATGTGATTATAGATTTTGTTGAGTCCGGCGGCAGATTTGTGGCATACAAAGACGCCGGAGATTACGATGAGCTTGGTTTCGAAAGGAGCCAGAGCAGGTCCATTCTATCGGAGAAACTTGGCCTTTCAGAGAACGAGATATCAGGTGTCTCGCAATGGTGGAATTCAAATACATCCTCTGCCGATCATGCCGTTGGCAGCGGATACATACATCTTCGCGGCAGCTCTAATGTTGTAAGCAAGGTTACTGAGCTTTCAGGAAACAGGTTTACTTCAAGTACGCCGGGTGAGTTTGTTGAATTGTTTCCGTATAAAAATAATGCCGGCACCATGATTGTCCATTCAATGAATCATGACTATAGCGGTACGGCATTATCGGGCTGGTCGGTAACCGTCCCCGATGAGTTTACCGGTAATATTGATGTTATTGTTTATACTCCGGAATCTGGCACATTCAGTCCGTTTTACAGCAGAAACGGTAATTCAATTACCGTTACCATGCCGGAAATAAAAGCATATTCAGTTTTAAAGATCAGCAGTAATTGATTAAGGACAGCATTTTGAGATTTATAATGAATTATAGATTATTGTTTGCAGTTGCAATTTTTTCTACCGCCTCGTTTTTGAATGCCGGCAATCTTCACTGGAGAAGTGAAGGCGGCACCAGTGACGGAAAAACGCTAACCTTTATTTCGCCCGGCAGAACGCCTGCAGAGCCCGGAGCGGAGGTTTCAAAAGCCTTTGATGTCAGCTCGCCTGTATCCGGGGGTATATTAAGATGGAGGGTAAGCGACAGTTTTGACGGCGGCACATGCGGCTATATTGTTTATGGTATAAAGGTCAACGGGGACACTCTCTGGCAGATGGATGTCTGCAAGGCTGTAAACAGAGAAGTGAAAATTACTTTGCCTAAGGATATGCAGATAAGTGAGATAACTGTTTATGCGAAGATTAAGAAAAGAATATCCAACTTTGGAGTTTCAATATCCTGGCAGTATTTAAGTTTTGAACAGAACGGTAAAGAAAAAACACTGGTAACGTCTGATTACACTAAATTTGTCATCCAAGGTGAGCTTCCGCCCGAAATTGAGCTAAAACAGATACCGGTTAGAAAAGAACAGTGGCTTGAGAATGCAGTAATATTTCAGCCGTGGGGCAAATATGAGTATCAGATATTATATAAAGAAAATCCGCCCCTTGAACAGATATGCAGAGACTACGGTATTACCGCAATAGCGCTTCAGCCCTGGCCTAACTTTCAGAGATATGGATATAAAGGGGTAACAGAGCAGGATTTCATAGATGTGCTCAAGGAATGCCGGCGGCTCGGCCTCAAGATAATACTCTACAGCAGCATAATGCATCAGGGACACGGCCCGCAGTGGCAGAATGGAATTCTTGAAAAGAAACACCCCGAATGGTCACAGAGAGATAAATACGGCAAGCCGATTACTCATTACGGACATGAATGGCTTTGCCCTTCTACCGGGGCCCTTGAATACACACTCGAATATACCAAATCTCTGGTTGAGAGCTATGAATGCGACGCGATAATGCTTGACAACAATGAATTTCTCTCTTCTGATGGTACAGGCGAGGGTGTGACATGCTATTGCGATTCCTGCAGAGCGGACTTTAAAGACTATGTTCTAAGGCGTTTCGGCGATTCTTTTGGCGATCATTTTAAAATCACAAAAGAAGATATTGATATCCCCGGGGTTAAAAGCGACCTTTATAATTTGTGGATCCACTGGAGAAATATTGTCTGGGCAGATGCCCTGGCAGTTTTCAGGGAGCAAATAGCTCTGCCGGTGTTTGCCAATACACAGTACCGCTACAAAAATTTCTGGCTGGCGACCGACTTGCAGTACGAACACGAGGAGGCCGTCTTTTCTGAGAGCGGCTCTGTTACCGGGCCCGCCGAGCTCAGCGCAAAGATGCTGCTTGGAAACGCAATAGCTGATGATAAGCCGCTGATCAATTATATGGGAACATTTCAGAAACATGTAAGCCCTGTTGTTCTGCGCCCGCCTTTTGAGGCCGGTCATGCTGTAGCAGGTACCCTTGCATACAACGCCAAGCCATGGCTTCTATGGCATGGAATTGCAGAAAATGAGAGTAACCCCGCTTCGCGTGAGGTAATTCGCACCCTAATGAAATTCAGGGCTGATAATGAGTTGTTATTTCGGCAGTTACAGCCTGTCGGCACCGCGGCGGTTCTGTTTTCTCCTCAGTCGAGGAACTATTCGGGCAAGCCGCTTATACCCTCATTTGCTGCTGATATGCAGCTTAGCGGTCTGCCGCTGCAGGGTGTATGGCAGCACAGTATTGAAAGCCGGTTGGGAAGATACAGAGTCCTGGCTGCGCAGAATGTTACGTGTTTAAGCTCTCATCATGCCGATATAATTAGCGACTGGCTCTCAGAAGGCGGTGTTTTGATTGCCACAAGTGATTTTGCTGTCTATGACGAGATCGGCAGGGCCAGAAGTGTCTCACTTCTCGATAAAATGAAAAGCACGGCGGGAAATATACATGTTGTCGATGATGCGGCAGAAATGGGAAGACTGATACTGAGGTTTGCAGACGAAGATGTGTTTTCCGGCTCTCCTGTAGAGATACGTCCATATGAATGCAGAAATGGATTTGTGCTGCATCTGGTAAACCACTCTCAAAAGCCGATCAAGGACGGCTGGAGTTTTGAGGTTCCGAAAAAATATCTCAGTAATATAAAAAAATGCGAATTCTTCAGCCCTGAAACAAAAGAAGAGTTGGAATTGAGCGCGGATTCGGGCAGATTGTCCAATATACCGGGAGTAAAGTTCTATGCAGTTATTAAATTGTCTAAATAAAGGTTTTGCAGTGAATAAAATTATATTATTAGCAGTTACGTTTTTTTTATCTGCCGTTCACGCGGTTAATTATGCACCAGTTGGTGTGTCAGTTGCAAACGATGAAAATGAAATTCAGTTAAGCGGCGCGCATTTCAGGGCCGTAATTGATCTTGAAAAGGGTGGTCTGATCAGCAGTCTGGGAATGTTTGACGGGCTTAAATGGAATCCGGTTATTGATGATTCGGTTAAAGCCTTTCCGTATCTGAGCTTTACTGCTGAAGACAAAAGCTATGCTCTAAGTGATGCCGAGCTGCTCGATATAAATAAACATGACGGCGATGTTTTCGTTACATTGATTTCTCGTTTTGCAGATCAGCACAAGATGTTCGGGCCGCTTAAATGCAGGCTGGTTTACCAGTTTTGTCCCGAAGGAGCCGTGTTTGTCGATTTCTATGTTGAGTGTCTTGAAGAGACTTTCAGTTTTGACAAGGCTTCAATATGTTTTGAGGTCACAGAAAAGGTAGTAAATGCAGATTATTTCAGAAATGAAAACATTGCCAAAGAGAAACTCATCATGGCAAGACCGTCTGCAAGGATCGCTTTCGGACAATCTCCGGCAATCAGTTTTACAAACGAAGTAGAGGTTGTTGTCCAGGACGGGAGAAATATCGCCGGAGAGCCCGGTTTTATAAACAAGGGCGGCTCATATAAATGGATTTTATCCCAGAGCAAAACGCGGCTGGTATCCCCAGGCGTGTATCATAATACTGCGGCAATGGGACTTGGAGCGGGTATTAAATCAACACAGAAAAGCAGTGTTATCGGCCAGAGGATTTATCACTGGATCAATTTTGCCTCACAGCCCGGTGCTATAATGCGTGCAGTTGAAGAGCGTATGCCGGAGATGACTCGAGGCGAAGCACTTGATCTGCTCAAGGAATTATCAGGGAAGGGAGCAAAATACTGGGTCAGTAACGATCCAGATAAAATGAATGAGGTTCTCGACGCGATTCAGGAGAACGCCAAAGACTGCGACCGGATTAAGGCTCTTGCCATTCTTAATGCGATAACTGATCAGGAAAGCTGGTATCCATCCAACAAAGAGATCGATCTTATGGCTCAAAATTACGGAAGTATCCTGCTGCTTCATCACGAATGGATGCAGAATCGCGGCTCGAACGGCAATCCTCATGCCGACTATTCAATTCCTCGCGACGAAAAAGAGCTTGTAAGGATGATTAAACATGCTCACAGCAGGGGCATTAAGGTTGGTTTATATATGAGAGGTGTCGAGGATTACGCCTTAAGCACCATGTTCTTTGAAAAATACCTTACGAAAGATTATGACGGCATTTATGCTGACTGGCATGGTTTTACCGGACGGGCGGTTCATGAATATCTCCAGCCTGTCGAGGTTGAGGTCCATGATATGCACTATTCGCCTGATGGAACATACCTGCCGGCAAAGCAGTATATGCAGTTTACAAGGAAGCTCAGAAATATCGTAGGCGACAAAGGCTTTCTAATCGGCCACCAGGGCAGTATGAACACAGGTGTTCTGTCAAATCTGGGTTGGGATGCGGACACGCCGGGAGAAGCGGGGCCGACTCGTGATATGTTCAGCGGCGATGTCCATGAAGCTGTTTATGACGGTTTTCTTGCGGGCAATGTTGTAACTCCATGGCCGGAAGAGTCCGCGGATTTCAGGAGCCCTATGGGCGCGGCCAAAATGGCCGGCTGGGGATTCTTTCCGCAGATTCTTATGGGTTTTAATTCTTCTGACGGCACAGAGCTTTTCTCAAGAAGAGCGGATGCCTCCAACAACCAGTGGGTCTGGCCGTACTGGGAGATTCTGAGCAAATACGATTGGGACAATGCAGAAATACTGAATTCACCCTCAGATGCCCGCAGAGTATTTAAATGTAACAATAGCAGTATTTCAGTAATAGGTTATAAGTTCACTGACGGCAGGATTCTGGTAATAGCTGCAAATATATCTGATACTGCCGCCCGAAATGTTGAAATTAGTTTTGAATGTAATAATATAAAAGCATTGTTGAGTTTTGATAAGATTCAGAGCTGGGGTATTAAAGAGCGTATTATAGACAGAAATTAAACGAAAATCAAATAAGAGGTTCTATTACATGTACACACAGAAAAAAACAAATACTTCCGGTTCTCTCGCTGTTTTAGGCGGAGACAAAGAAGTTACAGCCGAACAGGCCGATATGTTTACCTGGCCTATAGTTACACCCGAACATGAACAGGCGGTGCTCGAGGTGCTTCGTGCCGGAAATATGTCAGGTTTGGACAAGACAAGAGAATTTGAAAAACAGTTCGCCAAATGGCACGGTGTAGATTATGCCCTTGCCTGCCCTAACGGCACATCAGCCATACTCGAGTCAATGTATGCTCTGGGGATAGGCAGCGGCGATGAGGTTATATGCCCCACAATCACATTCTGGGCGTCAATCATTCAGGCTTTTCTGCTTAGGGCAACTCCGGTTTTTGCCGATATAGACCCTGAAACTCTTAATATTGACCCGGCAGATATTGAACGCAAAATTACTCCACGTACCAAAGCAATTGTAGTTGTTCATTATGCGGGTATCCCTGCCGATATGGATTCCATCATGGCAATAGCAAAAAAGCACGGCCTGAAAGTGCTCGAAGACTGCTCACATGCGCACGGGGCATTGTACAACGGCAAGATGGCAGGGACTTTCGGTGATGTTGCTGCCTTTTCACTTATGACCGGCAAGGCATTTGCTATTGGCGAGGGCGGCATACTCATAACAAATGACAGTGAAATTTATCAGCGGTCTCTGTTGTGGGGCCATTATGTAAGGCATAATGAGATAACGAGCAGTCATCTGAAAAAATATGCAGGGCTGCCATGCGGCGGTGCCAAAAACCGTATGCATCAGTTGACCTCGGCCTTTGGTCTTGTTCAGCTGAAAATGTTTTCAAAGCAAATGCAGGAAATTGACAAAGCTATGAATTACTTCTGCGAGCAGCTTGAAGATTTGCCCGGAATATCCACTATGCGAAAAGTCCCTTATGGTTCGATTACAAAAGGAGGCTGGTATTATCCCCATTTCAAATACGATAAAGATCAGCTTGGCGGGGTTTCGCTCAAAAGGTTCTCCGCAGCGCTTGAGGCTGAGGGGACAGTCTGTAATCCGGGCTGTAATAAGCCCTTACACCTGCATCCTCTGTTTACCGAAATGGATGTATTTAACGAGGGCCGCCCGACAAAGATTGCAAACCATCCCGAACCCGACAGTGTAGAGATGGTTCAATCGCTGCCTGCAGCCGAGTCAATAGTCAAACAGGTTTTTGAGGTGCCATGGTTCAAGCATTTCCGTAAAGATATAATCGATCAGCATGTAAATGCATACAGGAAAGTCGTAGAGAATATTGACTTGCTTGCAGATGGAGACAACGATTCGCAGACAGAGTACGGCGGGTACAGCAGTTTTTTCAAAAGTAACGCAAACAGCAAATAGTTAGGGGATAATGAAATGAGCAAACTACAAATAGCCATAGTCGGAGCCGGCGTAATAGCTGAGTTTCATGCAAAAGCCGTCAAGGACATACCGGATGCACAGCTTGCTGCAATATGCGATATTGATTCGGAAAAAGCGGATAAATTAGCATCCCAGTACGGCTGCGCCGCTTTTGATGGTCTTGAAAACATGCTCAAAAGCGTTGATGTAGATATCTTAACCATCGCAACACCTTCCGGTCTGCACAGGGATCCTGCAATTACGGCAGCTCAATATGGGATACATACTATTATTGAGAAGCCCCTGGAAGTTACTGTTGAGAGGATAAATGAGATAATTGATGCTCATAACAAAGCCGGAACAAAGCTGGGCTGCATATTTCAGACAAGATATTCAGAGTCGCTTGATCCGCTCAGAGACGCTATCAAACGTCAGCGCTTCGGCAGGATAACCTTTGCGGGAGTTTATGTTCCATGGTGGAGGTCTGACGATTATTATAAAGATTCCTGGCACGGCACATGGAAGCTCGACGGCGGCGGTGCCTTGATGAATCAGGCTATTCATATGATAGATACACTTTGCGAACTTATGCCGGACATTGAATCCGTCAATGCGTTTACCGCCAGGGTAGGCCATCCAGATATCGAGGCAGAGGATTCTGCCGCGGCGGCACTGAAATTCAAAAATGGTGCGCTGGGTGTAATTCACGGTTCAACCGCCTGTTACCCCGGTCAGCCCAAACGTCTGGAAATCATGGGCACAGAGGGAACGGCCGTCTATCTTGAAGACAGCTACACAGTATTTGAATTTAAAAACAGCGAGCCGGGAGACCAGCAGGTTCTTGAAAAGTACGCAAATATGGACTATAAAAGCGGGTTTTCAGACCCAAAGGCGATAGCCCATACTCTCCATACAAAATGTTTTGAGGATTTCATAGAATCTATACGGACTGGAACCGAATTCAAGATCAGCGGCCCTGAGGCCTCCAAATCCGTTAAGCTCATAGAGTCGATTTATAAGTCAGCCAGAGAAGGACGAACAGTCAGTCTCTAAAAAGCTCAGGAAAGTTTACAATGATTATTGACGCACACTCGCATGTTTTAATGAACCCCAGAATCCGCTACACTCCGGAGGCGACAACCTTTATGTCGGCTGAGCAGCAGATTGCCGTAATGGATAAATTCGGCATTGACAAGGCCGTTATACTGCCGATGAGCAATCCGGAAATACTGCCGGAGTATCAGGGGCTTTACGAAGTGCTTGAAATATGTAGAAAATATCCCGGCAGATTCATTCCTTTTTGCAATGTAGATCCGCGGCTTACAGGTTCTCTGCTCAATGTGACTGCAGACCACTTTGAGTTTATCCTTAACCAGTACAAAGCTGCCGGCTGTATGGGCCTTGGTGAGATTTCCGCAAAGATATGGTGGGATGACCCGCGTATCCTCAATTTATTTGAGGCGTGCCAAAGGGTTGGATTTCCTGTCACATTTCATACTTCAATCGAGGCTTCAAATGACTATGGTTTGATGGATGATGTAGGATTCCCCCGCTTTGAGAAGGTTTTAAAGATGTTTCCGAAATTGAAGTTCTTCGGCCATTCACAGGGCTTTTGGGCAGAGATCAGCGGGGAAGTTACCAAAGAAGAAAAGGCCGGCTACCCCAAAGGCCCTGTCGCTGAAGGCGGTGCTGTAGTTCGGCTTATGGAAGACTATCCAAATCTCTACGGAGATATTTCTGCCAACAGCGGGCTCAATGCGTTCCTGCGGGATACTGAATTCGCATACAGATTTATAGAAAGGTTTCAGGACAGACTTCTGTTCGGTCTGGATTACTGCTCGCCCGATAACGAGAGAAAACACATCCCCTGGCTCCAGGCTGCAAGGGATGAATCGAAAATCAGTTCTCAGGCTTATGATAAGATTATGTACCGGAATATTGCCGGAATCCTGAATATAGAAATTTAGTTATAAAATATTGGAGTTTTTAATGGATAACGGCCTTTACTTCGCTGATTACGCAGTTATAACCGGTTTTTTTGCCGTCATGGTTGGAATCGGGATATACTTTCAGGGAAGAGTAAAAAACATGGGAGACTTTTTCGGCGGCGGCAAACAGGTTCCATGGTGGCTTGCCGGAATCTCTTTCTATATGTGCAGTTTCAGCGCTTTGGGATTTGTTGTTTATTCTGCCCTGGCCTATCAGTACGGGTTCGTCGCTGTTACTATATACTGGCTGACTGTGCCGGCAATGCTGATAGGGGCCAAATTCATGGCTTCCAGGTGGAGGCGGATCGCCCAGACAAGCCCGCTTGAATATATCGAGTCTCGATATGGAAATAAGATGCGGCAGGGATTGGTCTGGGTTGGAATACCAACAAGAATACTCGATGATGCCCTTAAACTTCTTGCGATAGGCACTGTCGTGGCTGCCGGCATGGGATTTCCTTTGGCTCCGGCAATCATTGTATCAGGGCTGATAATGATAAGCTATACATTCATGGGAGGCCTCTGGGCGGCTCTTGTAGCAGACTTTATACAGTTTGTCGTGCTGCTTGCAGCGGTTTTGGTCTTGCCGTTCTTGACGCTCAAGAGGGCCGGCGGCTTTCAGGGGTTTATAGAGGCGGCTCCGGAAGGTTTCTTCAGTCTTATAAACACAAAATACACCTGGGGTTACCTGCTTGTGTTCTTTTTCATAATTCTGCTTAACTATACAACTTCCTGGGCACTCGTTCAAAGGTATTACTCAACAAGCAGCGATAAAAACGCACGCAAGGTCGGTTATCTGGTCGCGATATTGAACTTTGTGGGCCCGCCGATATTCTATATTCCCGCGATGACAGCAAGGGTCTTCCTGCCGGAGATTGAAAACAGCAACGAGGTTTATGCTATAGTCTGCAAGTCTGTTTTGCCTGTTGGTATGATAGGGATGGTTATAGCAGCCATGTTTTCGGCAACAATGTCCATGCTCGCCGGTGATTTCAATGCTATTGCTTCTGTACTTACAAATGATATCTATAAGAGGATGGTCAGCAAAGAGGCTTCAGCCAGGAAACTTATGCTCTTTGCCAGAGTAAATACTCTTATTGTCGGCCTGGTAGTTATCGGCATAACTATAATGATCAGAAAGATTCAGGGTTCTGATGACCTGTTCAGGGTGATGGTCAAGATATTCGGCCTGTTTCTGCCGCCGGTTGCGATTCCTATGCTGGTCGGTATGTTTTCCAGACGAATCTCCAATTTTGGCGGGCTGCTTGGATTTTCTGCAGGGATAATAACAGGATTAACGGCATTCGCGATTGGCGGATGGTATCCATATCTTCGAGAGGAACAGGTTATAACTTCTATTACCTCTTTAACGACTGTTGCCGGTCTTATAGCGGGTACATTTTTAAAACCGGATTCGGCTCAAAGGAGTGAAGAAGTTGACCGTTTCGTAAGCAATGCGGCATCAAAAACTGATGTCGCAACAGTAACTGAGAAAAACGATTCGGTCAAAGCGCTTTTTCCAATAATATCAATAGGAACATTCGCCATCGGCCTTGTTTTGGCGGTATCTGTTCTTTTTACCAATATATCTGAAGGCAAGCTTAGTATAGCTGTTGGCGCCGCTATGATGGCAGTAGGCTGCGTATTTCTGCTGATTGCAAAAAAAACTAAATCGCATAACACTTAATTCAGGAGTCCTCATGAAAAACCATTTATGTATCAGCGTTATTGTTTGTATATGTCTGTTCGGTTCCTTTCAAACGCAGGCAAAACTGCCGCCTGAAATATTCACCGCGGAAGAAGAGGTGTTACTCACTGATTACCTTAGAGATATTGCAGACTGGATAATGAGCCTTGACCTTGGCAGCGGACAACTGAAAAATACTGAAGATACTGACCAGTCAATATTTATAAACGGGAATTTCGCACGGGTTCTGGTTTCCGCATACAGGCTTACAGGTGAAGAGAAGTACAAAAATGAGGCTGTAAAATGGGCGGATGGCTTTTGTAATCAGCAGCAGCTGACTATTACATCACAGATAAATCAGGGCGGATTCTGGGCTGATTTTCCCAGGCGTGAAATCGTTCTTTATTCAAATATATATTTTGGAGATATGGGAACAGCGGCAACCGCTTTATCGGTAATATATAAACACGCGGATTCTAAAAGACAGCCAATATACCTTGATTGCCTTAAAAGAATGGCATTATTCGTCACAGAGGGCAGCATAAGAGACCCTCAGTTTTTGGGCAGAGATACAACCGGCAGCTTTATTATAAAATCAGGTGAACATAAAGGTGCTCTGGGCTGCGGTTATTACCGAGGGCACCTGAGCATGGAGCCATATACCATATCAACTGCTACAACGGCAGGTGCTTTCATGAGTCAGATGTATGAACTCACAAATGAGCCAAAATACAGGAATATTTCAACAGACGCCGTCAACTGGCTTTTAAAGGTAAGAGAGGCTGACGGTGAGATACCCTATATGCTTGACGGCAAAGAACTCGACACCTGGCCGCTCGATACCTTGACATATTGTTCGGAGGCTTTCCTTGGAGTATATCGTTTTATGAACGACATAGAGAGGGCCGAGTTTGCAAAAGATATACGCCCGACAATAGACTGGATTCTCAGAAACCAAAACGATGACGGCACATGGGGACAGTTGAGAAGCCCTGATCAGCAGAGAAGCCCCGGGGTTGTTTCACTGCTTAACTGGTATTACGTTCACATTCAGCAGGATGCAGACGTAAAGGAAGCTGTAAAGCGATTTTTTGCTTACATGCTTGTCCCAGAAAACAGTGAGGCTTACGGAATAAAAGAGCTTGTAAGGACTACAGGTTTTCTCGGCCTGACGGTTTCAGAAATACTAAAGCCGGATTCAACCTTTTGATAGGCATTTGCTTATGTCTGATTATAAAATCGATGTATCCAACCTGAAGAAACAGTATGAGAAATGGCTGTTTGACGATTTTCTTCCTTTCATGGACGCCCATATCATAGACCATGAAAAAGGCGGCTTTATGTGTGAAGCTGATCAGAGTGGAAATCTGCTCTCAACAAACAAAAACAGTTGGTACAACGGCAGAGGTATATGGGTCTATTCATTCCTGTATAACAATTTAACACAAGACGGCAGGCATTTGAAAACAGCTCAGATGGCAGCTGATTTCCTGCTTCGCAGAAAACCTTCAGATAGCAACCTCTGGTCTGCGGAGTTTACACGGGATGGTGAGCCTATAAGTTGCGAAAAAGGGGTTCTAATCGGCGGCGAGTATGTTGATGTCGCCGGCCAGGTTTACGGTGATTTGTTTATTGCCGAAGGGTTTGCTGAATGTTCCAAAGCAGCGGATAATCAAGAGTTATGGGATGTAGCAAAAAGTATTGTCTGTAAATGTGTACGAATCTATGATCGTCCGGATTACGCTCCGTCTGCACCGAGAGTCTATATGAATTCTAAAAGTGACGTTCCAGGCGCACGGCTGTTAGGAGTTTGGATGGTTCTGCTGCGTGTATGCACCCAGATGCTTAGAATTAAACATGACCACCAGTTACAAAATATATGTGAGAGATGTCTTAACGCTGTTTTTGATCATCATTACAATCCTCGGTACCAGCTGTTCAATGAAGTCCTTAACCATGATTTTTCCCTGCCTCAAAATGAATACAGGAATATGTTTTATACCGGCCATGCTATCGAAATCCTTTGGATGATAATGGACGAGGCAAAGAGAATAAGAGATGATCAACTCTTTGAAAGGGCAGAAAGGTGTTTTAAATTTCACCTTGAAACCGCATGGGACGAAGAATACGGCGGTTTTTTTCGCTGTTTGAAAGATGCCGAATGTAACGACTGGATTCTTGACAAGGCCGGCTGGCTGCAGGAAGAGGTGCTCATCGGTACGCTCTTGTTAATGTCTGAAAAAAAATCACAATGGGCTCAAAAATGGTTTCACAGGACACTTTCTTATGTGAAAGAAAAAGTCTCTTTAGAGAGATACGGTCTGCCACTTTGGAATCCGTGGGCTCCACGTGACGGAGTGTTTCAATTTAACATCAAGCGAATTGAAAATTACCATCATCCTCGGCATTTAATGTTAAATCTTCTAGAGATTAATAAAATCTCAAGGAGATAGCCGAATTGCAGTCACGTGCTGCAGTCAAGCATGGGTGGTCCTATAACGGCTTAACAACTACATACTATCTCAATAAGAACAATTTAGTGTGTTTTCAATATTTTGCTTGAAATGGACATAAGTATCGTGTAATATTACTCATTGTATTGAGTAATTTGTAAAGGATTTTCGAATGTTTAAAGAATACAAAAGACCTATTTATAAAGAAATCTTAAGTCGGATAAAGGAAAAACGGAAATTTATTCAAGTCTTGACTGGACCCCGTCAGGTTGGTAAAACAACCCTTGCAAGACAGTTACTCAAAGACTGCGGATTAGCCTTTCATTACGCTTCTGCAGATGAGCCCACCCTTCAAGACCGGTCATGGCTCAGCCAGCAGTGGGATATAGCCAGACTCAAAATTTCAGAAGATAAAAACTCATCTGCCATGCTTGTGATTGATGAAGTTCAAAAAGTTTCAGGCTGGTCAGAAACTGTAAAAAGGCTGTGGGATGAAGACACTGCGAATGACATCAATCTAAAAGTTATTCTTTCTGGTTCATCTCCTCTTCTCATGCAAAAAGGTTTGACTGAAAGCCTTGCCGGCAGATTTGAAACCATATATGTGGCGCATTGGTCCTTTGCTGAAATGTACGAATGCTTTGGTATGACTCTTGAAGATTACATTTATCACGGCGGTTACCCTGGTGCTGCTGAGCTAACAAATAACAAACAGCGATGGCAACAATATATAGCTGATTCACTTATCGAAACCACTATATCGAGAGACATCCTATTGATGACAAGGGTTGACAAGCCGGCGTTACTTAGAAGGATGTTTCATTTGGGATGCGAATATTCCGGACAGATCCTTTCTTATCAGAAAATGGTAGGACAATTACAGGATGCAGGAAATACAACTACACTGGCACATTACCTTGATTTGCTTAGCGGTGCAGGTCTGCTGGCCGGCTTGGAAAAGTTTTCAGGAAAAACTCATCGCAAAAGGGGTTCAAGCCCAAAATTACTTGTATTAAACACCGTTCTAATGTCCGCGATGTCAGGCCTCTCCTACACGGAAGCTATACATGATCGCCAATACTGGGGCAGGCTAACAGAATCAGCAGTTGGTGCTCATTTAATCAATAGTTCTAAAGGAAAAGGCATAGAAGTTTATTATTGGCTAAATCGAAACAAAGAGGTCGATTTTGTCCTTGAATCCGGCAAAACAGTAGTCGCTATCGAGGTCAAAAGTGGCAAGAAAGAATACAGCTTGCCGGGGATGGAGGAATTCTCCAAAGAATTTAATGTAAAACGGCAGCTTCTTGTCGGTGGACAGGGGATTAGGATAGAAGAATTTCTTTCGAGTCCAATCGAAAAATGGGTTGGATAAAAATTTATCTCACAGTTAAAGCAGTGCAAAAAACCGTAGTGTAAAAATATTCATAGCTCTCTCTCATTAAAAAGCATAGATTTAATCCTGGATGAATAAATGCACCGTACGTGATCCTGAGCCGGACCTGACAGTCAAATCGACCTGGTATGAGTTCCTCAAGAGCCACTGGGATGTCATAGCTGCGTGTGATTTCTTCACGGTAGAATTGCTTGTGAGAGGGCGGTTGGTCAGGTGTATGGTCTTTTTTCTGATTGATCTATCAATCAGAAAGGTCTTCTATACACCCGTCAAGCTTCAGCCGGACGGCAAGTATATGAGTCAGGCTGCATGTATCCTCACAGACTTTGAGGATGGCTTCCTGAACGGCAAACGCTACCTGATCCATGATAGGGACTCATTTTTTAAGTCGCACGGTTTTCATCAAATTCTAAAAAGCTCAGGCGTAGAACCCATAAAGCTTCCACCACGAAGCCCAGATTTGAATTCCGTCGCAGAACGCTATGTGAAAACAGTAAAATTTGAATGTTTGAACCAGCTTATTTTAACATCAGTAGAACAGCTTGAATACGTTCTCAAAGAATTCGGCCAGTATTATCACCACGAACGCATTCATCAATCATTGGGCGGTTTCATCGAGCCGAAACACAAAATCGATGACAATGCTGAAATCCAGTGCATCGAACGCCTCGGCGGGCTGCTGAAGTCCTACCACCGCCTGGCAGCCTAATTCCTAATAAATCAAGTCTGAGTTACAGCATCGGTGCGTCCGTATCATGAGAAACAGCTACAAATGAAGCAAATTTCTCCCCATTTTGCTTGTAACCGTGAGTGGTTATCAATCATTTCCAACCAAGCATGTTGAATTTAACTCATTTAAAAGCATAGATTTAATCCTGGATGAATAAATGCACCGTACGGCCGTTTTGTTATGGTCTCGTGAACGCTTGACAAGTACAAGTGGCCTCATGGCTGCTTGACAACTATACTTGCTACAGACTCTCGTTTTATCAGTTCGGGATTAATTACAACTGAATGCGCTGGGGGTAGCTCATTGTTATTGTCGTTGACCAGTAGCCTGACTGCTTCGCAAGCTATTTCATCATCAGGCTGTTTTATTACAGTGATGGGTGGGTTGCTCCATTTGTTTACAAATATGCTGTCGTCGAAACCCACGAGCGAAAAATCTTCTGGTATGCTGTATCCATGGGACCTTATTGCTCTGGATACGCCGGCAGCGATCTGGTCGTCGTAGGCGAAAATGGCTGTAAAGTCTGTGTGCCTGGAGATGTACTCCTTAAAATGCGCTTCAGTATCATGGTTCTGGTTGGTGCTTTTGTCATAGAATACCAGGTTGTCGGGGCGTTTAATATTCATCTCTGCATATGCCCTGAGCATGCCGAAGTATCTTTCTCTGGAGAAGTGTGAATCGTTTCCTTCGTTCGACTGTGTTTGCTGGTATGTTACGTATAGAATTCTTCGGTGTCCTTTTTCAAGCAGGTGTTTTGTTGCAAGGTAGCCGCCCATAGCATTGTTAACAAGAACAGAGCTGACGTTGGGTATATCTACTTTGTCCAGCAGGCTTACCACTCTCATCCCGTCCATTGAGAGCTCTTGTATCTTGTCAATTGTCTGGTGCATTCCCTTGGATTTGACTATGATTCCCTCAACCCGTTTTTCGGCCATAAATTCGAGCTGTTCGATTTCGTTTTCGGTTTCCCACTCAGTAACGCCCAGTATTATGCCGTAGTGTTTTTTTTGTACATAATATTGTATTTTTCGCACAAGCTCATCGATTTGAAAGGAAAAAAAGTTTGGTATAATCAACCCGATTAGCTGTGATGACTGGTTTCGCAGGGCTTTGGCTGCAAAGTTGGGTTGATAGTTGATACGTTTGGCTTCGATGAGGATTTTCTTTCTTAAATCTACACCTACCTTTCCTGCATTTCTCAGGGCGCGTGAGACAGAAGCCGGCGAAATTTGCAGGCTATTTGCTATATCGACTATTGTAGGTCTTTTTTCTTTGCTCATGTTATACTTTCAAGAACTTTGATTTATATTTGGATTATAAGGCACGAAACGAAAAAACAAAGAAAAAAGTAAAACGTGTGCCTTGTTTTTTTAAGTGTATCTCTCTTTTAAACTCTTTTATTGCTGAATGTTATATATTTTTCTTGAAAAAGACGTAAAAAAAATGAAAAAAAGGTTGAATAAAAGCCATAAGATGGTAATTTGTACAAGGTAAACGTTTTCCCAAAACAGAAGTGTGTTACTTTTGTGAAATAAGTTATTGGTAATTGTTAGGAGAAATACTTATGTTAAGTACAAGAACAATGTTAGTGGCAGTAATGTTAGTTAGTGCCAGCGTCTTTGCCCTTCCGGCTCCCACCTCGTATATCTCTTTTGAAGATACGTCATTTGGCGGTGCAACCTATATCGATGACCAGACGGCAACATCGATGGACGGTACGACAATCAAGCCGGTCGCAGGTGAAATCAACCTGGTAGAGGGCGGCGTTGTCGGTAAATACGGCGAATTTGTGAACAATGGATGGTGGCTGCGTGGTGGAGACTCACTCGAAGTTGCTAATCCAGGTACAACCGGTACCGTCGCTATGTGGGCAAGGCTGGATGTCAATGCCGTATGGCAAAATTATCCGCTTCTCTGGGATTCGGCCCCGGCAGGTGCAACACAGGCATGGAAATCTTATGCTGAGTTTTCAGTTAACAATAGTCTGGAAGACCCATATTCCATTCGTAACCGTGTCAACCAAGATTCTTGGGTAGTATTGACCGCGACTTCACAGGCTAAAGAAAGCTGGCTCCACTATGCTTTTACCTGGAGTGATAATAGCGACGGAACAATGGATTGTTCCCTGTTCGTTAACGGCTCATTAGTTGATTCCAAGGATAACAGCGCATTTACATCTATGGATTCTGTTATCCGGATAGGCGGCGGTGGTTTGAGCCTTGGTCATGCAAAATGGCAGGGCGATATGGACGAGGTATATGTATTTGACCAGGCACTTTCAGGAGCCGAGCTTGGCGAGCTTGTTCCCGAGCCGGCAACAATGGTTCTGTTGGGCATTGGTACACTTGCACTTCGTATTCGCAGGAAAGTTTAAATATTAAAAGAATATAACAAACGGCAGGAGCGGGTACCGGCCCGTTCCTGCCAGATTTAATAAGGTAATTTGTTTTTAAAGGATTTATAAATTATGATCAAGACGATACATATTATAGTTATTTCGTTATGTATTTGCGGTATGTCCGCCGCAACCAGCCCTGTTGCGCTTCAATATTTATCCTTTGAAGACAATTTTGGAAACGCCAGTCTTGTAGATGATGCGGGGGGCGGCGTTGGTTCTATCGACTTTATTAATGGCCCGGTAGGCAAAGCCGCCGAATTCACTAATCCCACAGCCGCAAGTCAGGGCGACCACCTTGAATTGAGCCACTCAATGGCTCAAGAGGGCAGCCTTTCAATGTATCTCAATATTGATCATAATTACGATTATCAGAATGTCTGGGATGCAGGTACAGGCGGATGGATGTGGGAAATGTACAACGACTCGAATGCGGGCAAATTTTACAGCAAGGTTGGCAGCTGGCCGGGTTGCGCATTACTTATTGGTCAGGATTTTGAACTTGGTTCCTGGTTCCATTATACATTTACCTGGAAAAGAAATGGCGATTACGTTGATTGCTATGTATATGTTGACGGTGTTCTAGTTGATTCACAGACCGGTACTGCTCAGCAATGGACAGCCCCGGGCAGTAAATTTAACGCGGGCGGCGGCCTGTCCGGCCAGTATAAGTTTAATGGGCAGATGGATGAATTGTATATCTTTGACGGTGTTCTCAGCGAGACTGATATTGCAGGACTTATCGCCAATGTTGAGAGCGGCAGCGTTGCGACAGAGCCGCTTCCGTACGTAGGTTGTGAAGTTGAAGAAGGAAATATAACGCTCAGCTGGACGGCTCCAACAGGGATAGCCTCACCTGAGTACAAGGTTTATGTTGCTACTGAGAGTGCTGATTTTACTGGAGTTGCGCCGATCACAACATCTGCTCCAAGTACAGAGATAACCGTAGAAAGCGGCAAAAATTACTACTGGAAAGTCGAGGTTATCGATGGTGCTTCGAGTTATGAAGCCGTTGTCTGGTCATTCAAGACAGCTGTCGCCGGCGACCGGCTGGTAGCTGTTTCGCATATACCCTTCAGTGATACGTCATTTGGCGGTGCGACCTATATTGATGATCAACTGGCAACATCGGCAGATGGTACTATAACAAAACCGGTTGCAGGAGAGATTAATATCATTGAGGGCGGTATTGCAGGCAGCTATGGTGAATTTGTCAATAACGGTTGGTGGCTCAGAGGCGGAGACTCGCTTGCGGTTGCAAATCCGGGAGCAACCGGAACTGTAGCCATGTGGGCAAGATTGGATGTTGATGCTGTGCATCAGTATTACCCATTGCTTTGGGATTCTGCTCCAGAGGGTTATAATCAGGCGTGGAAATCCTATGCATTCTTCGATAATAATGGCGTAGTAGAGCCATACACAGTAACAACCCGTGTCGCTAATGATGCATGGAAGGTTTTGACCACGCCGGCAGTGACTAAGGAAACCTGGTTCCACTATGCCTTCAGCTGGAATGACAAGGGCAACGGGACAGCAGATATAGCTTTATATGTTGACGGCTCATTAGTTGCTTCCAAGGATAACAGCGCATTTACATCTATGGATTCTGTTATCCGGATAGGTGGCGGCGGTTTGAGCCTTGGTCATGCAAAATGGCAGGGCGATATGGACGAGGTGTATGTCTTTGATTCGGCATTGAACGCTGAACAGGTTGCATCATTGGTTGCAAGCACATCAGCTGGAATGCTGGCAACGGATCCATCTCCACAGGTTGGTACAGTAACAATGTCTGAAACCCTTGGTGAACTCAATTGGCAGGCGCCGGTAAATGTTGCTTCGCCGAGATATAATGTATATTTTGGCACCACCTCTGATCCAGGTGCATCCGAGCTGATCGAAAGCGATCTAGCCTCTACAAGTGTAGTTGTGCCAGCACAAATAGAGGTAGATACAACCTACTTCTGGAGAGTTGATGTGCTTGATGGTGCAAATGTAAACAAGGGTATTGTATGGAGTTTTACTCCAGAGTATCTTGTTGGTGATATAAATAAAGACACCTTTGTCAACAATGAAGATATTGCCATGTTCTCGGGTTATTGGCAAAACAGCAACCTGACAGAAGGCAGCGACTGGATTGTTGATGATTTTGAGAGCTATGCGACATCACAGGCTATGCAGACTGAATGGGAAGTAGTGCCGGCAAATTACTATTCTGTATATAAAGACGGTGATGTAACCCTTGATCTGCAGAACAATGCCGAGGGCAACTTCCTGCGTTACAGCTATGACCTGTTAGGTTTTGGCGATGAGTGGGGCCTTGCTGAATTTATGTACGTATTTGATACTCCGAAAGACTTGTCCCAGTATGACGAACTCGAAGTTATGGTAAACTTTGCACAGGGCAACAGCCATGAACAGTACTTCACGATCAAGCTCTTCCAGGGCGGTGTTGGCTGCGGTGGTGTTACCGGCGAGCATAGAATGGATCCGGCTGCGTATATTGTTGCTGATCCAGCCTTAACTACAGACCAGGCAACAGGTTGGAAGGTTATAACTGCCGACCTGAGCCAGTACAGTGATTTAACTGATATTTATGGATTTGAGATCGGTTGTTCTTCTGCTCCGTTTGCAGCTGTAGATTTTGACAGCGGAACTATAGATTTTGATAATATCAAATTCATCTTTGTTCCCGAGTGTACCGGACCGGTTGAAGGTGATATTAACGGAGATTGTGTTGTAGATTTCCAGGATTTGATTGTAATAGTTTCAAATTGGTTACAATAATAGATAACAATATAATTATAAATAAAGGCATAGACATGAAAAAACGCGGATTTACCTTAATAGAATTGCTGGTCGTAATCTCTATCATAGCATTGCTTATGGCAATTATGATGCCTGCCTTGAGCAGGGTTCGGGAATTGAGTAAGTCGTCTGTCTGTAAGTCAAACCTGCGGCAGATAGCTATGGGTGTGACTCTCTATCAGCATGACTACAAGGGCAAAATGCCATCGGCTATACCCTATTCTGATGCAGAAAAAGACTGGCATCCTGAGATTACAGGCGCCTGGTGGCATCCAGATGATCCCCGTCTGGCAATAAGGGCCGGCAGCAGGTCTTACAGCCTGCCTGGAATTGGTCAGTATGTTAATGTAGCCGCAGAATTCAGCCAGGAATCTAACACTTGGACAGCCGGCGAAGGCTCGATTCTGCACTGCCCCAGTCTGGCAAAAAAAGATCGCCCAGAAGTTTTCCCGGCAGGTAACGCATACGGCATGAACCATGAGTTCAGTCTCTGGAGGGTTTCGTCAATAAAAAGACCTGGTGATAAAATATTGTTTGCTGATGCCAGTTGGTATAATTTTGGCTATGATGTTATACAGGAAAGCTGGTTCAAGGTAACCAGTACCAACACAGGTATATGGGATGGACAGCGTTATGCCTACGTACCATATGGAACCATGAACCCGACTGACAAAAAGATATATGTAATCCCCGGCAGGCACGGTAAAACAGGCGGAAGACAGGGCGAAGAATCAATGGACGGTAAGTTCAACTGCCTCTTTGTTGATGGCCATGTCGGCGATTACAATAGAAAAGAGCTTGAAAAGTCGGTCAGCGATCCAGATGCTTCGAGAGTTCCTACCAGAGATAAAGTTGGTACTCGCTTGATCGATAATGGAGTACCGAGGGGCTGATTGTCCTCTATAATAATTCCCCGCGGTGCTGCAGGTTTCGAGCTGGATAACCATAAAAAGCCTGTACATAACATAAAAACTTAACACGCTGGAAAAACAACATTATGATCACCGGAACATTTATTGACGAGATTACCCACGATATACCCTCTTCCAACTGGGGGCCATTAGAATGGGAGGCAGATTTTCGTGCAATGAAAATGATTGGCATAGATACTGTTATTGTAATACGTAACGGATATAAGGATTTTGCGACTTTTAAGTCCTCTGTTATTCAAAAACATAACAGCTATGTCTGTGCACCTGATGATTTGCTGGGTCTTTTTCTTGGCCTTGCCGATAAATATTCGATGAGTCTCTTTTTTGGCACCTATGACAGTGGCAAATACTGGATGGAGGGCCAATACCAGCTCGAAGTTGATATAAATAAGGCATTTACAGAAGAAGTTGTCGACAAATATGGCCACCATGAGTCATTTAAGGGCTGGTATATCAGCCATGAGATTGATACCTATAACCCCGCTGTAATGAAGGTTTATCGTCAGCTTGGACGCCACCTCAAGGACTTAAAGGATATGCCCATTCTCATATCACCATATATCCATGGGAAGAAACAATTTGCAGAAAACCCCATCACCCTGGCAGAACACGAGAAGTCATGGGATAGAGTTTTTGCTGAAATAAAAGACTGCGTAGATGTTGTAGCGTTTCAGGATGGCAATGTTGATTTTTCTGAATTGCTTGATTATCTACATGTAAATGCTTCTCTTGCAAGAAAATATGGCCTCAAGAGCTGGACTAACGTTGAGACTTTTGACCGTGATAAGCCGATTAAGTTTCCGCCTGTAAGCTGGCCCGTTCTGCATCGTAAGATGGAGGCGGCTACAGAGGCTGGAGTTGATAAGTTGATAACGTTTGAATTTTCTCACTTCATGAGTCCGAATTCTACATACCTAGCGGCCAGAAACCTCTACAGCAGGTACTGCAACTGGCTCGAAAAAAAAGGCGATCTCGACCAGATGAATGCGGACAAATATTCTGCCAGTGGTAAATTTGGCAATGATTTTGTGGATAAAACTCTGGCAAGCTCCAGGGTTACAGGCTAAACTGCATTTGGTGTAAAAATACATCGATTTTGTAGCAACTCACCCGGGTTAAATCTGCTGCCTTGTTAGGCAGGAGCATTCAAATACCTTTCAAATATCGAAAATATTAATTATAAATACATAAAGATACCCATGATAAGATATTATGGATAATATATCCAACAGGTGATTTAATGAACAATATCAAAATTGGCATTATTGGTTGTGGTCTGCGAATACGTCAGGTTGCCCATGGACTGATGAAGCACACCAACAGGGTTGAGGTAGTTGCGCTTAACGATATTTCAGAGCAGTCAATCGAGCAGACATGCGAATATCTAGATATAAAACCCAAAGTTTATGCCAGCTATGAAAAGCTGGTAAGCAATCCTGAGATAGACTGGGTGCTGGTTGGTTCGTGGAATAGTTTTCACCTCGAGCATGTACTTTCGGCATTTGAAAACAATAAAAATGTTTTTTGCGAAAAGCCCCTCGCCACCGATCTTGAGGGCTGTATAAAAATCTATCAGGCCTGGAGAACCACTGACAAGCAGTTTATGATAGGCTTTACCCTACGATATTCGCCTCACTACATGAGGATTAAAGAAACTCTGGATTCGGGTCTGATTGGCTCGATTGTGAGTTTTGAGTTCAACGAGACGCTGGATTTCAACCATGGCGGCTATATTATGGGCGGTTGGAGGAGCCTGATAAAAAATTCGGGTACTCACCTGCTTGAAAAATGCTGTCATGATATTGATATTGCCAACTGGCTGAGTAATTCAAGGCCCGCAAGGGTTGCAAGCTTTGGCGGGCTTAACATATTCAAGCCCTGCAATGAGCATTGGATTGAGAAGCTCGGAGTAAACACCGAGGGCAAAAAAGCTTTTTACGCCTGGGGCCAGCCCAACAATCCATTCTTAAATGAAAAGGATATCATAGATAATCAGGTCACAATAATGGAATTTGAAAATGGTGTTCGCAGCACTTTTCACACAAACTGCTCTTCGGCAATACCCGAGCGGAGGATTTATATCCTCGGCGAGGAGGGGGCAATTAGGGCTGACGCAATCACCGGCAAGATTGAAGTGCGTAGAATAGGCTTTGATGAGCAATTCAAAGATATAAGCACATCGGTTAAGGGCAGTCACGCCGGCGGCGATGATTTCCTCTGTAAGAGCCTCTCGGAAGCTGTACTGAATTTAAAAGAGTCGCCTACAGGCATGTCAGATGCGTTGATCTCGGCGGCCACCTGCTTTGGTGTTGACAAGGCCATGGATGATGGTGTTGTTTACGATATGAACCCTGTATGGCAAAAGGTTGACAGGGTGCTCAATCAAGCTGAATGAAATCAGCGTTAGTTCTCTAACTTTTGAAAGTCATTATGGAGATTTGATTTGTCTTTATTTAACTGGTCGATAGTTGCTTTATTCCTCGCTTTTTTGACAGCCTGTGCTGTTTACACCAAAAGGTTTTCTAAAACAGTAGAAAGTTTTCTTGCTGCAGAGCGGTGCGGCGGTCGATATATGATTTCAGTTTCAAATGGTATGGCCGGGCTTGGCGTTATATCTTTGATGTACTTTTTTCAGATTAACTATGACACCGGCTTTGCAAGTAACTGGTGGCTTATGGTTTCCGGTCTGTATGGCCCGGTAGCGGTTTTGCTTGCACTCTCAGGTTGGGTTATATACCGATATAGGCAGACCAGGGCAATGACACTTCCAGAGTTTTTTGAGATGAGATACAGCCGCTCATTCAGGGTTTTTGCAGGTCTTGTTGCGTTTACATCCGGGATTTTAAACTTTGGTATCTTTCCTTCGATTGGGTCAAGGTTCTTTATTTTTTTCTGTGATCTGCCGTTTTCGTTCAGTATCCCGGGCATTGACTGGGAGATATCGACATACGCCTTTCTGATGGTTGCCTTGCTGGCTATATCGGTGTTCTTTACCTTTATCGGCGGCCAGATAGCTGTCATGTTTACTGATTTTGTCCAGGGAGTTTTTACAACGCTTGTGTTTGCTGTTGTTATAGGTTATTTGTTCTACGCCTTTTCAAAGACCGAGATAGCCGAAACTCTGCTTGCAGCCCCTGCCGGTCATTCATTGGTAAATCCGTTTGATATTGGCAAGGACGCCAATTTTAACCCGAGCTTTTACTTTATAGCGATCTTTATGGATTTTTATCTGTTGTTGGCATGGCAGGGCTCTGCTGGCTATAACTGCTGTGCAAAGAACCCGCACGAAGCAAAGATGGCAAAGGTCCTTGAGCCGTGGAAGCTTCGGGCGATACTGCCGGTGCTGTTAGTGTTTTTGCCGATAGCCGTTCACGTATATACCGAACACGACAATTATTCTTCCGAGGCCATGGAGGTCAAGGGAGTTACAACCCATCGGGTGCAGACAAAACTCAAGGAATATGCTTTAGACAGGAACACCCGCTGGGAGGATTATGAACTGTTAAGCACGCTCGATGTCGCAGAGTCTGATGTTCTCACCGGCCTGTACAGAAAGATGGAAGATGGATTTGTCGAGCAGGACTATTCTTCCGTACCGGCTTTAGCAGAGAAGACCACCGAGCAGGTCGGCCAGCTGGCACAGTTATATCACGATAAGACCGATGAGATAACAAGCCAGATACGCTTGCCGCTTGTGATTGGCAAGATCATACCATTCTGGCTGAGAGGGCTCTTTTGTGCTGCCATGCTGGCGGCGTTTATAAGCACTCACAATACTTATCTTCATTCCTGGGGTGCTATGTTCATGCAGGATGTTGTACTGCCTTTCAAAAAGAAAAAAGTCAACCAGAAACAGCATTTAAAGCTGCTTCGGCTTGCGATAATTGGCGTGTCGGTTTATGTGTTTGTCTTCAGCCTGAGTTTTACGCATTCTCAGCGGATCATGATGTATTGCCAGATTACAGCTTCGATATTCTTTGGAGGTGCCGGGACGGTAATTATTGGCGGTTTATATTGGAAGAAGGGCACTAACAAGGCGGCCTGGCTTGCAATGGCTTGCGGCCTGTTACTTTCGATTTTTGGAATTATAACAACTCAGTCGGGGCTTTCTGCAATTGACAGTGCGGTGCAAATGCCCTTCTGGCAGGGTCTGAGCAGTTTTCTTGCTAAGATTAACTGTAACGAAGCGTTCTGGGGTCTTATCAGGTTTATTTATAGTCTCAATTCTCAGCAATTTTTATTCATGACCTGCTGTGTATGTATTCTGATTTATATTGTTACATCGCTGCTTACATGCAGAACAAATTTCAATATGGACAAGCTGCTCCACAGGGGCCGCTATGCGGTAGAGGGCGACCAGAGCGAGAGCTTTCTGGCAAAGGATACCGTCTTGACACGGCTTGGTTTTTCACGCAGTTTTACAAAAGGCGACTATATTATAGCTACAGTGTCATTGATATGGCCTTTTGTCTGGCTGGCGGTGTTCATATTGGGCGCTGTTTATAGAAAACGTATTAGCGATCAGCTCTGGTTTGAGTTCTGGTATTACTGGATGTGGGGTATGTATATACTCGGCTTGATAATAACCGTCTGGTTGACTTTTGGCGGCATCAGGGATATGAAGGATTTTATCAAACAACTCAAATCTTTGTCGGATAATTAGCAATAAAATTTATAAAGAGGATAGATTATTAAAAAATATTTATTATTTTATCATTGCTGACGGTAATATTGTGCGGCTGCAAGGCCAACCATCCGGCAGATTTTTACTTAATATGAAAGAATCAGAAGGTTTCAAAATGAGAATTATAACGGTTACAGCTTGTATTTTTTTTACGATTTTTACGTTTTGTGTTTCTTTAAATGCTCAGCAGGTCAGGAGGAACGCCGAGGGCAAGGTAGTCTCTTTCACAGAGACTGTTGGTGATATGACTCTTCATTACAGCAGCCGCGACGGAATGAATCTCAGTGTGGCCGGAACTTCAATATTTACCGATTTTGCTGGGTCGGGTCCAAATTCGAGCCTGGCAGTTGTTTCACATGGCTGGAACGAAAAATACTTTACAACTATGACACAGACATATGTTGAAAAGGTCGAGTTTGTCCCGTATAAAGGCGGCAAAAAAATTGTGCTTCACCACGTGTGCACAACTGACCCTGAGCAGTTGGTTACCGGCATGGAAACCTATATAATGCTGCCGCAAAACATCTTCTCAATAGAATTCGATCTGGACTATAAGGGTCAGACGCCTGCATTATTTGAAGCCAAGATAGGCGGTATCAATGCGATGCTTCTGGCTGGTCAGGAATATGAAGTTAAAACCGGCCAAGATACATCAAGGGCTGCCATACCGCTGGAGGCTATCAGTGCAGATTTAAATAAATCAACCATAGCGAGGGGCTTTGACAGTTTGATCATTGACACTCGGCTGGGAGCTGTCGAAATTCAGTCGCAAGCCGGTGATGATATGATACTTTTTGACTATAGAAAAAATGTCTGGGCCAGTCAACTCTCGCCTATATTCTGGTTGGGCTACCTCGAGCGGCCATTCAAGGAAGATGGGGTAAAGTATAAGACAACAATTAAATTTCATATGCGCAGCGAGATTGAGCCTTCTAAAAAAACCACCTCTGATTTTCAGGTACCCCTCGCATCGGTGCCCGATGCGGTAGCTTCACGGTGGCAGCAGGACTATATAATGCCAAGACCAAAGAGCCTCGAATATATCGATACATCGCTTGAAGTTACAGACAGCACACGAATATATATTGGCCCTGGCAACTCAGAAGTGCTTGATAATGCGGTTGAATTTCTGCTCGATGACCTTGATTATTATTACCATATACATCCGCAGATAATTCGAGAAAAAGCACCGGCTGACGTAAAAAATGCCATTGTCATCGGTCAGAAGCATCGTTACCCGCTTGCAGCAGAAGTTTGCAGTCGCAAGGCTCTGGAGCTGCCCGATAATGATGAGGGGTATTGTATTCTCTCGGCTGATGGAAATATGTATATTGCCGCCAATACTGATCAGGGCTGTTTTTATGGCATTACAACACTGCTGCAGTTGACTGACTTTCAAGATGGTCAGTTGAGATTAAAAGGAGTTCGTATTAAGGACTATCCATCGCTTGAGCTTCGTGGTGTGCATTTTTTCTCTGGCAAAAATTCCGGCTCGCAGATCACCAACGCAACACGAAACCTGCTGGCAAAGTATAAGATAAATACCCTGTTGTGGGAATGTGAATATGTGAACTGGGATACCAAAAAAGGAGCCGAACATCCCCTCTACGGCATGGATAAAAGGGAGGCTCTCAAGGTGTTTGAGAGCGTCGATAAAAACAATGTTGAGATGATACCGTTTATATCAAGTCTAGGCCATTCGGAATGGATGTTTGTAAACGGCAAGAATCTTGACCTGGCCGAAGATCCGGATTTACCATATGCATATTGTCCAACTAATCCAAGAACGTATGAGTTTATGTTCAGCCTCTACGAAGAGGTACTTGAGGCCTGTGTAAAGAAGCCTCGTTATTTTCATATTGGCCATGATGAGGTAACGATTATAGGGCGTTTCCCCTACAGAAGTGCCAAATTTGGCAAGACTGCTTCAGAGCTGTTTTTTGAGGATACGCTCAAGGTTCATAAATGGTTTGCAAAGAAGGATATAAAAATCGCTATCTGGGGTGATATGCTGATCTCCGGCAGTGAAGCGAGCAGCTCAGCACACGCGCCTAATCCAAAAGAGTCTAAAATTCGCAGAGATTCACTGCCAAAAGACGTTCTCATCTGCGACTGGCACTATGAAGTAAATCCTTCGGAGAAATACACCTCTCTTGAATTGTTCAAGGAGGATGGCTTCAAGACGGTCGGGGCATCATGGTATGAACCGGAAAATATTAAAAACTTGAATAAGGCCGTTATCGATAATGACCTTCATGGGCTTGTGCAGACGACATGGGCAGGTTTCAATTTTGCAATCGATGGCAATGTCAAAAGCTGGCACCAGTATTGGGCTTATCTGCTGGCAGCTTATTATTCATGGACAGGTGATGCCTTCGCTGATCACGAGCTTGCCTTTTGCGCACCCCAGCTCTTTCACAGGGAGTGGTACCGCAACTCGCCGGCGATAGCAGACCGCCAAGGGTATTGTTTTGACCTAAGCGGGCTCTACAACCGTCAGCTCAAAGACGACGACAAGGGTTCGGGCTGGCTTGGATACGGTAAAAATTTTGATATGTCCTCTTTTCCAGCTGAAAAACAGTTTTTTAATAATACCAGATACTTGATAAAGCCGAATTCCGTTGGAGAAAATGTCGTGCTGATGAGCGGAAACCTGAATCCAAAGGGTGATTTTCCTTCATCTATTATGCTTAGTTTCGAGGGGGTCAAGGCAGGCGAGGTTAAATTTCTCTTCAGTTCTGCTTTCAGCAATAAGTTTAACCAGAATATTGGCCTTATCAGCTTCAAATACAGCGACAAAACAGAGCAAATTGTAAACTTGAAATACGGGAGAAATATATTCGCATTTAATGATATTCGTGTGGGGCCTGATACTCAGATCGCCTGGGTCGGCAAAAATAACAAAGACCAGCCGGTATGTGTTCATGAATACAGCTGGAAAAATTTAAATCCGGACAAAACGCTGGTTTCCATTGACATTCAAGGTGAAAAGACCGATAGTTCAATAATTCTTTACGCAATAACCGCCGTTAAGCAGGAAGATTAAAATGAAGTATTTAAAACAGCCAGATTACAACCGCTTTATTGTGGAGATGTCTCGCTGGGCCTCTCTGAAACAGGAATTTTGCACAAAAAACGTCAAGTCTATCCTATCCAAAGTGGAGCGGCAGCTCAAACAAGTGATAAAAGATTTGCAGTCTCTGCTAATTGACAAAAAGCTTTGCGACGACGAACCGAGTGACTATGCCGCAATTCTGAAATTGAAGTCGAGCGGACCTCGCAGGATATGGGGTAGCCTTGAGGTCGGTAGTTATCGCGATAAGCTCGAAGAGGCAATTCTCCGCAGATTAATCGGCTGTAGCCTGGGTGCATCCGTAGAATTCTGGTCTATCAAAAAATGCAGGAGCATGCAAGGTACTGGGATCAGAATTTTCCATCCACAGACTATACAAAAGATAACGCTGTTATGGTGGTATTCGGTCTTGCGATAGGTGGGACAGTTTTTTCAAAGGTCATTCCTCAAAACGTTTCTATGGCCCTGGACAACGATTATACCGCCGCGACTGCCGGCAGCATTGTTGGTGCCATAGTCGGTAAAGATGGCATCTCAAGCCATTGGAGTGAACCTTTTAACAATTGAATAAACTCATACCTGATTGGAAAGAATAAGTTTAAAATATCTTCAGTGCTCAAAAGATTTGAAAAACAAGCCCTGGGCTTGTACAGAAACTATTGAAAGGTAAATACAATGACTCGTTATATTGTTTTTTTGTCTGTGATCTGTTCTATTGTTTTTTTTACAGCAACTTCCGTCATGGCGACAGATGTGGTAACTCATCCCTTTAATGGCGTAACGCATATTCACCGCAGCTTGACAACTCCAAGACGTTTAAATATTAACATTGTTGTGATAGACTTATATGCCGATGGCATAGGTTTTGTGATTACACCCGATAACGGAGCCTCATCCGGCGATGCCAACCCCGTTACGACAACTTCTTTTCTTGCCAATTCTGGTGCACAGATTGCCATCAATTGTGGTTTTTTTAACATGTCAACCTATGATGTTTTGGGCTATGTTGCTTCGGAGGGCAATAACTACTCCTGTTTTGTTGATTACAACTTATGGGAACATTGGCCCCTGCCATATGTCTCGCTGCACCTGTCATATTGGAACACCCCTTCGATGATTTTCCCTGCGGGCGAGTTGCCCAGCTGTCTTACCACACCTATCCAGCAGTGCTGGAATGCTGTGCCCGGTAGTGAATGGATTGTCCGGGATGGAGTAGTAGTGGTTGACAACCTTTTTGCTCCTAATCCTTCGCTGGCACCGCGTACCGTTGCAGGCTACAGGGAAAATGGAAGCGAGCTGGTGCTGGCAACAATCGACGGCCGTCAGACTGGCTTTAGCCTAGGTATGACAATGACCGAGGCTGCCGAATTGCTGGTTAGCCTTGGTGTGTACCAGGGCATAGCGTTTGACGGTGGCGGTTCAACTACGTTAGCCTTCGCTGACCCGGAACCACGTGTTGTCAATTCTCCATCAGGAGGCTCACAGAGGGCAGTGCCGAACCACCTTGGTGTTTATGCAAACTATAGCGGAGAAGCAGAAGATTATTATGTGTTCAATGATTTTGAAAATGGCTACGAGGGCACTTTTGCATTTTCACCGGGATATTCTGGATCGACACAGGGGATAGATGCATCCCTTTCGAGTTCAAAACCGCTCCAGGGAATTTCCTGGACAGGGCAATGGTCTGAAAAGTTTATCATAAAAGATGATTCGCTGACAACCAACGTTACAGAGAACCCCGGGGGCGGCTGGTTTATCCGGTGGGTTTCAGGCTCCTCTGCAAGTCCGTTTCAGAATGTTTTCAGACCGCTTAGAGGATACGTTGGATTTTGGTTGAAAACTCAAACACAGTCCCTTGAGGTTTCGTTATGTATTGATAACGATGGCCAGATGGAACGGGGCCTCTCAAGAGCAGTTACGCCAGATGGTTACTGGCATTGTTACAGTTGGTCACTTGATCACGAT
This sequence comes from Limihaloglobus sulfuriphilus, assembly GCF_001999965.1. GTDB lineage: Bacteria > Planctomycetota > Phycisphaerae > Sedimentisphaerales > Sedimentisphaeraceae > Limihaloglobus > Limihaloglobus sulfuriphilus. The sequence goes on along the minus strand of NZ_CP019646.1, from coordinate 1,151,888 downwards.
TCGCAGTGGCAGGGTTGGATAGACGGTGATGGAAGACTTGACGGCAATAGCTTTACCCTTGACAGCATACAGATATTCGGCCCTGACACTGATGCCAGGTTTTATATTGATGCAATATCTCACAACCTTGCCGGCGGTATTGATAATATCAACAGCTGCCTGCAAATCTTCAAATCAGGCGATGGGATGGCCGCCGATTTGAATGAAGATTGTGTGGTCGATGTTCTGGACTTAATAATACTGGCAGATGACTGGCTCATGCAGCAGGGCGGATACCACTTCAGCGACTTTATAGAAATGTCGTCAAAGTGGCTCCAATCAAATTATCCGCAATGAGGTGCTTGAAAATTACACACCACGCGGGGTACATAAATTAAACAGTTGTAAAATATTGCAAATAAACTATTTATAGGTTTTTCGTATGAAATCCCTTGCAAAAAGAATGAGTTTTTGTATTCTTTTCCGCTATGAAACAGAAAATATGGATTACAGTAGCAGCCTGTATTGCTTATTGCATCAACAAGGAACTATATCGTGCCATTGACTACCTCAAGGCTCAGGTTGAAGTATTGCTTGAAAAGCAGAAGAAGCAGAATAAACGTATTATGCTCAATGACAGGCAGCGTATCAAGATTGCAGCTAAAGCAAAACAGCTCACACGTAAAATGTTTGAGGAGTGCACTGTGCTGTTTACGCCGGATACGGTACTCCGCTGGTACAGAAAGTTAATTGCTGAGAAGTATGATGGATTCAAAAATCCTAAGAAGGCCGGTAGACCACCTATAACGCCAGAGATAGAAGCGCTCGTAGTCAAGTTTAAGAAAGAGAATCTACGTTGGGGTTATCAGAAAATAGCTGACCAGATCAACTACCTTGGATTTGAGATTAGCGAAACCTCGGTCAAGAATATACTCATTAGAAATGGACTTGATCCTGAGCCGGACCTGACAGTCAAATCGACCTGGCATGAGTTCCTCAAGAGCCACTGGGATGTCATAGCTGCATGTGATTTCTTCACGGTAGAATTGCTTTTGAGAGGGCGGTTGGTCAGGTGTATGGTCTTTTTTGTGATTGATCTATCAACCAGAAAGGTCTTCTATACACCCATCAAGCTTCAGCCGGACGGCAAGTATATGAGGCAGGCTGCATGTATCCTCACAGACTTTGAGGATGGCTTCCTGAACGGCAAACGCTACCTGATCCATGATAGGGACCCATTGTTTAAGTCGCACGGATTTCATCAAATTCTAAAAAGCTCAGGCGTAGAACCCATAAAGCTTCCACCACGAAGCCCAGATTTGAATTCCGTCGCAGAACGCTATGTGAAAACAGTAAAATTTGAATGTTTGAACCAGCTTATTTTAACATCAGTAGAACAGCTTGAATACGTTCTCAAAGAATTCGGCCAGTATTATCACCACGAACGCATTCATCAATCATTGGGCGGTTTCATCGAGCCGAAACACAAAATCGATGATAATGCTGAGATTCAATGCATTGAAAGACTCGGTGGTCTTCTGAAATCATACCATCGACTGGCAGCTTAACATTCAACAACTCATTTATGACTTGCAGCACCGGTTCGTCCATACCACGGAAAACGGCTAAGAATTGATGCGTCTTTTCGTAAGGTTGCTTATAAATGAGTGTGATGTTCAGATAATTTCGATCCAAATAATGAACTTTAACCCATTTCACAACAGAGATTTAGTCGTGGATGAATAAATGCACCCTACGCGATGGAGACGCAGATTTTCACGCATTGCGGCATAGTTACTGTACCTTGCTTGCAAAATCGGGGGCTGATCTTATCGTATCTCAAAAGTTGATGAGGCACTCAAAGACAGAGCTTACAGCAAACTACTACACGCATTTATATGTTGATGATTTACGCACAGCGGCAGACCGTTTACCGGATATTACCAGCTATAAACAGAGCCAGAAAAAGACCGGTACAAATGACACTGGAAATTATGACCATAATTATGACTATACAGAGCGCCAGACGTGTACAAATAAAAACAAATCTGGACTTTTGACCGATGTTAAGGCTGAGGCAGGGAACCCGCTTAAAGGTACCAAAAACGCCGATTTTGAGCCAAAAACAGCGATTTTACAAACAGGCGGCGATGGGATTCGAACCCATGAATATCGGTTTTGCAAACCGATTCCTGAAAAAATTAAGTGCTTTAATAACAACGACTTACAAATATTAAAAATCGCCACTGTCACCAGAATTGACACCTCAAAAACCTCCACTTTGATCCTGTCAACTTCCCAACATCCCTATTCTCACCACCACTGTCACCAAGCCAACTCATAAAACAATATCGGACAGGAATTTATATCAATATTTTCAGACCTCAAAAAATCCTGCGCTCAATGAAATGGCACTTCAAAAATAGCAAACCCTTAGAATTAAGGATAATTTTCTATGATATTATATCGTCTGGAAAATTATTTCATCCTAAATTACACTTGACTAATACTTGTTATTTGTTTATATATGTCAAGGATTAGTTTTATGAAATTCAAATGAAAGACAAAGCTGAAATAGTAATTGAAAGTCTCAAGAAGCGAGGAATAATGGCAACTCGTGAGATCCAGAAACTTGGTGTTTCCCGGCAATACATCAGGAATCTCAATGCCAATGGCAGGATTGAGAGAATAGCCAGAGGCTTCTATATGCTTCCTGATCAAGAATTTTCAGAAATGCAAAGCATAGTCGAAGTCTCAAAACAAGTACCTAAGGGGGTTTTCTGTCTCCTCTCAGCACTGCGTATACACAATTTTACAACCCAGAACCCATTCCAGGTATGGATTGCAATAGAACGAAGAGCCTGGAAACCTCAAACCAAAAGTAACACACAAGTACGTTATGTGCGTTTTTCTGGCCAGGCTTTTACATCTGGTGTTGAGGTTAAAAATATTGGCGGTATCGAGGTAAAAGTTTACTCTGCGGCAAAAACAGTTGCTGATTGCTTCAAATACCGTAACAAGACAGGTCTTGATGTTGCACTCGAAGCCCTTAGAGAGGGATGGAAAAACAAACTCTTTACTATGGATGAACTCTGGAAATACGCAATAATATGCAGAGTTGAGAACATTATGCGCCCATATCTTGAAAGCATGGTTTTATTATGAGTAAAAATCAAAAGAAAAACATTACAGCCTCTATCCAGCAAAGGTTAAAAAATTACTCTCAAACCAGAAAACAAGACCACGGCCTAACGCTTGTATGCTATGCAATAGAAAGATTTCTGTATCGATTGAGTATTTCTGAATATCAAGATCAATTTATTTTAAAAGGCGCTCAGTTATTCAGAATTTGGACTAATAACCAGTATCGGCCTACAAGAGATCTCGATCTGCTTCGTTTTGGCAGTCCTGATATTTCTGAGTTAACGAAAATATTTCAGGACATATGCATTATCAAGTTAGACTTTGAAGACGGTATCGCTTTTTTGCCAGAAACAGTCCATGCTCAGTCAATCCGCGAAGACAATCAATATGATGGAGTAAGAATAAAACTTGAATTCAGAATTGGAAAAACCGGGTAGTGTATGCAAATAGATATTGGCTTTGGAGATTCCGTTAATCCGCCCGCTTCAATGGTGCAGTATCCGGCAATACTCGACATGCCAGCTCCTGATTTCAGGGCTTACCGACCCGAAACCGTGATAGCAGAAAAAGTCGAGGCAATGGTAGTCTGGGGATTGCCAACAGCCGCATGAAAGATTTTTACGATGTACACCAGTTAGCCCAAGAATTTACTTTTGAAGGAACTGTAATAAAAGATGCTATAAGATTAACTTTTGAAAAACGTAAGACTCTCATTCCAACAGAATTGCCCATAGCTTTTACGCAGCGGTTTTATGATGACCCTGTAAAACAAATTCAATGGAATGCATTTATAAACAAGAACTGTCTCGAACTTGTTGATTTTTCATCTGTAGTCGAAAAAATCAAGACATTCATTCAACCTGTTTTTTCAGCCATCAACAAATCAGAGACTTTTGATTGTACATGGTACCCCGGCGAGAGATGGGTATAACAAAATACTGTTCCGCATGATTTTTTTGCGGCCTTGAAAGATAATAATGACCGGAGCTATGTGTTTTTGTACCACATGGGTTTTGGCACACATTTGGCACACAGGCACTTCAGCAGCGGATTGCAGAAAAAGCGAAATGTTGCAAGTTGTTGATTTGCAGGGTTTTACGGAACACGCCTGGCAGGATTCGAAACTGCGACCTTCGGATTAGGAATACGGGTGTGGCTTTGTAAGTCTTTTTTTAAAAGTTATTTATGGCCTTTTAGGGCTTTAAACGGGGTTTACATGTAGTTGACAAGTGAACCCAATAAAGACTAACTACTAACCAGCCAGTAGCAACTGACAGAAATTGGACACAAAAGGACAACTATAGTTTTATTATTATTGCATAATATTATCTTATACGATATATTGGTGCAATGAAATTTGCAGATTTATTAAATAAGGTCTCTAATCTGCCGGCCTTTACTGTGAAGTTTTTGGCTGCCGGGGAGAATCTGGCTCAGATTCGTTTGCAGATCAGCAGGTGGGTCAAGGATGGGCGGGTTATCAGGCTTCACAAGGGGCTGTATACCCTTGCAGATCCCTACCGCAAGGTCGCCTGCGAGTCATTCTCTGTAGCTAACATGCTTAAGCAGGCATCCTATGTAAGCCTTCATTCTGCCTTGGCTTGGTATGGCCTTATTCCGGAGTTTGTGCCGGTTGTCACAAGCATCACAACCGGCAGACCACAGACAATTGATACACCTGCAGGCAGGTTTGAGTTTCGCCATATCAGTAAAAAGTACTTTTGGGGCTACCGGCAGGTTGAAATTGCTGCCGGCAATGCCGCTTTTATTGCATATCCAGAAAAAGCATTGCTTGACCTTGTATACATGAGCCCCTGCGGAGAAGATATCGGTTTTTTAAAGGAATTGAGGTTCCAGAATTTTGAGCAGATCAATCAGGAAAGACTTGATGAGTTTGCTGAAAGATTTAACAGTCCAAAACTTAAGAAAGCACTCAAAAATATTAAAATTATCATCAATGAGAGTGAGGGAATAGAATTATGAGAGATTTTTTAAAACAGCAGGTTGAGAATGTTCAGGATACCAATCTTGCCAGATCCATTGTGCGTGAATATCTCCAGGCACGGACTCTTGAATTCCTTCAGGAAAATGGAGCTTTTGTCAACTGGGCTTTTGTTGGCGGTACTGCATTGCGTTTCCTATATTCGCTGCCCAGGTTTTCAGAGGACCTTGACTTTTCTACGATAAAACCCGGGGTGGAGGATAACTTTATTAATCACATGTTAAAGATCAAAAGCCGGTTTGTTGCAGAAGATTATGAAATAACAGTGAAGGCCAAAACTGTAAAGACCGTGAAGTCTGCTTTCGTCAAATTTCCAGGTCTTCTGTATTATCTGGGGTTGTCTCCGTTGATATCTGAGACAATTTCAATCAAGGTGGAAATTGATACCAATCCTCCTGCTGGTGCAGGATTAGAGACGAGTATTATTAGAAAATATATTTTGCTGAATCTGCAGCATTATGACAAAAGCTCTCTACTGGCCGGTAAACTACATGCGTTATCGTCTCGTAAATACACTAAGGGGCGTGATGTGTATGATTTGATGTGGTATCTTTCCGACAGAACATGGCCGGAACCGAATATTAAATTGCTCAATAATGCCTTGAAACAGACAGGGTGGGAAGGTCCGGTATTAACAAACGAAAACTGGCGATTACACATTGCCCAGAGATTGTCAGAATTCGATTGGGAGAGAGTAATAGCAGATGTACGGCCATTCATTGAAAAGGCTGGCGATCTTGATATACTCACGGTATCAAATCTTATTAAGCTGCTAAATGCGTAGTTGCCAGGAAGCCATAGAAAAGTTGCAGCTCCAAAATACATCATTTCTGTCCAGGGTGATACGAACTATTAGCAATCGCCTGCTTGACCCCAATTGTGAATCTGTAACTTTGCAGACTCGTGATAAGGCTGCTCAATGTCTTGGGAGCCAGCTTAGAGTTACATTGGCTTGGTTTAGCTTTACAAGTGATTTTAACTGTCCTAACCCCAATTTCTCACTTAGGTCTCGAAACCGGTAAAAATAAAAATATTTTCGATGTTTCTGGCCTTTGAGGGGTGTTTTGATTCTGGATTTGGCTTTGGTACAGACCTGCCCTATTGCATAGGTGAATTTCTATGCGATAATTTGGGTATGTATTTGAAAAAGCACAGGCGTAAAAAGAACGGTAAATGCAACACCTATTACAGTATTGCTGAGAAGCGGAAGGTCTCCGGTTATCGGCATGTGGAGAAGGTGGTTCTTTACCTTGGTGAGATCAGCGGCTCTCAAAAGAAGGCCTGGCAGAGATCAATTGAGATAATCAACGAAGATAACAAACCTGTACACAAAACCCTTTTTGCTTTTGATCAGGACAACCAGAGCTGTCACGATGTTGATACGATACCGGTTAACATCTCAAAGATGAGACTGGAACGACCGCGTAGGTTTGGCGATTGCTGGCTGGCTTCTGAAATGTGGGATCAGCTTGGTTTTGACCGCTTCTGGTCAGAGCGGATTGATACAGACAGATCGCCGGTCGCATTCTCAAAAGTCCTCAAGTTGCTTACGGTGAGCAGGCTGATAAAACCTTCTGCCGAATACTTTGTCCATCAGCACTGGTTCAGCCAGAGTGCTATGGACGCCATCCTTGATTGTGATTTTGAGATTGCCGAGAAAAACAGGCTCTACCGTTGTCTTGACCGTATCCTTCCATACAAAGACGAACTTTGCAAATACCTTAAAGACACCTGGCAAGGAATGTTCAACCTTGAGTACGACATCCTGCTCTATGATATCACCAGCACGTATTTCGAGGGGCTATGCAAGCAGAATCCCAAGTCAGAATTCGGCCACAGCAAAGACAGACGCAGTGATTGCAGACAGGTGCTGATAGCCCTTGTTGTTACGCCGGAGGGCTTTCCTCTTGACTACGAAGTACTTCAGGGAAATACATCTGAAAAGACGACATTAAGACCCCTGCTCAACAAGATAGAAACAATGTACGGCAAGGCCAACAGGGTCTGGCTGATGGACAGGGGCATACCAACGGAAGCTACGCTCAAGTTCATGCGTAAGAACAATATAAGCTATCTTGTTGGCACACCCCGCAGACAGCTCGATGATTATAGCAGTGAACTTTCTGAAAAGGACTGGGAGCAGGTAAACAGCAGTGTTCATGTGAAATACATCGAAAAAGAGGGCGAATGCTATGTCCTTGCCAGGAGCAGGGATCGTATGCAAAAGGAGAGGGCCATGCGTAAAAGAAAACTGCGTAAATATCTTGACGGACTTGAAAAACTCAAGGGATATCGCAATTATGAACGTTTTTATAAACGCCTTGGGGCTTTGCAATCGCAGGCCGGTAACGCTTATAGATGTGTGGAGCTCGATATTCCGGGGCAAAAGGAGCGGATTGAAGCCGGCGAATTCAGGTATCACATAAACCGGCAGAAATACCGTGATATGATCTATCGTGACGGCAAGTACTTTTTGCGGACCAATCAGAAGGGCAAGGATGGTAAGGCACTCTGGAATGAGTATATGCTGCAGTGCAACGTTGAGCAGTCTTTCAGAGAACTCAAGAGTGATCTTGGCATTCGCCCTGTATATCACCATAAAGAAGAGCGTGTTGATGCCCATATCTTTGTGGCGTTTATAAGTTATTGCCTGCAGGTGACATTGCGGCATAAGCTGCGGGTGAGTGCCTGCGGCCTGACCGCACAGGCTGCCCTGGAAACGATGAGCCGTATCCAGATGCTTGATGTGACATTTGAAACACTTGACGGTCGGTACCTCTTGATGGAGAGGTACACCGAGCCCGAGGCAGATCAGCGTCTGATACTGCACCACCTGAACATGGATCTGCCGCTGCAGAAGCCACCCAAAATATACAGCAGCCAGGTCAAAGATTAAGACCCCCTTTGGCGACACACCAACGCCGCGGGCGCTACCATAAACCCTGTTTTACACCCCTAACCCCAATTTCTCACTTAGGTCTCGAAACCGGTAAAAATAAAAATATTTTCGATGTTTCTGGCCTTTGAGGGGTGTTTTGATTCTGGATTTGGCTTTGGTACAGACCTGCCCTATTGCATAGGTGAATTTCTATGCGATAATTTGGGTATGTATTTGAAAAAGCACAGGCGTAAAAAGAACGGTAAATGCAACACCTATTACAGTATTGCTGAGAAGCGGAAGGTCTCCGGTAATCGGCATGTGGAGAAGGTGGTTCTTTACCTTGGTGAGATCAGCGGCTCTCAAAAGAAGGCCTGGCAGAGATCAATTGAGATAATCAACGAAGATAACAAACCTGTACACAAAACCCTTTTTGCTTTTGATCAGGACAACCAGAGCTGTCACGATGTTGATACGATACCGGTTAACATCTCAAAGATGAGACTGGAACGACCGCGTAGGTTTGGCGATTGCTGGCTGGCTTCTGAGATGTGGGATCAGCTTGGTTTTGACCGCTTCTGGTCAGAGCGGATTGATACAGACAGATCGCCGGTCGCATTCTCAAAAGTCCTCAAGTTGCTTACGGTGAGCAGGCTGATAAAACCTTCTGCCGAATACTTTGTCCATCAGCACTGGTTCAGCCAGAGTGCTATGGACGCCATCCTTGATTGTGATTTTGAGATTGCCGAGAAAAACAGGCTCTACCGTTGTCTTGACCGTATCCTTCCATACAAAGACGAACTTTGCAAATACCTTAAAGACACCTGGCAAGGAATGTTCAACCTTGAGTACGACATCCTGCTCTATGATATCACCAGCACGTATTTCGAGGGGCTATGCAAGCAGAATCCCAAGTCAGAATTCGGCCACAGCAAAGACAGACGCAGTGATTGCAGACAGGTGCTGATAGCCCTTGTTGTTACGCCGGAGGGCTTTCCTCTTGACTACGAAGTACTTCAGGGAAATACATCTGAAAAGACGACATTAAGACCCCTGCTCAACAAGATAGAAACAATGTACGGCAAGGCCAACAGGGTCTGGCTGATGGACAGGGGCATACCAACGGAAGCTACGCTCAAGTTCATGCGTAAGAACAATATAAGCTATCTTGTTGGCACACCCCGCAGACAGCTCGATGATTATAGCAGTGAACTTTCTGAAAAGGACTGGGAGCAGGTAAACAGCAGTGTTCATGTGAAATACATCGAAAAAGAGGGCGAATGCTATGTCCTTGCCAGGAGCAGGGATCGTATGCAAAAGGAGAGGGCCATGCGTAAAAGAAAACTGCGTAAATATCTTGACGGACTTGAAAAACTCAAGGGATATCGCAATTATGAACGTTTTTATAAACGCCTTGGGGCTTTGCAATCGCAGGCCGGTAACGCTTATAGATGTATGGAGCTCGATATTCCGGGGCAAAAGGAGCGGATTGAAGCCGGCGAATTCAGGTATCACATAAACCGGCAGAAATACCGTGATATGATCTATCGTGACGGCAAGTACTTTTTGCGGACCAATCAGAAGGGCAAGGATGGTAAGGCACTCTGGAATGAGTATATGCTGCAGTGCAACGTTGAGCAGTCTTTCAGAGAACTCAAGAGTGATCTTGGCATTCGCCCTGTATATCACCATAAAGAAGAGCGTGTTGATGCCCATATCTTTGTGGCGTTTATAAGTTATTGCCTGCAGGTGACATTGCGGCATAAGCTGCGGGTGAGTGCCTGCGGCCTGACCGCACAGGCTGCCCTGGAAACGATGAGCCGTATCCAGATGCTTGATGTGACATTTGAAACACTTGACGGTCGGTACCTCTTGATGGAGAGGTACACCGAGCCCGAGGCAGATCAGCGTCTGATACTGCACCACCTGAACATGGATCTGCCGCTGCAGAAGCCACCCAAAATATACAGCAGCCAGGTCAAAGATTAAGACCCCCTTTGGCGACACACCAACGCCGCGGGCGCTACCATAAACCCTGTTTTACACCCCTAAGTGAGAAATTGGGGCTAAGTGAGAAATTGGGGCTAAAAACCAAGTGTCTGACCGAGCGGCAGTGAAAATTGGGCATCGAAGTCAAACGCAAAGAATATTTGGAAAGATATAAAATCCTCGTTTTTAAGTCATTAAACGAATTTTTAGTGGTCTCATTGCTGCTTAACAACTACAGCTTGTTTTTTTTGCGGCCTTGACAGGTAATAATGGGCGGAGCTATGAGTTTTTAGACAGCACGGGTTTGCATTATAGTTTTAAGGAGCCAATCTACCGCTTTAGTGGGCCTGTGGATTTGCGAATAACGAATTTCTTAGGCAAAATTATGTTTCTGGCGGAAACGGTGAGACCTCCCTGTTTAGCCTTAACAGCGTCTTGCAGCAATCTCACCGCAATTTGTCCCATTTCCACCAGCGGGCTGGCGAGACTGCTCAATTTTGGTGATGTACACTGGCAAATATAAGTGTCATCCAGCCCGATAATACTGAAGTCATCGGGAACTTTGATTCCCTGTTCATTAAGAGAGTTTAAGAGTTCAGCGGAAATTGAATCCCCCATAACAATAGCGGTAATATCTAGACCCCCAGAAATTATCTGTTCTGCAAGCCTTTGTCCTTCTTGAATATGTGAATTTTTGGCGAGGTCAACTTCAACGGGAACGAATTCCATGTTATAGTTTTTAAAAATGTTTTTACTGGGGAACATTTTTTCTCTGTTCTCGGCCGCGTTCCATTGTGGATAAACGCAGTAGCCTACTTTTCTATGTCCTAACTCGCAGAGATACGTAAATGCATCCATGTAGCCGGGGTTTGGATCGCAGCAAACAGACCATACCCTTGGATCGCTGGAAGCGGCGGAAAGTACCACAAAAGGCACGCCGTTATCAATAAATTCCTGCAAGACATTGGAGTCAGTTGTGCCTAAGGGATGCGTTATAATCAATCCATCCACATTTTTCTGGCGGACGGCTTCAGGCAGCCTGAATTTATTAGAGGCTGAATAATTCTCTACGGTCATCATGCAATTTAAATGCTGCAGCCTGACTTCGTTTAAGACTCCTGCCAGAATTTGAGACCATACGGGACTTTCGCCAGGAGTGTTTCTCAAAGTATCTAAAACAACACCAATGTTATCCGTTCTTCTAATTGCCAGTGATCTTGCTGCCGCGTTGGGGGAGTAATTGAGGCTCTCGGCAATTTTTCGTACCTTTTGAATGGTACTCATTTTCGCAGGAATTACTCCGTCTTTTGGACTTAGAATCCTTGAGACAGTTGGAGCAGATACACCTGCTTTTCTGGCGATGTCATTAAGAGTAGGCATTTTAATACAAAAAATAAGGTTAATACTTTACAAATTAAAGTATTAGATAATTTTGCAATATGTCAATGCCAAAATGGTCAGTTCCATTCTTTTTGCAGCCATTTTTCAGAAAAAATCACCAAATCCGTATAGTCAAGAATCCTGTCTCCGTTGATATCAGCTAATCCGGCATTTGAAAGTACTTCCAGATCGGTTATAACCCAGCTGTCAGATGGCTCCGGGCCTAATGATGTATGATAGAATCTCAGAGCAGAATTATTCGGATCGAATTCATTAACTATATGCTGTTCTATTTTTTGTGAATCTTCTCCGATAGAAATATAGACATTATCACCGGTACGTTCAAATACAAAGGGTACCTCGTAAGGGCGGCTTAATTTGCCCAGATAATTGCTTACAAGACTTACTCCCTGCTCATCGCGGATTCTGAAGCCGTCGGCCCATGATGAAGAGCCGAAAGCATTTCTGTAGATCTCGACACAGAAGCCGTCCAGGCCCACTGTTTTGTCCTTTGTCAGGTAAGCCCCAAAGTAAATTCGCAGAAAACTGCTGCAGTAAGGGTTTGCAAACTCATCGCGATTTGCTATTTTGCCGCTGATTCTGTAGTGCTCTGAGGAGGGAAGCCTTGTGAACAGGTCAGCAGTCTGACCTGCCGGCAGCCGGCTGATTTTGGCAGCAGGGCCGTTAAACTCGCCGGTTTCAACCGTCCAGGCATCTTCTGCGTCGCAATCTGCGGCGGCAACCCAATTTGGATTTAGAATTAAAGCACCTTCAGGGCAGTTAAGCAAATTATCTCTAAAGTTTTTAATCCACGGTTCTTTCCAATCGGAAAACAGGGGTGCTAAATCGTCAAAACTTATTATGCCATCGGAATTTAGATCGATACGGCCGGCGGCAGGGTTGGCCAGAAACTCCGGCTCGCTTAGTCTTTGCCTATATAAATCAACCATTTCCGGCGAAAATGTATCGATTTTCCGGTCGCCATTAAACCAGATAGCCGACTTTATACGCGGGAAGTTTTGCGGTATATCAAACCATTCGTTGAGCCATCGCTGCCCATCTGCGGTGCTGTCGGGTCGCCATGCGCCTTCAGAGATCATCATTGGTTTGTGCGGCCATGTACCATAAAAGTCAAACGTTCCTGCTCCGCCGGTGCCGCTGATGATGGCGTTGGGATATGGTATATCTCCGGGCGTGTAAAGGCTGATACCGATCCAGTCAACATATTGATCTCCCGGGTAATAATTGTCAGGGTAGTGTTCTTCTCCGGCGTATGTGTAGCCGTTTGGCGACCACAAAAAGATATGTTTATCCGCGGCGCCTACCTGCTCAGCGATATTGTAAAGCCTTCTCCATGCTCTTCTGTAGTTCAACTGGTCGCCGCCCCAGCATTCATCCTCATGGCCTTTGTTGGGGAATGTCCAGCCGCCGTTCATCTCATTCATCGGCCGCAGCCAGATGGGGTCTGAATTGCCGTATCTAAGTGAATAATCTATACTTTCGATAAACCATTGTTCCAAATGCTCATCGTAGCCGTCTATGCCGCGGGCAATATCTTCCGCAGTGCTCCAGCTGGGCAGCCAGCCGATGGTAAGGTACTTCTCTCCAACAATATCTTTGCCAAGCCATGACGGATTTGTCCATAAAGAGGCCAGTGTGCCGGAAAAGGTGCTTTTTGATTCATTTGGATTTAACTGGTGATACCACAGAATCATCGAGCAGGTTTTGTTTACCTGTTCTTCGTAATGAGAAACATCCCACCAGCCGTGCTCTTCAACAGCAAAAGCTCCCTGATACATGCCGTAATCAGGTACATGCTTCCATTTGCTGATGATATTGCCGTATATTTCGACCTCGTCAATTAGAAACAACTTGTCGGCAGGGGCGGATATTGACAGCATGACATACCTGGCCGGAGTATAGTCCGTGTTAAGTTCGAACCAGCTTTCGGTGAAAGCCTCTGTGTCTTCCCGGCCGGGTATCTGACCGAGCTTGAGCCAGTCCTGCTCTGTTTGTGCCTTTGTCCATATATCCACTGAATCGGGGTAATGAATTTGCAAGCCGGTTTGGCTGCAGGTATGCAGTTTAACTGTATCTATGTTATAGCTCTTGCCCAAATCTATGACTATCTCGACAGGGATTGATCCTGATTGCCAGCCTAACCATTCTTCCTGCGAAAAAGCAGCCTCATTGAACGTCTCATTGGTCAGCTTTGTTCCATCAGTCCATTTATTGGGCCATACATCAGGAAACGAATAGAATGGCTCCTGATTAAAAGTATAAAACTTTCCAACGCTGATGTTTCCGTAGGTGGTGAACTCTTTTTGAGCGGCTAAGACAAGACTGTTTGCCAGGAAAAGTATTGCTGAAATCTGTAAAGTTTTATTCATAGATAACTCTAACACGGTTTTATATAAGTAACTCAAAAATACTACTTTATAAAAAAAGATGCCGCCGTAACGGGCGGCATCTTTATGCTTTACAAAGCTGTTTCTTGCTGTATATGATTATTATTTCTTACGGCGTGAACTAACGAATAGGCCGCCGAGAGCGAAAATCGCCATGGTTGCCGGTTCGGGAACCATCTGGAAATCGCTCCATCCTGTTTCAGTATAGCCTGAACCGTAACCCTGAACCCAAAAATATAGAGATAACTGATCATTATCCGGATTATACGTGTCAGTTGCTGAATAGGTGAGATCGCCATAGGTTATCTCTACGTTATCGCCAGTCCTTTTGAATTCAAAAGGAATATGCAGTACCTGAGAGTTAACCCCTATGTATAGTTCCTTTACTCTCTCGCCTGCGGGATTGTAAATATATATACTGTTGTGACCTGCCGTAAACCTTTCAAGCCTCAATCCCCAGCCGTTTGAAATCTTCTCATGAGTCGAAGTATTATAATTTGCCTCAATCCTGACATAATTACGATTATTCCGATCTGTTGAGTTTGCATAATCAATAACATTTCCGGTTAAGGTGTAATTATTTGTTTGCGGAACCGTGGTATAAACAGCCCCGTCAACACTGTATGAAGCAGTTGTGAATGCTGCCGGACTGCCGTCATCTTTTGTGTCAGAAGCCTTAATCAACCCATTTCTTGATTCGAGTAGGCCAGCTTCACCGTTCCACGCAGGATCAGTTTGTACCGCGTCATTTATTCCGCTGAAATCCTCTGACCAGATTACCGCTCCGCTCGAAAAAGATATGCAGCAAGTAATTACTATCAAAGCTAGTGCGTTTTTTCTTTTTAACATTTTGTTTCTCCCTAATTTAATGAAACTTTTTTTAAAACATCAACTTTGCAAACGCTTACATTAGTATTATTTTACATCATTTGGATAGCATGTCAAGTTGAATTTTTGATTTTATAAAATTATCAATTTGTTCTTGACATGGTAATCACTCGTGGTACTATTAAATGATATTATGTAATCGCTTACGTTCATTCGTATTCATGTAAATAAACATTATTAAATATTTGAAAGAAGAAAATGTTTTATTCCGCTGAAAAAAAATCAAAAGGCTTCACTTTGATTGAGCTTCTTGTAGTTATATCGATAATCGCTTTGCTGATGGCGATCATGCTTCCTTCGCTGCAAAAGGCAAGAGATCTTGCCAGACGTGCTGTCTGTTCATCAAATCTCAAGCAGGTTGGTCTGGGCTATCACATGTACTGCTCGGAGAATAATTCCAAGATGCCTCTGTTGTTCGCTATGTGGCAGCCGGAAATAGCCGACTATTATAACGCCGAGCGTAAGGAATATGCCGGCTGGTATGACAGTGATATATTGATGCCGTACATACAGGGACACAAACGTAATAAGAGCGGCGACTGGGACAGAAATGTTGCTTATTGCCCTCAAAACAGAAACCAGGTACAGAAGATAGGTGAAGAGATTCTTGACGAGAACGATTGGGCCGGTATGCGTACAGGTTATTCCTCTAACATCCATTTACAGGCAGCCAGGGTGAAATCTCCGCCGCCGGGCAGAGGGTATGTCTGGAAAAAGCCGACATTGGCTAAGATTGGCCAACATGCCCAGACTCCGCTGATATACTGTTATTACTTTGACTGGAATGAAATGAAGAGCAAATACCCCTCGATAGCAGGCAGGACTTCGGTTGTACGTCCCGGGTGTGTGCCCGGGCAGTCAACAAATTTCTATTCGTTTGGATTCGAAGAGGGCGTAACCAGTGTTCACGGCAACAGTTCAAACTTTCTCTTCTTAGACGGCCATGTTGAACCTGTAAGAAAAATGGATTCATGGAGAGATTACAGAGAGAAATTCGAGTGGCACGGCCATAATGGGATTCCTTCATATTAAAAACAGGCTCGGTCATTGAGACAAAATTATTTTATTTAAATGAGGTTAGAAAAAAATGAGACTTAACATGTTGAAATTATGTGCTGATTCCATCAAAGACACACTTTTGGTTGTTTCAGTGTTAGTTTTGGTTTTTGCGGGCGGCAGTGCCCTGGGCGAGGTTTATTTTCAGGACAATTTTGAATTGGCCAGCGGCTATGACCTTACTGAATACGATTATGAATATTTAGTAAGATATTCGGACCCGTGGTGGGACCATTTCCTCAGAGGTGCTGACAGGGAGTTTCAGGTTAAGGTTCACCAGATGGGCGGCAGCTCCGCGAGCAACCAGGCCGTTGAGGCTAACTGGTTCTCCGGCTTTGAGTATGCTGTAGAGAGTCTTGGCATAACCTCGTCAATGAGCGATTATACCGTAACCGCAGAGTTTAAAGATGAAAGTTCCAGCGGCACTTACCGTGATTTCGGTTTGCTGGCAAGGTGTTATGACCAGGACAATTATATCTATGCACATGTCCTGACTAATATGAACGGAACACAGTACTACGGCAGGATAACCGTTACCGGCGGAACAGGATCCGTGGCTTCTTATTATATCTGCGATGTCTCAGACGTCGGGCCAAACGATATATGGACCCTTGCACTCCAGGTTGACGGCGGTAATGTAAAGTTTGTTGCCAAGGCAAGCGGCTCTTCCGGATCTGGTGAGCCTGGGCTGCTGCTCTCATCTACCACCGATATGACCTTGGCCGGCCCGGCAGGCCTTGGCGGGGGCAGAGATGTCTATTTTACCAGCGGCCATCGCGTGTGGTGCGATAATTTCAGGGTTTCAGACGGTTCAGCAGCAGATTTGCCTGAGGGGCTTTTCTATTTCTCTGATTTGAATAAAGACGGCTTTGTCGATTATGCTGATTTGGCGCTCATGTCATCGGAATGGGGCAGTGTAGGCGGCTGGAACGAAGATTTCCGTGGTTTTTATGACCATCCAATTACAGACATCGTTCTGGGCAGGGCGTATTTTGACTGGATTAACGGTCCGCTTGTGGATAGCGCAATATGGACAGAAGAAGCCGGACACCTTCGCAGCGCTCTGATTTTTGCAGACAATGAGCTGCTCAACGGCTCTCCCGCGGCACAGGCCGAGCAGTGGTTCAGCGGAAGCGGCGCCGTTTACACAAGCATTGAAATACCCGAAGATGAGGTTTATACTTTTTCCGGCAGCCTGGTTGATTACGATAACCTGATGGAAAGCCGAATCGCCAACACTTCTGTGTTTATCGAAGCTGCTGTGAACGAAGATACAAATGAGCTTGAGGAAGCAGGCTTTGAGATCAGGCTCGACAGGTATGCGGACCGAAATCTCAGGATGGCTGCCTATGACCCTCAGGGCAACCTGTTAAAAGGGATTTTCATTTCCAAGACTGCTCAGGTGCCGTATCCGATTCCGTTTGAGTTCAGCAGGGACGGAGACCAGGTAACTATCGTAATGGCAAAAGGTTTGAATCAGGAAGATTTTGTTACTGTAACCGATACTTTAGACAGCAGTAACAATAAGATCAGGCTTTACCATTCAGTTAACGGTTACGGCGGAGACCACGGTCTGTTCGGCTGGGCCAATCTTGAGATGACCGGCAACAGCAGATGGAAGGCAGAGAGCGGCAGCCTGCGTACGTCTGCCCTGAAAGCGAATAATACTGTATTCGCCGGCAGGCCCGGAGCTTACAACGCTGCGATGTACAGCGCCTCTGGTTCGGTCTATACTACTGTACCTGAGTTTGAAGACTATACCCTGTCATTGAGTCTGGTAGATTACGATAACCCTGCTCCTACACGTACTTGTAAATCCTCAATATATGTTGAGGCTGAGGTTGATGAAACCGGTACGGTAGTAAACAACGGGTATAGAATGGATTTGGAGAAGGCCGCTGATAGAAACTTGAGAGTGAGGGTTCGCGATTCAGAAGACAATGTACTTAAAGCAGTATATGTTGGCAAGAAAAGCGCAACTCCTTATGAAGTCCCCTGCAAATTTACTCGCAGCGGAGACAATGTTACTGTAACATTAGGCGTAGGCCAGTCCTATGAGGCTACTATCACCTTCACAGAGGCGAGGGTGCCAGGCAGGGATGCTATACGTTTAAAGCATGAGGTGGCCGGCTATGGCGGCGACCATTCTCCGTTGGGCTGGGCAAATATCGTTTTAACCAACGATGTTCTTGGGCTTCAATATGATATTATGAAAGACAATATCATTGATGTTCTTGACCTGCAGTCAATGAGTGATAAATGGCTGATGACTGATTTACTCAGCCAGTAATTTTATCAGGATTTTTTAAGCAGGGCGGTTATTTTGATCGCCCTGCTTTTTTTTGTTCTATTGTTGGAAGGCCGGTTTTGTCAGATATGATTTTGACCGGAACAATACTGATAATCTTTGCACTATATGCGGCGGTTACAGTATTTCTGGTATTTTATCATGGCAGAAAGCCGGGGAAATTATCATTCACAGGCTGAGGAGGCTAATTGCCGCTGGCCTGCCAGCTTATCTACACATCTGATACAGTCCAGGATACACAGTCCGGTATGATAGCAGGGGTCGGCGTCGGGTGTGGCAGGAATAACTTCTTTGGGTTTTTTATCAGTCCCTCTGGTCTGCAGACAGAAGAAATTTAGCTCAGGTTTGAGATAGTGATTTATAAATGCGTTATGACACAGGCTGTATATTTCTAAAGCCTGGTTTTGGAAATTATCTTTACTGGATGTCAAAACACTGTATATGGCAGTACGCATTGTTTCAGGAAGGCTCCACCAGGGCATGTCGGGGTTTGCCGGCCTTGAATTGGTAAGATCCCATAATTTGCATATGCCCTCAGCTTCCGGATTAAAGCCGTTTTCAAAGTTTCGGAACAGGATTTCAGGCATAATCTCTCTATAATAGTTTAGTCTTTTATAAAAACTTTTATTTACAGATTCGACTTTCCTTGCCATCTCAGTGAATTTCAAAGACAAACCCGCAAACTCCAGCGCATGACCGGGATCTGAAAATATGCTCCCGCAATTATTAAAGGGTTGATAATCGGCATCTATAAATTCAACAAAATCGTATTCCTGCAGATAGTTCCACTGCCCTAAATTTACATAATTAGAAAGGGTATGCTCTATTAGACTTACCGCAATTCGAGCCGTGTCTATGTCTTTGTTGTCTTCAAATAGAACATTAGCTATTCCTATTGCAATGGATACAGGTCCGTGTGATATTTTGTCGTTATCATTTACCGGCAGGCAGAGGTCGCCTTCAAATCGGTGCTGGTCGCTTCTGAAACAGCCGCTCAAAAGAGCATCTATTACTTCTATGCAATAATTTTTGGCCTGCATCTGAGCACTCTGGTCATTAAGATAACAGGCCGCGGCATAAAGGCCTTTTGAACAGAAAATATCACTGTAATTATACGGGGAATCAGGTGTTAAATTGACATATACCCGTTTATCTTTATCAAATGAGCACGCTTTGCCGGCCTCGTCCATAAAGAAATAGCAGTGCCCTCCATTTAGCTTACGGGTACGGATCAGCCGGTCTGAGAGTTTTTTTACAACTTTTGTGCATCTCTCTATCAGCGGCCGGCAGGAAATTGTGTTATTTTTCAGCCATTTGGCATGTTCGGCAATTGACTCCAGCGCTCTTCCCTGTATCCAGCCGTAAACCGTGTGTTTGCCTCTTATGATATCGTCGTCTGGAAAGTCTCTGCCGGTTAGAATGTCCAGCTTTGTGTCAACCCATGGATAATTATCATTATCCTCATAACGGTCAAGCACCGCTTCTAAGGCTCTGCTGATAATGATTTTATAGTCATCTCTAACAGCAGCCAAATCAGGCGGTGAAGGATTAGACGGCAATTCAGTTTTATTAAAATTATGTTCCATCTTATAGGTAGTTCTATTTAAGTTTTATCTGTTTTACAGTTAATCTGCGATTCAAGCGCTCTGCTTGAATCGCAGATTGTAAGTTATAGAAATATTAAATTTTATGCTTCATTGATTGTTCTCAGTCTTTTACTATGACAGCGGCTTTCTTCTTTAAGATGTATTTAATTGCAGTAAGCATGAATCCTGCAAAATAAAAGATTGAGACGGATGAAATAACAATTTTTATGTCAGCGTTGCTTAGTTG
Source organism: Limihaloglobus sulfuriphilus (assembly GCF_001999965.1). Classification (GTDB taxonomy): domain Bacteria; phylum Planctomycetota; class Phycisphaerae; order Sedimentisphaerales; family Sedimentisphaeraceae; genus Limihaloglobus; species Limihaloglobus sulfuriphilus. Next base: position 1,132,023 of record NZ_CP019646.1, on the reverse strand, counting down.
AGTACCGGTAAAGAGCAGAATCGTGCCCATCACAAACATGACAAAAGCGACAAGGGTTAGTATCCTTCCATTGACAACTTTAGTGCCGCCGGTATCAGTGACATTGCCGGCTCCGGGAGTGCTGAGTTTCTTGAACAGGGCATCAACCTGCCTGGATTTTTCGCCCGTAACAGGCCATCGCCAGCCGGTAACAAGCATTACGCCTAAGGTTGTTAAGAAGTTGGCTACAATAACCCAGGTCAGAGTAACTCCAAACCCAAATGTCATTACCAGCCCTATGGTTATACCTGCACAAAATGCCGTAATGGCTCCCCATGGAGGTGTCCTTTTATAAAAGAGCCCCATCAGCAGCGGTATGAATGTCGGCATACTGGTTAAGCCCATAAGAGTTACCAGATAACGGAAGGAGCCGCCAAGAGACCTTATTGAGCCCGCAATAAGCATACAGAGTATCGTTATTACAACTACAGTTATCCTGCTTATCAATAAACGTTTTTTTTCGGAGGTTAGCCGCAGAACCTTTTTAAATGCATCGTTGATTATTATCTGTGACATTACATTCAGGTCGGAGTTTAAAGCTGTAATTGTGGCGCCGATCAGGGCAAAGCACATAACACCTAAAAGTCCCGAAGGCAGTATCAGTTCTGCTATACGCAGATATGATGTCTCGGCTTCCTGTGCGGATTCTAATCCTGGAACCAGTACAACAGCAAATATTGGCGGCAGCATAAACAGCGGGAATAACAGGAAGTACGAAAAACCGCCCGTTAAGCATACTTTTTTGGCATCTGATTCAGTCTCAACTGTCAGATAACGCTGAACAAGCGACCAGTATCCGTTCCATGTGCAGTATGCCACCAGCGCAAGACTGGCAATCATGGCTATGCTGTAATCAGTATCCGGTGGATTTAAAGACCAATACCCCTCCGGCAGTTTCTCAATCAGGCCTGAAAAACCGCCAACCCGCAGGTATGAAGTAACAGCGATTATTATTACTATGATAGCCATAACCAGAGCTTGAATCGAATCTGTTACCACAACGGCGAGAAAGCCGCCTGCAACGGTGTAGATAACTGCTGTCAATGCAGTTAAAAGGATAGCCGTCCACAAATCAATCCCGAAGAGAACTTCAATCAGAACCGCTGTAACATAAAGTCGGTTGGCATTGTCTAATATTCTCACAGGCAGCCCGGTCCAAATGAAAAAATGAGCTGTTTTGCCGTTGTAGCGGTGTTCAATAAATTCGATAGCGGTTTCGAGTCCGGTTCGGTGCCAACGGCGTGAAAAGACAAAATACCCGAGGATAAATGTGGGGAGCATAAGTGCAACCTGAGAGAGGCTTAACGCACCGTATTGATAGGCAAACGAAGCTCCGCCGACAAATACGGATGCAGAAAATGCAGTCATAAAAAAGCTCAGGCCGCCGATCCACCAGGGAGTATTCTGGGAAGCCCTGAAAAAATCTTCGGTGTTTTTTATATATTTTGCGAAATAAATACTTATTGCACCAAGTAAGATGCCGTAGGAAAGCATTACTATCCAAAAAGATATGGGTTGCTGTCCGATCGTTTCCGTCATTTTGTACCTTTCTTATTTTTTTTAACCGAGCGTTATGTTTATTTTGTGCTGCTTATGCGAAGAATCGGGTTTCAGTATGTTTCCTTCGATTCTATTTCCGTCAACTTCAATGCTGATGCTGTTGCCCGGGCCCACACGATTAAATGTAAAATCATATTCTGAGCCTTGCCACATCCGCCTGAATCCGGCCTTGTTCCAGTCATTTGGCATACAAGGAGCTATATGAAGGCCCTCAAGTGTTGCCCTGATCCCAAGCAGGTGCTCACAGACTACCAGAAACAGCCACGGCGGTGAAGCGCTTGTCATTACATCACTGCTCTGGCCCGGTGTCATAGAAGCGGGACCGTGAAAATAGTTGGGCATCCACAAAGGCACTGCCGTTGATATGGGTGTATGGTCTTCCTGGTGCAGAGGCAGTATTCTCTTCATGATATCCACTGCCTCGCCGGGGCGTTTGACAAGAACTTCCGCCATTGCCCACATCATAGCGACATGGGTGTAGCAGGATCCGTTCACACAGGTTCCAGGCGGTTTTGCGGTTTCTCTGCCGACCCATGGGCGAGGCTTCATGAAGGGGGGGGCATAAATGATCGGCCCTATGTCTGTTTTATTGTTGGAATCAACCGTTTTAATGATAGATTCAATCTGTTGCGCAGACGCCACGCCGCTGATCAGTGCCCAGGACTGCATAAGCAGGCTTACATTACCGTCAGGATCGTCTTTGGTGCAGACTTTCAAACCATCGTCGGTTATCGCCCGGATATAGAAATCACCGTCCCATGCAGATTTATTTACCGCTTTGGTAAGTTCAGCAGCGCCTTTTAATAGTCTTTGGGCTTCCTGCTGCCGGTCTATTCTCATTAAAACATCAGAAAAAGCGTTGATTGCATTTATCAGAGCCATAGAAGTCCACGGCGATTCACCGATGCCTTTTCTGCCGACTTCTTCCAGGGGGTCACTCCAGTCGCCTTCTAACATCAGCACCATTCCGTTTTTGCCTCTATGGTTCAGCAGCCAGTCAAGGCCGTTTATTAAAATATCGGCTATGCCGGCCTTTGCCTTGCCGTCTGCATAGCATACGACTTCATCAAGGAAACCCCAGTCTCCGCTTTCTGCTATGTATCTCTCGGCGGATAGAGCCGCCCAGGTTGCTATATCGGGGTGGCTTTGGTCAGGAAATGTGAGCTCTTTGACTCTGGCTGAGCATCTGGGCAGGAAGCCGTCCTCATACGCCCGTTTACATGTTTCAGTAATCCATTTACGAGAGTAAGAATTATCGAACATGTTGAAAGCCCATGAGTCCTGAAGATGGTTTCTCCAGTTAAACCAGGGAGTGGCGCGAGCCGAAACCGTTTGTCTGTCAAGCTGTATCCGGGACCATGTACTGAGCATAATGTTTAGAATCGAATCTGGAGTTTCAATGTCAACAGAGTTGAATAGATGCTTGAAATATTTTCTGGATGCCGTAAATTGCGATGCATAATTTGCTGAAACAGATCCAAACTCGCCGGCCTTTTGTTCTGCCTCGTCCATATCTTGAGCAACACCAAAGGCATAATAAAGTTCAATACTTTCCGAGGGTTTAAGTGTTATATCATGCTGTAAAGCGCTTATTGGTTCTGTGCCATGAGCATTTATCTGCGGCAGAGAGCACTGTTTAAGGCTTTCTGCATCGCTAATGTCACTGTCATGTCCGAGAAATGCCTGTAAACTGCCGCAAAAACTGTCAGCCTTTTTATCACAGGTAAAGAACGCCGCGTATTTGTATCTGGGGGTTCTGTAGTGCCTTCTCTGGCAAACCAACGCATTAACTTCCGAGTTAAACCTGCTGTACTGGCATTCCAGCCTGTTGTCTAATCCGTTGAGCTTTACAAGATGCCAGCCAATAAGTGAAAAAGTTTTATCATCTGATGAATTATTACTTATGATAACTCTGTCTATCTCCGCGTGTTTCTCGGGTGCTAAACTTATCTCAAGATTGCAGTTAAGGCCGTTAAAGCTCGTCTCAAAAGAGGTTTTTCCAGGCTCGTGTATGCATCTGTAGTTTTCAGGGGTCTGGTTTGCGGCACCGCCGTTGATGGACCAGTAGCGGCCGTCTTTTGTGCAGACGCAAAAATTGCGGCCGTCTGAAACTTTGTTAACCTGGGGACAATCATAGAAGGTTGTTCCCAGGCCTCTTTGGGTGACAACGGCTTGGAACTTGCCGTCTTTTGAATATAAATAATTTTCCCACGGTCGGGGCGTTACCGGATCTTCTATTACATAGGCTTTGCCGTCATTTGTAAAACTGCCCCATTGTGAACTGTACATTGTATTACCTTTCTTCTTTCAGATTATTATCTAACTGTTGAGAACATGCTTTCCGTAAGTCATTTACTATATATACGGCTGTCTGATACTCGACCTGCGGGGGCTCAGAATGATCAGAATGGAGTATGTACGCACCTTTCTGTTTTAAAACAGGAAAAATGTGCTCAATGGCAGCTGCCTTAATTTTATCAAAATCATTGCTCATTAAAATTCTTGCGTCAAGTCCCCCAAACAATGCGATTTTGTCTCCGTATTGTTTAAAAATCTTGTTAAGGTTCATTCCCGCCTTAACCTCTAAGCCCTGGAGACAGTCCATGCCGGCTTCAATGAGACCCGGTAAGAGCGGTTCAACGTATCCGCAGGAATGCACTGTAACTTTCTTTGATACGGATGCCGTATGGGCAAAATCGAAAAGTATCTTATGGCCCGGTTTCATTATTTTATCGTACATCTCAGGAGAAAAGAAGGGTTTTTCCTTAAGACCCATATCTTCAAAGAAAAATATACCGTCCGGAAGGCCTGACTCAGCAAAAAGAATCTCTAAATGCTTCACTGTGAACTCTGCGTAAGTAATAACCATATCCTTTACCCAGTCGGGATCCATAGCCATGGCCATTAGCAGTGTCTCGTGTCCGCAAAGGCTTCGCATCAGCTCAAAAGGTGCAGGTCCGCGCCAAAAGAGAAAAACGTGATCTTCCAGACTGGTTTTAAATTTTGATTCATACGCTTCAAATGGAATTCGTCTTTGATCAATATTCAGCAGGTAAGGTTTAATCAGGTTTTCCCAGTCTTTTCTGGTTTTTACCGCATAATCGATATACTGTTCTCCAGCCTCGCGGTCAGTAAACCTTTTGATTGTTGCGCCATTTTCGTTCAGAATCACCTGTGTATCGCAGGTTTGCTCTAATATCTTTTCCCCGGCTTCAAGATTGCCTTTAGTGTTGATAAAATCATGGAATCTAATATCTAAATCGAAGTGCTTTACGATGTCTTCGCCGGGCTGCAAGAAACCTTCGCTGGTCCACTTTTTTATAGTCGATTTCCATGGCGAGAGACAGACGGGGGTTCTATCCGGCTCTCTCAGCGACAGGACATCTGATACTCTTTTTTTGCCGTTCATAATATCAAAAAAACTTAATCTTCAGTAACATTTTAGATTATGGCACACGGTAATGTTCATTTTAGCTTTATCGTTTTGTTACAGACTGACTGTCTTCGTATGGTTTGTCTCCAATTTTTTTCTGCAGCTCTGCAAGCTGGTCCTTCAGTTCATCAACTACTTGCTTGTATGTGGGGTCATTATAGACGTTGTGCATTTCCATGGGGTCCTTTTCAAGGTCAAAGAGTTCCCATTCAGGTTCAAGGCTGTTGACGTCTATAAAATTTTCCGGCATGTTGCAACATAGTTCGTCCGCGGTTCCCGGTTGGTCCAGGCCATCTGAATAGTAGTAGATCAATTTGTGTTTTTTTGTCCTTATTCCGTAATGAGCTGCGACATTATGATGAGCACGGTTCATCCAGTACCTGTAATACATTGCTTTCTGCCAGTTCTCTGGCGTGGCGCCCTCTAAAAGCGGCTTTATGCTGAAGCCCTGGAATTCTTTTGGGCTTTCCAGCCCGGCCAGATCAAGAAAGGTTGGGGCGAAATCAATGTTTGTAACAATATCTTCGTTTACCGTGCCGGCTTTAATCAGCTCAGGGTACCTGACTATAAAGGGCATCCTTAGCGACTGCTCATACATAAATCTCTTGTCATACCAACCGTGGTCGCCAAGAAAGAATCCCTGATCAGATGTGTAAATAATCATGGTGTTTTCGGTCAGGCCTTTATTATCGAGATAGTCCAGTAACCTGCCGACATTGTCATCAATGCTTGCAATAACACGCAGATAATCCTTAATGTACCTTTGATAAGCCCAGCTCCGTAATTCATTTTCAGTTAGCCCTTTAGGCATTTCTGATTTTAAATCCCGTTCAATCATGTTTACGCCTACCCTCATGAGGGCGGCTTCAGCGGCTTTGGCTCGGTTCGAATAGTCATCGTAAAGTGTTTCAGGTTCGGGAATATCCTCGTTTAAATACATGCCGGCGTGTTTCTCGTCCGGATACCACGGCCGATGAGGTGCTTTATGATGGCACAAAAGGCAGAAAGGCTGATTTTCGTCTCTTTTTTCCAGCCAGTCTATAGACATGTCAGTGATTATATCGGTTGCGTAGCCTTTAACCGTTTTGGCCGTGCCGCCCTCAGGCCCTTTAAAAAAGAATTCAGGGTTGTGGTAATTGCCCTGACCGTTAAGAACTGCCCAGTCATCAAAACCGGAAGGGCTGTGTTCAGGGCCTTTGCCCAGGTGCCATTTCCCGAATACAGCGGTCTGGTACCCGTTTCGTTTAAGTATTTTAGGAAATGTTTCAAGACGGTTATCCATGTGGGTGGCAAGTGTAGTTACGCCGTTGACATGGTTGTAAGTGCCGGAGAGTATTGCGGCCCGGCTGGGGGTGCATATGGAATTTGTGCAGAAACAGTTGTCAAAACGCATACCCTCATTGGCTATACGGTCAAGCTGCGGCGTTTTGTTGATAAAACTGCCGTAACAGCTCATTGCATGAGAAGCGTGGTCATCGCTCATGATGAATATTATATTAGGTTTCTGCTTTATTTGACCTGACATGCAGTTAGTCCTTTCTTGATATTTTAAAGGCTTAAAACAGAAAAATCTGTTCCCGTAAAATTATTATAAAATATTGTTTAAAATAACATAAATTGAGTTCAATCTGATTGCTGACACCCCATAGAGTATGTAAGCGTATCGTATCTACTATACTGGTTTAAGCTATCAACGCAAGCGATTACATGAGATTTCAGGTAATATTTTATGCATGTAAACAAAAACTATTTTCGGCAGTTATATTAACTCACGAAATCTCTTACTCGTTCTGCAGCCATTTTTCAGAGAAAAACATTAAATCTGATTCGTCAAAGTGCCTGTTGCCGTCAATATCATCTATTTCAAAGTTAGAGAAAACTTTTAAGTCGGTTATAACCCAGGAGTCAGATGCCTGCGGTCCCATTGACTGATGATAAAACCTTAGAGCGGAGTTGCTTGGGTCGAGTTCGCTAACTATATGCTGCTCTATTTTTTGAGCACCGTCACCTATAGATATGTACACGTTGTCATCCGAGCGCTGAAAAATAAACGGAACCGCATAAGGACGTTCCAGTTTACCCAGATAGTTGCTGGCAAGGCTTGTGCCTTCACGGTCTCTAATTCTGAAACCGTCGGCCCACATTGTCTCTCCAAAGGCGTTTCTGTAAATTTCGATGGTCCAGCCCGGCTGGCTGACAGAGTTATCTTCATTTACCAGAAACGATTCAAAGCAGATTCGCATAAAACTGCTGCTGTAGGGAGCTGCAAATTCATCAAGATTCACTATTTTGCCGCTGACCTGATAATGTTCTGAGGATGGAAGCCTTGTAAACATGTCGGCGGTCTGGCCGGCAGGCAGCTGACTTATTTTAACAGAAGGGCGTTCAAAGATTTCGTTGTCAATCACCCATGCCTCACTCGCATCGCATTGGGCGGTATTGCTCCAGTACAGGTCGGAAATCAAAGCACCGGAGGCCGTATTTATCAGGTTGTTTCGGAAATCTTCTTTCCAGAGACGCTTCCAGTTAGAGGAGCAAATGGCTAAATCTTCAAGACTTATGTTTCCGTCAAAGTTGAAATCTAACCTTCCGGCTGAAGGAGAAGACAGAAACGACGGCTCGCTTAGCCTTTGTCTGAACAGGTCAACCAGATTTGGAGACAGTGCTTCACTTATTTTAATATCTGTGCCGTTAAACCAGACGGCAGCTTTTATTCTGGGAAAATTGTGCGGCATATCGAACCATTCATTGATCCACCGCTCTGCGTCGCCTTCTTTGCCAGGTTTCCACGCGCCTTCTGAGATCATCATGGGTTTGTGCGGCCATGTGCCGTAGAAGTCAAACGATCCGGGGCCGGCGGTGCCGGTCAGTGTGTTATTGGGATACGGCTCGTCGCCCTGGGAGTACATGCTGATGCCAACCCAGTCAACATATTGATCTCCCGGGTAATATTTATCAGGGCGATGATCTTCTCCAGCCCAGGTGTAACCGTTAGGCGACCATAAAAAGACATGCTTATCAGCCGCCCCAACCTGTTCGGCGATATTGTAGAGTCTTCTCCATGCTCTCCTGTAATTTAGAGGGTCGCCTCCCCAGCAGCTGGAATTCTCGGGGTCTTCTGTGGGGAAAGTCCATCCTCCGTTCATTTCGTTCATCGGCCGCAGCCAGATTGGGTCTGAATTGCCGTATCTCATAGAATAATCAATGCTCTCTGAGAACCACTGTTCAAAATGTTCATCATAGCCATCAATGCCCTGTGCTATGTCTTGTGCTGTGCTCCACCGCGGCAGCCAGCCGATGGTGAGATATCTCTCTCCAACTGTGTTTTTGCTCAGATATTTAGGGTTACGCCATAAAAAAGACAATCCTTCTGAGAATGAGCTGTTATTTTCGTTAGGATTTAATTGGTGATACCACAGAACCATAGATGTTTTTTTATTTGCCTGCTCCTCATAGTAAGACAAATTCCACCAGCCATGTTCTTCAACAGCGAAAGCTCCGTGATACATGCCGTAATCCGGCACATGTTTCCATTCGTTGACGATTTCTCCGTATATTTCAATCTCATCGATCATCAGCGTGCCTCCAGGCCCTGCCGCCGAAATCTGAATATACCTGGCCGGGGTAAAACTGGATTCCAACCTAAGCCACTTATCTGAAAAGGTTTCGGTGTCGCCGCCGCCGGTTATCTGGACAAAATGCTGCCATTGCTGGTCGTGCTGCGTTTTTGTATGGATGTTCACAGTAGAGGGGTAGTAAATTCCCGTGTTAGTGTAGCTGCAGCAATGCAGTTTAACTGTATCTATATTGTAGCTTTTACCCAAATCGAGAACTATCTCGACAGGGGTTGAGTCTGCTTGCCAGCCCAACCATTCTTTCTGTGAAAAAGTAGTCTCGTTGAAAGTTTCATTTGTCAGTTTTGATCCATCAGTCCATTTATTGGGCCATTCATCAGAGAAACCGCTCAAAGGATCATGGCTGAATTTATAAAACTTGCCTACACTTAAGTTTCCGTAAGTCATAAACTGCTTCTGGAAAGCTGTCGGCTCAACTTTGGTTTCCGAGACGAGGGCCTCCAGCCCATCGATAAGCATATTGACTGTTCCGTGGTCACTCTTTCTTGCAGTAAAAACAATAAACCCTACATCCGACCATCGCTCATCTATATCTACCTCAATGAGCGTCCATTCTGTAATAGTAGTGCCGTCTGCGATGATAGTTTTTGATATCTCGCTTGTAAACCTGTTTTTTACTGTCAAGATCAGGTCGCCGACGGGATTTGAAGCATCGCCTTTAAACCAGACACGCAATTTATTATATGCCGCCAGATCCAGGCTGCCGCTGTCAAGTGATTTAAAATTAAACCCAAAATTCGCATAAGCCGGATAGCCGGTTCTGGAAAATTTTATAGATTTAGAGCCTTCAAAGCTGTCATTAGTTACCAACTCGGCTGTTGGCAGGTTGTATGCAACACCGCTGCCGCTGGTTCCATGGCCCGGCAGATAAATCTGCGGGTTAGCTGACAGTTCCGCGGTATCTGCGTAGGTTTCAAAGTTTTCGATAATGTAGCCTTGGGCGGCAACAGCCAAAATCCCTACAGTCATCAGAACTGTATTTATTTTTATTGACATTTAGATATTCCTGGTTTAATATTGTACATAGCTTGCAAGCGCTTACTTTGGTTTTGATTTTATGAAATTTAACGAAACCGTCAAGATAATTCTTTTTTTGCTCGTACTTCATACGGAAATTTTAGTTCAAACGTTTTTGGTATTTTCAGTTTGAGCTATTCCGTTTGTTTGTAAGTTGTTGAGCGGGTGGATTTAGCAACGGCAGTGAAACCGATTTTCCCCCTTTTTCTCTGGCTTCAGGCCTGATTCGAGCGAAAAAAACATTAAAAAACCTCAAATTGCCCCCATAGAAAAATGGTAAATCATTTTGCATGTGATATAATATAAGACATTAAACCAAAAGAACTTATATTATATTCTACAAAAGGATTTACCAATGGCTAATATACCACAACCCAGCTTGTTTTGCTACCAAAATGTTGAAAATCTCGGAGATTTAGAGCGGCTCGACCTGTTACTCAAGACGCTCGACGATGAACAACTAATGCAAACACTCGAAAAACGCCGCGGCAATGGACGTGATGACTACCCGATACGGGCCAGTTGGAACTCAATGCTTGCCGGCATCGTATTTGGGCACAACACCATCGAAGCTCTTCGCCGGGAGCTTTCTCGCAACGGTCAGCTCAGGGATATCTGCGGTTTTGATCCTCTCAAAGAGCACCCGGTACCATCATCAAACGCCTATACCAACCTGCTCAAGTCGCTTATGGAGTATCCGGCAGAAGTAGCCGGTATTTTCCAGAATCTTCTGGAGTGTCTTGCCCGGGAACTGCCCGGCTTTGGTCAGCGTATAGCGATTGACAGCAAAGTCATCCAGAGTGCGGCAAACTCCGGTTCAGAAAATAAGCCTGACGGCAGAAGGGATACTGACGGCGGCTGGGCAACAAAAACTTACACAGATAAAAACGGTAAGATTATCAAAAAAACAACGATATTTGGTTACAAGGTTCATCTGGCAGTGGATGCCAATTATGAACTGCCGATAGCACGTATCGTAACGCCGGGTAATGACAATGATATGTTAGAGGCGTACAATCTGGTTGACGCCTGTCCCTCAAAGGCTCTTGAGAAGTGCGAATATCTCTCGGCAGACAAAGGCTATGATTGCGGCGATTTCAAGCTATGGTTATGGAAGGAGCACGATATACGTGCTGTTGTTGATACTCGCAATATGACGCAGTTGGAACATAGCCCGGTTGAAGGCCTTGACAGGATATATTACAACCAGCAGGGTGAGGTGTTCTGCAAGTGCTGCAAGGGGGGAGAACTCAACAAGATGTGCAACAGGGGTTTTGAGAAGGATAGAGACAGTATCAAGTTCGGTTGCCCGGCACACCATCAAGGGCTGACATGCCCCGCATCAGGGAGTTGTCCAATTGGCAAGAGTATCAGGATCGGGTTGGAAAAAGACCCGCGTATCTTTATGGCTTTGCCGCGGGACAGCTATAAATGGAAAGACGAATACAAAAAACGGACTTCTGTCGAGAGGGTCAACAGTCGGCTCGATGTCTCCTTTGGTTTTGAAACTCACTATATTCGAGGCCTTAAAAAAATGCAGATGCGAGTAGACCTGGCACTGATCACGATGTTAGGCACGGCATTGGGGTACGTGAAAACCAAGCAGCCGCACTACATACGCTCACTGGTTAAATCAGAGTCGATCAAAATATCAGCCGCATAACAACGCAAATACAAACCAACAAACTACCTGCCACACTATCGGTGCGCCTAAAATCACACGACCAGAAGAAACACACACCAGGCTCGCCCCGACTGCTCCCCCAAAGCACGCCCGCAAGCCGAGGAAACGCCGATTAATCCGCATTAACCTACTGGGTATCAATAGTATTTTGTGGCAAATTTTCTGAAAAGCCTTACAAACGGAATTTCTCAGTTTTAGAAAATTTATTTTTGAACTTGACATTTTAAGTTAAAATCATATAATGACTTTGATTTGAACATGTAATCGCTTACATTTAAGTTTGATTTGATAATAAAGGAAATAAAATGTCTATCCACTCAAGCAGAAGACTAAAAGGCTTCACCCTCATCGAGCTTCTTGTAGTTATATCGATAATTGCTTTGCTGATGGCGATCATGCTTCCTTCACTGCAAAAGGCAAGAGATCTTGCCAGACGGGCTGTCTGTTCGTCAAATCTCAAGCAGGTGGGTCTGGGCTATCACATGTACTGCTCGGAGAATAATTCCAAGATGCCCCTGTTGTTCGCTATGTGGCAGCCGGAAATAGCCGACTATTATAACGCCGAGCGTAAGGAATATGCCGGCTGGTATGACAGTGATATATTGATGCGGTACATACAGGGACACAAACGTAATAAGAGCGGCGACTGGGACAGAAATGTTGCTTATTGCCCTCAAAACAGAAACCAGGTACAGAAGATAGGTGAAGAGATTCTTGATGAGAACGATTGGGCCGGTATGCGTACAGGTTATTCCTCTAACATCCATTTACAGGCAGCCAGGGTGAAATCTCCGCCGCCGGGCAGAGGGTATGTCTGGAAAAAGCCGACATTGGCTAAGATTGGCCAACATGCCCAGACTCCGCTGATATACTGTTATTACTTTGACTGGAATGAGATGAAAAGCAAATACCCCTCAATAGCAGGCAGGACTTCGGTTGTACGTCCCGGGTGTGTGCCTGGGCAGTCAACAAATTTCTATTCGTTTGGATTCGAAGAGGGCGTAACCGGTGTTCACGGCAACAGTTCAAACTTTCTTTTCTTAGACGGCCATGTTGATCCTGTAAGACAAATGGATTCATGGAGAGACTACAGAGAGAAATTCGAGTGGCACGGCCATAATGGGATTCCTTCATATTAAAAACAGATATTCATATAATAAAAGTAAATTTACAATTGAGTGTTCCGGGAATTGTAAAGGGACTTGAAGGACAACATAAAAATTCAAAGGTTCTCAAGTCAAACAAAGGTTATTGTTTTAGTAAGTGAGGTGACAAAATGAGTTTTGATTTATTAAAATGGCGGGGCGAACCCCTGAAAAGTTTGGTTAGGGTCTTTTTTGTTTTAGTAGCCTTCTTTATGTGCGGCAGCGTTTTCGCTGAAGTTTATTTTGAAGATAACTTTGAGTTTGAGGACGGATACGATCTTACAGAATACGATTATGAATATCTGGTAAGATATTCTGACCCTTTGTGGGACCATTTCCTTAGACAGTATGACAGGGAATTTCAGGTTAAAGTACATCAAATGGGAAACAGCCCGGCAGACAACCAGGCGGTTCAGGCCAACTGGTTTTCCGGTTTCGAGTATGTAACCGAGGATTTGGGCGTAACATCGTCAATGAGCGATTATACAGTAACCGCGGAATTTAAAGATGAAACAACAGGAGGCGTTTACCGTGATTTCGGTTTGCTGGCAAGGTGTTATAACCAGGACAATTACATCTATGCGCATGTTTTGACAAATACGGATTCCACACAGTATTACGCCAGAGTAACCATCACCGGCGGAACAGGCTCCACGACATCGAACTATATCTGTAACGTTTCAGATGTTGGCACCAATGAGACCTGGACACTTGCTCTCCAGGTTGACGGGCCAAATGTGAAATTTGTCGCCAAGACAAGCGGTTCCGGTATATTATTAGAAAATGAAATTCTACTTACCACAACTACCGATATGATCTTGGCCGGCCCTGCAGGCCTTGGCGGCGGCAGAGACGTTTACTTTAACAGCGGCCATCGCGTATGGTGTGATAATTTCAGGGTCTCAGACGGTTCAATAGAAGATCTGCCCGAGGGACTTTTCGCTTTTTCCGACCTGAACAAGGACGGATTTGTGAGTCTTGCGGATTTTTCACTGCTGTCTTCAGAATGGGGCACTTCCAGCGGCTGGGGAGAAAATTTCCGCGGTTTCTATGACCATCCGGTCACAGATATAGTTCTTGACAGGGCATACTTCAACTGGATCAACGGCTTGTTGGTCAGCAGCGACAGGTGGACCGAAGAGGCGGGGCACATGAACAGCGGCGGCCTTTTTGCGGATAACGAGCTGTTAAACGGCTCTCCCGCGGCGCAGGCCGAGCAGTGGGCCGGCGGAAGCGGCGCGGTCTATACCAGCCTGCAAATACCGCAAGACAAGGTCTATTCTGTCTATGGCAGTTTGATAGATTACGACAACTTAATGTCAAGCAGAGATACTGAAACTTCTGTTTTTGTTGAAGCTGATGTTGACGAGGCAACTAACCAGCTTCAAAGGGCAGGTTTTGAAATCAGGCTTGAAAGATATGCCGACCGCACTATGAAAATAGCGGCTTATGACCCGCAGGGAGTTTTGTTAAAAGAAATTCCTTTACCAGAAACTGAGACAGTTCCCTATGAAGTTCCGTTTGAGTTCAGCAGAAACGGCGATCAGGTGACAATTGTCCTGGCAAAAGACTTTGATGGAATTGAGGATTCTGTAACTCTCACAGACAGCCTGGATGTTAACAATAATAAAATGAGGCTCTATCATGCGGTAAGCGGCGAAAGCGGAGATCACGGTTTGTTCGGCTGGGCCAATCTCGAGATGACCGGCAGCAGCAGATGGAAGGCAGAGAGCGATAGCCTGCGAACTTCAGCATTGAGAGCCTCTAACACCGTATTCGGCGGCAGGGCCGGCGCTTATAACGCTGTGATGTACAGCGGCGCAGGTTCAGTTTATACTGCCGTACCGGAGTTTGAAGACTATACCCTATCATTTAGCCTGGTAGATTATGATAATCCGGCTCCCACACGGACATGCCGCTCTTCGGTATATGTAGAGGCTGATGTTGATGAAACTGGAACAGTAGTGACCGAGGGCTATAGAATTTATTTAGAAAAGGCCTATGATAGAAATTTAAGAGTTAAGGCCAGAGACTTAAACGGCGATTTGCTCTGTGCGGCTTTTGCCGGCAAAACAAGCCTTACACCTTATGAAATACCCTGTACATTTACCCGCAGCGGTGACCAGGTAAATATTGTTTTAGGTGTTGGGAAGTCATATGAGATTAGTGCTTCATTGACAGAACCAAAGGTCATGGGCGAGAGTGATATCCGCTTAAAGCACGAGGTGCTTGATTATGGCGGCGACCATTCTCCTTTAGGCTGGGCAAATATTGTCTTGACCAGTGACTCTCTGGGGCTTCAGTATGACATCATCAAGGATAATGTCGTTGATACTACAGATTTGCAGTCAATGTCGCAAAAGTGGCTTGAAGATATTTTATTGAACCAGTAATTTAAAACCAGCAATTAAGCAGGGCGGTTGTTTCTAACCGCTCTGCATTTTTACAACGAAAGATTCAGCTTTAAAGTAGAATCTGTTCATGATTTTTAGTTTTAAGAAATTAAGTTTATTTTAAAATTCGTAAGGGAACTTTCAGTGAGCATCAACACTTCTGTATCAAGACGAAATTTCATAAAAGCGGCCGCGGGAACAACAGCATCAGCAAGCAGTGCCTTAGCAGGAATAGATGGTATTCTGCAAAGAACAAAGAATGAAACGTCTATAAATCCTGGATACTTAAGAGATATCCCTGAGGATGTGAATATTTTATTCATTCTATCCGACCAGCACAGAGGAGATTTTCTCGGCAATCGCGGCAGGCAGACGCAGTTGAAAACCCCTTACCTTGATATGCTTGCTGAAAACGGCATAGGGTTTAACAGAGGCTATACAGCCTGTCCTCTCTGTGTGCCTGCAAGGCCTGCATATCTGACGGGGAAATATCCTTCCGGATATGGACTTACAGAAAGAGAAGGAAAGGGCAAGTGGCATTACAGGGTTGTACTGGACAAGCAATATACGCTGCCCGAACATTTGCATAAACACGGTTATCATACTGCTAATTTCGGTAAGGCTCATTTAGTAGGTGAAACTGAGGAGCAGCTTTTTGGTTTTCAGGAAAGAGAAATCGGGTTTACATACGATAACGAGGATTACCGTAAAGCAACGAGCGAGGCGATAGTTACCGAATATCTCGAAAACGGCTCCGGTGGTTATGGCGGGGGCAAAGAGGCTTATAACACAGAATACTTAGCTTCCAGAGTAGATTATCATGCTCATTTTGATACCATTGTTGTAGATCGTGCGCTGGATTTTATGAAGAGAAACAAAGGCAGGAAATGGTATCTGCAGGTCGGGTTGGAAAAACCTCATCCGACACTTTATCCGCCGGTTGAATTTATCAACGATGTCGATCCCTCTAAAGTGGTTATACCAGAAAACTGGGATCAGTTTTTTGGAGATGACATACCGGCAAGGAAAAGAAACAAACAGAGAAACAACATGAATAAAGGCTACTACGAAACTTACAAAGATCCTGAAACCGGTGAGTGGTCAAGGCGGCTCAGGCCTGAGAGCAGGGGCTGGACTGAGAAGGATGTCCGCAACGCTGTTGCTGCGTATATAGCGTGCATAAATTACGTAGATCACGAAATAGGGCGGCTGCTGCATGGGCTCAAGGAGTTGGGACAGTTGGATAAAACACTTATTGTCTATGCCTCAGACCATGGTGAAATGTGCCTTGATCACGGTATGGTTCAGAAAACATGTCTGCAGGAGGGGGCTATCAATGTTCCAATTATACTTTGCGGTCCTGGTGTAAAAAAGACAGGGCCGTTTGATAGAGGGCCGGCAGAGCTTACGGATCTTTTCCCAACGTATTGCGATTATCTTGGAATCGAAACGCCTGATGGACTTGCCGGAAGAAGTCTAATTGAGACTCTTAAAGAAGGTAAAATACCCGATAAAGATATTGCGTATTGTGAGTATTTCTGGGATTCAAATAACAAGAATCAGAGAGGCTGGGAAAGGGCTGTTGTGAGCCGGCGGTGGAAGTACATTGACAATGGCGAGTTCGAACCCGAGCTTTACGATCTAGAACAAGATCCGGGCGAAAATAAAAATTTAGCGTTTGACCCGAAATATAGCTCAATACTCGAACAGATGCGGGAAAAAATGAACAAGCGTAAAGCAGAATGCGGCATTGTTTGACATTGTATTGGAGAACCATTTAGTAAAAGAAGTAAACTTTATAGTTTCAAGGCAAAATGTCTCTATTGTATCGCTTGTTTGTGAAACATTAAAAATCTTGTTCATGCTTTTCAGAAAGGTATAACAACCATGGGGAAAAATCAAAATGTATCAAGGCGGAACTTCATCGCAGCCGCAGCCGGAACAACAGCTTCAGCAGGCAGCATTTTGACCGGTTTGAATGATGACACAAAGTCAGCAAATGAAAAACCTTCCATAGATTTTAAGAATATAAAAGATATTCCTGAGGATGTGAATATTCTATTTATCATCTCTGACCAGCACAGAGGTGATTTTCTTGGAAACCGAGGTATTCAGCCTGAGCTGAAAACCCCTTATCTTGACATGCTTTCTGAAAACGGGATATGTTTCAGAAGAGCCTATACGGCATGTCCACTATGCATACCAGCCAGGCCTGCGTACCTGACAAGCAAATACCCTTCGAATCTTGGTATGGGGGATAGAAAGGGGAAATGGCATTACTTTAACGCTTTAGAAAATCAATACACACTTCCCGCGCATCTGAATAAATACGGCTACCATACCGGTCATCTCGGCAAATCGCATTTAATCGGCGAAAGTGAAGAGCAGCTTTTTGGATTCCAGGAAAGAAAAATTGGTTTTACTTATGACAACCAGGATTACAGAGCCGCAACCAGTGAGGAGATAGCTACTGAATATTTAGAAAACGGAACAGGCGGCTATGGAGGGGGCAAGGAAACGTATAATTCTGAATACATCCCTTCCAGGATAGACTATCATGCACATTTTGATACGATTGTTGTAGATCATGCATTAGAGTTTATGAACAGAAACAAAGGTAATAAGTGGTATCTGCAGGTGGGGTTGGAGAAACCACACCCTACCCTTTATCCGCCGATTAGTTTTATGAAAGATGTCAATCCGGATAATGTAGTTATACCCAAAAACTGGAACAAGGTTTTTGGAGATGATATGCCGGAAAGAAAAAGGTGGTCGCAGCAAAATAACATGAACCAGGGTTTTAATGAAATGTATAAAAACCCAGAGACCGGAGAATGGGCAAGGCGAATAAGGCCGGAAAGCAGAGGCTGGACAGAGCAGGATGTTCGTAATACTGTGGCTGCGTATATAGCATGCATAAATTACGTGGATCACGAGATAGGTCGATTGCTCAATGGTCTTGCTCGAATGGGACTTTTAGATAAGACGCTTGTAGTTTATACATCGGATCATGGTGAACAGTGTCTTGACCACGGCATGATTCAGAAAAAATGCATGTTTGAAGGCTCGATCAACATCCCTATGATACTGTGCGGCCCGGGTATTAAAAAGACGGGTATTTTCACTGATGGCCTTGTTGAGCATGTTGATCTTTTTCCCACATATTGCGCGTATCTGGGAATAGAAGAACCGGAGGGGCTTGTTGGGGAAAATTTCACGCCTACTTTAAAAGAAGCCCTCCCTGCGAAAGATTATGCCTATAGCGAGTATTTCTGGGATTTCAGTGATGAGAATCGAAGGGACTGGGAAAGGGCCCTTGTCGGCAAGAGGTGGAAATATGTCAATAACGGCAAATTTGAACCAGAGCTTTATGATTATGAAAATGACCCCGGCGAGAACAATAATTTAGCGTTTGACCCAAAATATCAAGAGGTACTCGAAAAGATGCGGGAAGAAATGAAAAAACACAAGATCCAGTATAATATCTCTTGACATCGTAAAAAACACACCTGCCGCTATAAGGCCGGCTTGTAGCGGCAGGTGTAAAATGTCTATTATGTCTCTGGTTTATACGGCGAATTTTTCCAGAAAAATCTCGATCATTCTTTTGCTGTATCTGCCGGGATTTGAATCCTGGAGTTCTTTAACTCTCTCTATAGCCGGTTTTGCATCGTCTCCGAAGTATGAATCGAGTACGTTAATCGCGTAATGAACCGTCTCATCCTGAAGATTCTTCGCGTAGAGTTCTTTTATGAGTGAATCGGCGGCTGTTTTTTTCCGGCCGTGAAAATACAGCGATTGTGCCGCGGCAATCCGTACACTTGCCGATTCGTCGTTAAGGGCATTTTCAAGATTCTTAATGCCGTTCTTACCGGGTTTGTCCATTTCCCCCAGGGCCAGCACTGCCCAGTATCTTTCAGATGCATCTTTGCTCTCAAGTGCATTGTTTATCAATGGTCGATCACTATCTGACGGGTTGGACGACACATTTGCGATATTGAGCAGCCTTATAACCCGCTCTTTGCCTTCAGGTGAGTGAAAAATCTCATATTCACTGCCGCAGCGCTGCGTTTCGAGAGCCATTTCCGGCTCCGGCAGCAAACCGGTGTCACGTGTATCTACCATCCAGTTATAGAGTGCGGTCTGCAGTCGCTTCTTTCTAATGCTGTATTGAGGGTCATCGGCGAGATTTTTTGTCTCCCACGGATCATTCTCAAGGTCGTAGAGCTCTTCGAACGGCCTCCGGTCTGCCATCCATTGGGCCTGAACCGCATTGAGCTTACCATCTTTGTGCAGCCTTCGAAGCTCTTTCATGGTGTTACATTTTTCCGCATACGGAACAGGGTTGAAATACGGCTGGAAAGGCATAAAGTTTCGTATGTAGCGGAAGCGGCGGTCTCTTACAGACCTTATCATGTCATGCCGCTCATCAATCCTCTGTCTGGCGGCGAATATGTAATTACGCTGCGGAGGCAGATTCTCGCCGAGGAAGGCCCGTCCCTGCATGTGTTCAGGGGTCTTGATTCCTGCAAGATTAAGCACGGTAGGTCCCAGATCAATAAAGTTTATAAGTCTATCGTCAATGCTTCCAGGTTTGGGGCAGTCGTATGTTTTGAACTTTTCCGGCACACGAACAATAATGTGTGCCAGAGTGCCTGAATCGTACAGCCATCTCTTTGCACGCGGCAGGCCGTTGCCGTGGTCTGACCAGATAAACACGATGGTGTCTTCGTAAAGACCGGCCTGCTTGAGCTCGTCAAGCCGCTCTTTGACAAAATAATCAAACTCGGTAATTCGCTCAAATAGCCTGGCAAAGTCTTTCCTTACCGCTTCAGTATCGGGATAAATCGGCGGCACCTGCATATTTGCCGGATCCTGCCACTGCGATTTGTTTAGTTTCTCGGGGTGGGTGTTTTCAAAATCAGCACTGTTCCACAGCCTCGATTCGTGGGTCTCCATGAAGTTGAATACCGCGAAAAAGGGCTTACCCTCGGGGCAGTCTCTCCAGTGGCTGACAGGGCCTTTCTTTACACTGTCATTCTCGCCGGAAACATCCCAGGCATTCTTTGGTGTCTCAAAGTTGTAATCTTCTTTTGCCCTGTTGGTGCAGTAGTAGCCCTCTTTGCGGAGGTATTCGGTAAAGCATTTTATCGAATCAGGCTTTGATGCGGTACACCGCATGTTGCACGAGCCGAGACTTGAGGGATACATGCCGGTTATAATGCCCGATCTGCTGGGTGCGCAGACTCCGTGTACAGTAAAGGCGCGTGTGTAACGGATGCCCTCAGCCGCGAATTGGTCAATGTTTGGAGTTATTGCGAATTCTTCGCCCCAGCAGCCTAAATGCGGGGTTATGTCCTCAGTGGATATCCACAGTATGTTAGGACGCTGTTTCTCCAGACTGCGGCTAAAAGACGGCAGGACCGCCGAGGCTGCCAGACCGGCAAAAGCAGATTTTAAAAAGCTACGTCTTGAAAGACCTGTTAAATTGTTCATTTTTATCCCTTTTTCAAGTATAGATTTAACTATTGTTTGATAATTATATTTTAACTTTCAGGCATCAAAAAGCAAGCGATTACATGAAATTTAATATTATTTATTGCCCTAAACCGATTTCTGTTAATCGAAAAGGGTTTTTTTTAAATATATAAACACCCCTTGTTATTTCAAGTAGCATATTTTCTGCTTCTTTAATATTTTAAATTCCACGAGAAATGCTTGACACGCCAATTGTGGTTGTTATTATATCAATCGCTATGTAAGCGCTTAACTTAATTTGTAATTTAAACATTTTTTAACTTAACTCGTAATTAAATTGTATCTTCAAACAAAAGCCGGGAGCTGTAAATGAAACACAAAAGATTTTTAGTAAGTTTAGTCTTAGCCGCACAACTGTTCTGTACCTCATTTTTATTTTCTGATTCAATCAAGAGTAAAGTCAATATAGGCATATACAGCACTGGAAAATCAATAAGTGAAACTGAAAAACTGTTTGAAGGCAGCAATTTTGAAACTCTACTTGTAACCAATGACAACTTGTCAGATTTTTGCAGTGATCCTTCAAATATATTGGTGCTGCCCCCGGGCCAGATCTTGAATATTAAGACTGAGATACGGAAAATTATTCACAGCCATCTAAGCAATTCAGGAAATCTTATTGTTCTTAACCCAAAGGCGTTTGCGTTCGATGAATTAACCTTGTCCGGTCCTGTTGAGATAGAACAGATCGTCAAGACATTAGATTTTGCAGACAAACAAAACTGCAAGTTAGTCAAAGGAGCGGAGAGTAATTTTGAATATACTCTATGTGATTTCCCGAGGGAAAACGAAGTTCTTCAGATGGGGCTCCCAGACCAGGAAGCTGTTGAAGGAAGCGCGTTTGTTGAATTTCCTGTTAAAATCGAGGATGACCTTTCTAAATTTGTCGTACAAGCCAGAGTAAAAGGCCACACACAGCTCGATATCCTTACTGTTCGTGTTTTCGATGAAAATGGGCAGAGTTGGGTTGGATTCGCAGAGTTAACGTCAGATTGGGATGATTGTCAGGTTGCATTTGCAGACATGCTGCCTGAAGGAGAAAACGAAAGAGCGGTTAACCAGGCAGACCCGTCGAAAATCAATAAAATACAGCTGGGTATAGATTCCAATACTGTATGGGGAGAGGCTTCAGGCAGTATCTTTATTAGTGAAATTAAATTAAGCAGTTTCAACAGGAGCAGATACCCGCTTTCGGGAAACATTATAAGGTATCGCAAACTGTACGAAAAAGTGAATGCAGATTTTCCAGACTGGATGTTTGATCCGTTACGTGACAGCAAGCAGGTTAAGCCGGAAGAAGCTTATTTCTGCAATAATCTATTTAATATTGAAGGTTCCATGGATGTCTCAGGCACCCTGACTGCACTTCCGGAACGTTATGAGACAGCAGGCGGAAATCCTGAAACATTTATTCAAGTTATAAAGTCTCACGCAACGCGAAGAATTCCCTTTATTAAAATGGTTGATTCAAGCGGTATAGAGCACAGTCTGGCACGTTTAGATATTTACAGTGACGGCGATTATGCAGGCGCCTCAGTTGCCTTGTTCGGCCTGCCCGAGAGCAGTTACCAGGACAGAAGAGTCAGTCTGCTTTTACAGCGTCTTGCGATGTATATGGCGAATTCACCTAAAATACTTGATTGCACGACTAATATAAAGGATGCCGGCAACGGCAAATATGACTTCCAGTATCGCGTTTACGTACATAACCCTCAAAGTGATAAGGTTAAAAGTCTTTTTCATTTGGATATCGCTGATGGTACGCTCTCAGGAAGGACTAATAAAACTCTTGCTGCCGGAAAGATAACTGAATTAGATATAAACTGCGGCGGTGTTCCCGAGGATTTCCCGTTCACAAAGTTCAATATTACTTTAAATATGAGATCGGCAGCGGGCAATGATTTATTATCTGAAGATATTGATATAGAGAAAACACTCGAAAAGACTGCTAAGCATTTTATTCACCTTCAGTCAGTAAATTTTATGGACGCCGCTTATACGCATTGGTTCTATGGCGACGTGTATGCTGCAAGAATGATGCGGGCGTTCGGCGAATATACCAATAATCAAAACTATATAAATTCTGCGATGCGATGGGCTCATATGATTGCGGCGACGCAGACAGAGGATGGCGCATTCATTATGGGCTATGGCATGAGACGCAGAATGTATTTTGTAGGCGATAACGGCAGTATTTCACTGGCAATGGTTCAGCTTGCTTCACATGGCAAAGAATATGAAAAGAAGCTCTTTCTTGATGCCGCTGAAAAGAATTTCGACTGGATAGAGCAGTTCTTAGTAACACCGGAACGTTCAGAGCAGCTTGCTGAAGAGTTTGGTGAAAACGCAAAGGGAACAACAGTTGGCTACTACGGCATAGGTATGGTTTGTAAAGACTATGTTACAGATATTTTGCCTGATACAGAGTTCGGCAGACCGGAGTACAGAGGCTTTTCATGGACACTAGCCTGCAGTATGGGGTTTCGCCCCGGCTTAGCACGTCTTACAGGAGATTCTAGATATTTGGAATCTGCCAGAGGTGATGCAGTAACCTATATAGAAAATGACCTTACTACAACCGGTTATGCACCAGAGGGATTGGTTTGGCTGCACGAATACCTCTATGACGATCAACTCAGAGAGGAAGTAAGAAAAATGCTTGTGAATAAGTTTATTGAAGGATTGCCTAACTATCCTGAACGCTTCTGGCTTAAGAGTGGTTCCCGCCAGACATTGATTATGCCGGCTCTGGTTTACTGTATGCACCATATAGAGAATTCTCAGCGGACAAGAGCGGCTGTCCTGCGTACGGTAATTGGCCTCTGTGGTGATTATTCGCCTTACTCTATGCTGCGTGTCGGCCTCAATGTCCATAAGTGCACATTCCAGCCGGCTAATAACGAATCTCTCATGTATCTCAGGTTTGGAGCAATGGGGCTGATGGAAGTACTTGAACCTGACTCAACTATGTTAAAAATGAATTATTGCGATGATAATGAGGAATAATATTATGACTTTGAATAAATATTTCACACTCTTAATTATTACATTATCGGTGGTTACGGCTGTTTTCGCGGGAGATTTACACCAGAAAGCGGCAGAACCGCTGCACAGAGAAGTTCTTGTTGACGCGCTGGAGGCATATTGGGGCCAGGGGCCCCAGGAAGGCGACATTGTTGATCCTGATATGCAGATAATTAAGAAGGTTGAGCTTGAAGACCACTACAGATGGCATTTAAGCTATATGGTTGAAGACGACGATAAATCATTCGCATATCTTTTGCTTCCAAAGCCCATGCCAACTAAAGATAAGCCGCTGCCTCTGGTGCTGTGCCCCCATCCCACACATGGGGACGGCAAAAAATTTGTCTCAGGTTTCAAGCCCCAGGCAGATGAAATAACAACCGAAGGGCTAAAGCAGTATCAATATGGTTTAGACCTTGTCCGGCTGGGCTTTATAGCATTTGCACCTGATATGGCCGGATATGGCGAAAGGGTTGTAAAGGATAAGCCCAACACAAGGTATAACCCTGAGCATAGAGATGCTTTTAAGAAAAAATGGCTCAAAAAATGGCCAAAGGCGACCTGGCCGCACGGCAAACAGGTATGGGATATTCAAAGAGCATTGGATATGCTGGTAGAGCTTGAATTTGTTGACAGCGACAATATTGGTATCATTGGCTATTCATTGGGCGGCTGGACGGTTATGAATACTATGCCGCTTGACACGAGGATTAAAGCCGGTGTTGCTAATGCTGGCGGGACATTTAACTTTCTTCCCAGAGTCTGGACGGATCAAAAAGAGCTTTTGCAGTTCATCAACGCTAATAATGTTAAGAATATGCATAATATGTTTAATATTGGGATTATGGCAACAGCGCCCAGGCCCATGTTGTATATAAAAGCCTCTAATGACCACCGTGAGTATGCGAAAAAATGGGAAAATCAGATAGAGGGATTCAGGGTAATTAACGATTATTATAAGCAGAAGGGCAGCGAAGGTGACTTTGATATTTTACTTCACAACGACGGCCATTCATTTAAACAGGATGCTCAAATGCTCTCTTACGCCTGGCTTCACAAGCATTTATTCGGTAAAGATGAATTACTTTCTATTGCTAAAATTAAACGCGTCTTAGAGGATAAGTGATTTGTTAGCGTCTAATCCCTTTGTTTTAGATAGCTTAAATAAATCAAAAAATAGAGAATATAAGGAAATATTTATGATATTCAACAAGTTGCCACTGTGTTTATTTGTGTTTTTGTCTTCAGTTTCATTTGTTTTTGCGGGTCAATGGCATCAAAAAGCGGTGGAACCCCTTCCGCGTGAGGCTCTTGTTAAAGGGCTGGAAGCATATTGGGGCCAGGGGCCTCAGGAAAGCGACATTGTTGATCCTGATATGCAGATAATTGAGAAGGTTGAGCTTGAAGACCACTACAGATGGCATGTAAGCTATATGGTTGAAAAAGACGATAAATCATACGCGTATATCCTATTCCCAAAGCCTATGCCGACTAAAGAAAAGTCCCTGCCGCTGGTGCTGTGTCCTCATCCAACAAATGGATATGGCAAGAAAACGGTTGTAGGACTCGCAACAGCCGGCACTGAAGAAGAATTACAGAAGCTCCTTCAAAGACAGACCGGCCTCTACCTTGTTCGTCTCGGGTTCATTATTTTTGCTCCGGATATGGCCGGGTACGGAGAAAGGGTTTTGATAGATAAACCGACGAGCAGATACAATTTTGAACACGTAGAAGATTTTAAACAGAAATGGCTCAAGAAATGGCCTGATGCACGGTTCCCTCATGGGAAACAGATATGGGACATTCGGCGGGCTCTGGATATGCTGGTTGAATTTGATTTTGTTGATACCGACAACATAGGCATAATAGGTCATTCTTTGGGTGCCTGGACTGTTATGAATACGATGCCCATGGATGCCAGAATAAAAGCGGGCGTGGCCAATGCCGGCGGAACATTGAATTTCATTCCTGAATTATGGACAGATCACGGCAGGCTTCAAGCCTTTCTTGAGGCCGGCAATACTTATAAAAACATGCACAATATGTTTAACATTGGAATCATGGCAACCGCACCCCGGCCAATGCTGTATATCAAAGCCGAAAATGACCACCGCGACTATGCTGAGAGCTGGGCTAAACAGGCTGAAGGATTTAGAATTATAAATGACTATTATAAACAGAAAGACACTAACGGCGGTGAAGGTGATTTCGATGTTTTGCTTCAGCACAGCGGCCATTCTTTTCAAAAAGATGCGCAGATGTTCGCGTGCGCCTGGCTGCATAAGCATCTTTTCGGGCAAAATGTGACACTTTCTTTAGAAAAAGCTAAATCTATTTTAAATGAAGAGTGATTTGTTTTTTTTATGAATTTGAACCGGAATCGGTGACAGATACCATACTCAACAGGTTTTCAGTTATATAAAGGTATATCCATGAGTTTTAGAAGAATTTCAATACTTTTATTAGTATTTTCAGTTTCGTTTGTTTTTGCGGGCCAATGGCATCAAAAAGCGGCGGAACCCCTTCCGCGTGAGGCTCTTGTTAAAGGGCTGGAAGCATATTGGGGCCAGGGGCCTCAGGAAAGCGACATTGTTGATCCTGATATGCAGATAATTGAGAAGGTTGAGCTTGAAGACCACTACAGATGGCATGTAAGCTATATGGTTGAAAAAGACGATAAATCATATGCGTATATCCTATTCCCAAAGCCTATGCCGACTAAAGAAAAGCCCCTGCCGCTGGTGCTGTGTCCTCATTCGACAACAGGAGAGGGCAAAAAGGCCGTTGCTGGGCTAAGCTCAAGAGATGAAGAATATAAAAGACAGAGGCAACACGCCCTGGATCTTGTTCGACTTGGATTTATTACCTTTGCTCCTGATATGGCCGGATACGGCGAAAGAGTCTTGATAGACAAACCGGCTACCAGATACAATTTTGAACACGTTGCAGACTTTAAGCAGAAATGGCTCAAGAAGTGGCCCAATGCACGGTTCCCTCATGGCAAGCAGATCTGGGACATAAAGCGGGCATTGGATATGCTGGTTGAATTTGATAATGTTGACAGTGATAACATAGGAATAATAGGGCATTCCTTAGGCGCCTGGACGGTTATGAATACGATGCCGATGGATACCAGAATAAAAGCAGGTGTGGCCAATGCAGGGGGCACATTAAGATTTATTCCATACATCTGGGAAGAGCAAAAACGTCTCGTACAGTTTCTTAAAGCAGATAACGCTAAAAACATGCATAACATGTTCAATGTCGGACTTATGGCTGCAGCACCGAGATCAATTTTACACATAAAAGCTGCGAATGACTCGGAAGATTACGCAGAAAAATGGACGAACCAGCTGGAGGGCTTCAGAGTCATAAATGACTATTTTAAGCAGAAAGGCGGGGGCTCTTTTGCTGTGCTCCAGCAAAACTGTGGGCATACATTTAAGCGGGACTCAAGGTTTTTTGCGTATGCATGGCTTCATAAGCATTTATTCGAAGACAGAAATGGAGCCGTTCATTCTGCGATTACTCCCGTACCCCAGAACAACCCCAAAAGAGATTGGTGGATGCCGCGACATCAAGATATTGTTGAACGTGTGAAAAATGGCAACGTCGATCTTATCATGATTGGCGATTCCATCACTCATCGCTGGGACAGTACCGGTAAAGCGGTTTGGGATGAATACTACAGTTCCAGAAATGCCGTTAATATGGGCTTCGGAGGTGACCGTACCCAGCATGTCCTTTGGCGGCTTGAAAATGGTGAGATCGACGGGATCAATCCAAAACTTGCAGTTGTTATGATAGGCACTAACAATACAAATCTTAGAAACGGAAACACGACCGAGGAAATAGCTGACGGCATCATTGCTATATGCAAAAGACTCAGATCGAAGTTGCCCGAGACCAAGGTGCTTCTTCTTTCAATATTTCCTCGAGACGAGAAGCCTTCATACAAGCGGAATTTAAACGCGACAGCCTCGAAGATCGCTTCGGAAATAGCTGATGGAAAATGGATATACTATCTTAATATAAATCATAAGTTTCTTGATGAAAATGAAATACTGTCTAAAGATATAATGCCTGACCTTATCCATCCAAACGAAAAAGGATATCAAATCTGGGCAGAAGCAATGGAGCCAACCATCAAAAAATTGATGGGAGAGTAGTAACTTTTACAGTCATCCAAAAAATACTGACTGTTAGGGCGTGGTGTAAAAATATTCATAGTTCTCTTGAATTATGCTGATATTATGTAGTTGTCAAGAGGAAGTAGGACCACCTATGGTATACAGTTTATCTCATTGAAAAACAGTCACTTATGTGTTTAGATACATAATTTGCATTTTCGGGTAGATTCACTATAATTCAGCTCTTGTTTTATGAAAAATTACACCTTTATTAAGCATTATGAGCAAAACAATATGTCCCAAAACATCGAGATTATCAACATTGCTGTGAGGTTGATTGTGAAGGCCGCGGTTCTTGCTGCCGGGTTTTCTGGAAGGGCGCGAAAACGAAGCTTCAAACGGCTTGCCGGTATGGATATTGAGGAAAAACATAAAGAGCTTATCTTTCTTCGAGACAAGGTAAGCCAGCTTCAAACCCAGGTATCGATATTGCAGAAGGCTCTTAAAAAGCAGAACAATAAAAAACGCTATACTATTCGCGAAAAGCTGTTCATTCTATGCTATATGGAAACCTTCCAGATACCCAGGCGAAGAGTCACCGAGCACCTCGGCATAGCAAGGTCAACGCTTTATCGCTGGCTTAAGAATATAGAAGAAAAAGTTCAGGCAGTTGTCCCTGCAAACATAACACCCACCGAGCTGGCTGCTCTGGTCTGGAAGATAACAAAATCAAATGCAGGGTGGGGCAGGGTCAGAGTCGCCAACCAGCTCAAACTCCTGGGCATATTTCTCTCAGCCTCAACTGTGCGGAATATCCTCAACAGGCCGGAACCGCGAAAACCACCACGTAAAGCATCTAAACCAAAGAAAACAGAAGATGAAACCGAGGCTCGTTCAATCCCAGCCTGGTATCCAAACCATGTCTGGTCGATAGATACAACAATGGTCTATCAATGGGGCTTATTGGCGGTGCATGTTGTAGTAATAATAGATCACTTCTCACGCAAGATAACGGCTGCAGTACCGTTGGAAGGGCCCAATGCCGGTTGGGTAGTCAATGCCATGGAGGATGCAATCGAGAAGTACGGTTCTCCAAAGCACATCATTTCCGATCAGGGCAGTGCATTCATATCTGAGGCTTTCGCAGAATGCCTGAAGAATAACAACCATATAAAACACAGACTTGGAGCCATCGGAAAGAAAGGTTCGATCGCTGTAACTGAAAGAGCAAATTTAACCCTAAAATCAGAATGGCTCAATCATGTTCTTATCATCAGAGGCATCGACCATCTGCATGATTTATGCAATGAATTCCAGGTTTGGTACAATTCCTGGAGGCCGCATATGGCTTTAGACGGTAATCGGCCGGACGACGTATTCTTCGGTAACCTGCAAGAGGCTCCAAAGCGTGATGCCAAGACTGTTCCAGACAATATTGAAACACGCTATTTCTGTCAGGCCAGAATTACTGGATATCGGCTCAAAGAAGCTGGTTGAGAACTATTAAATTAACAAGTCAATTCCAATCATTTGTGGGGGATGTACATCCTGACACAGAAAATGAGCGATTTTACGCCCAAATTTTGTCTCGATTGGCTTACACCTGTCCCGCAAATTTCGCCAAACCAGAAATTCTATACACTTGTGAAAGAGCAAATAAGGCTAAATCTGGAGTTTTTCAGCGGTCTCGTGAGCGCTTGACAAGTACAGGTGGTCTCATTGCTGCTTAACAACTACATTAGGGACTGACCGCGCAGGCAGTACTTGAGACATTGTGCCGGATACAGATGCTTGATGTTGCCTTCGAGACACTGGACGGCAGGCTGCTTCTGATGGAAAGGTTCACCGAACCAGAACCGGAACATGACCTGATACTGCATCATCTTAAAATGGAGCTGCCACCGCAGAAACCGCCAAGAATTTACAGCCGGCAACGGAGAAAATAACACCCCTTTGGAGGGCAACCAACAGCCTTGGCGGTATCAAAAACCCACATTTAACCCCCTAACTGCGAAACTTGGGTTAAGGCGTAAACGGCATTTATTGTGGTCCGATAAGTTCTTGACAAGTACAAGAGTTTTCGGTTTTTGGTTGATAACGAAGAAATTTTCAATAAAATTTAAATATCTGAAGAATTATGTTGACAACTGAACCCTAATAAGTCATAATAATTCAAAGATGATAAAAACGTGAGAGTAAAAACCTTTTTTTAATGGCCAATATCATATGCTTACAGAGCTGAAAAATGGAAAACCGGGCATAATAGCCAAGCAAATTGAGATGGATTTTCTCAAAAAGGGTCTCCGTTCGGGTGACCGTTATTTTTCTGCCAATGAAGTAAGTGTTATGTTTGGTATAAGCCAGTCCACAGCGGATAGGGCTATGCGAATCCTTTCGGGCCAGAACAAACTGGTAAGAAAGCCTCGGGGCGGAACCTTTATAGGTCCCGGGGTGTCCCAACCAGATCGAATGTCTAAAATCAATGCTGTTTATGTCTTTTTTTCTGCGGGAATGGAAGAGGCTCTTTCTTTTGATATAATCAGTAAATGTATATACGAAAATTTCAGCAATGTGGGGATCCAGCTCATTTCGATACCCTCTGAGGGTGGTTTTAATTATTTTCGCGAGATAGTTGACGGTGCAATCGAAAGAGGTAACCTTCTTGGCTCTGTTCTAATCTGCGGAACAAGGGAGATGTACAGCTATCTGAATAAGCATAACATCAAATCCGTAGTTTTTGGCACTCTCTACTCGGATCAGGATTTTTTCATATCAACTGACAGGGACAGCACGCAATCTGCCCGGCTTCTAGTCAATTATCTTGTGAACAGAGGCAGACGCAAGTTGCTGATTCTTATAAAGAATGTCGGCAGAGCAGGTTCCGATCAATTTATTGATTCAATTTACGGTTCAGCAAGTATGGCAGGCCTTTCTCCGGCTGATATCAAAATCAGAATCTGTAATGGCAACCCTGAGGAGACAGTGGCAAGAATCAATGAGCTCTTTATTAACGGCAGCAGTCCTGACGGGATTATTGTTGACGGAGAATATATGCTGAACCTGGTAGAGAAGGTTTGTGCCAATCAGGATCTTGTATTAAATGAAGATATTGAAGTTGTTTTTGAGGCAGGTGCGATTTTTAATATCCGACCTCAGAAATACGCCCACACCTGTGTTATGAAAGAGAAAGAAATTTTTATCAGTGAACTTATTAGCAAACTCAGAGAGTTAACAGAGGGCAGGTCTTTGCCGTGCGAGCATATAGTTTTGCCGGTTAAGCTTGTAGAACCAAAGTAATATCGTTTATGCGGAGGCCGCGTATGGTTAAATTTTATTTGCCTGGATAGCTTTTTATAAGTGTTAGTGTTTTCTGTTTAATGCAGAAATGTTTAATTTGAACAAAATTTTTAAAGGAGAATTAAAGTGAATTACTCAAAAATGTTTAAAAAGTCAATGGTTGTTATTTTAAGTGTTTCATTTATTGCAGCTTCGGCCAGCGGAGCTCTGTCAGGATTTAAAGATTCTGCTGATTTTGATTACGGCTGGGAGATGGATTATTATCCCTGGGATACCGCTAATGTTGATCTTGACGCCAGCGGAGGCAGAGACTGGATCCAAAGCAGCTCAAGTCATTTCACGCTTAACGCGGGTATTTTGACATGTACGAGCTCAACAAGTGGAGGTTTGCTGGCTAATGACAGCAGCTACGATGAAGCCTTTTGGCCGCAGGCGAGTATGAATGCACAGACAGGTTTTACTACGGATTTCAGTATAAAAGTTACCTCTGATACAGGTTCTAACGGAGCCTTTAAGGTGCAGGTCAGTCCCTATGACAGCACGAATACCGATGTTCTTTTTATTGGAGCCGATCATGTTACTTATTACGTTGATGGCGGAGATAATATAGTACTGGATACATCGGATAATACTGATGCGTTTCACAGTTTCAGAATAGCCCGCCACATTGACGAGCCGACAACAAGTTCTATCTGGAGAGATGGTGTTCTTATAGGCGATAGTCTTGCTGTAACCTGGACACCTACTGGACACCGGTACTACATTGGTGATATAGACAGCTCTGTTAACGGCACGTATGAAATGGATTATCTACGCGTTACGCCCGGCGCATGGGCGGTTCCGGAGCCTGCAATGTTGAGTTTGTTTGGTCTTGGAGGTTTGGCTTTATTTCGTAAAAGGAGGCATAATAGAAAGTAATCAAGCTTGTTGCATTAGTTTTTCATAGTAAATAGAACAGAGCTGAAATTAAAGGTAGGGGTAAATTCTGATTAAGTAAAAATTTATCCCTGCCTTAGCTCTTTGGGCTTTCACAAAAAAGAAAGCAAGGAGACAAAAATGAAATTATTTCAAATTTTAACAATGTTTTTTTTCTCACTGACGTTAGCAGTTGCTGTCAGTGCGGATTTACCGGCTGTAAACAGCGGCGATATATTTACACATGTAAGTGCTGATTCTGGTGTTTATATCCAGCAAGGCGGTTCACAGGCAAGCGATGGCGACTTGGTCGGTTACTGGCAGGATCAAAGCGGCAACGGCAATAACGCCAATAATTTTGACTCTACAGGTGAAAGTAAGCCGACTTTCCTTGATAATGCTGTTAACGGCAAGCCGGTTTTGCGATTTTTTGGCGCAAATTATCTTGACTTTGGTTTCAATCAATACCTCACTCAGCCCAACACTGTATTCTTAGTAGCTTATAATCTGGGAGAAAACGGTTATTACATAGACGGTATTACATCTGATGACAGGCAGGCGTTTATGGTTGCCGATGGTTTGAATGTGATGTGGTCAGGAAGTTATTTTTGGCAAGACCATTCAAAACCTAGGACCTGGATAAATCATACTTTGGTTTATAATGACACCTCCTCGCAGTATTACACTGATGGTGTTCTCCAGGCTGCCGGCAGTGCCGGTGCTAGTAACTTTGGATGGGGTTTAAGGCTGGGTTCCCGTTATTCCGGAAGTCTTTACGGCTGGTTTTATGTGGCGGAGATGATTATCTATGAAGGCAGTCTGACAGAGAGCGACATCACGCTGGTAAACGATTATCTGTCACAGAAATATAATATCACCGGTGAGGAATCTCAGCCGGTCAATACAGGTGCAGGGACACTGGTTGCTCAATTTGACGGAACCGATATAACAGCAGACGGAACCAATGTACTTGTGTGGAACGATCAGGTCGATGACGTGGATTACCCGCTGGACCTTGCCGCTGTGGAGGTCGATATGGGTGATGCCTCTGGTTATCCACAACTTGAACAGTACGATTTTGGAGAAGGTTCGGGACTTAAGAATGTTATTCGTTTCAACCTGCCCGAAGGAAGCTCTTCTGGTACTCACCTGCAGAGTTCAGCTATTCCAAGCACCCAGGCCGGCCCTACCACTTTTTTTGTAGTAGCCCGCAGAGACACTCACGGATTTTCAAGCTACCTCTTTGACGGCATCAGTGATAATGCCCGGCGGGGTGTTTCAGCTAACGGTTTAACAGATACACACAGACTGCAGGTTCCTGAATTTGACAGTGTTGGTGTTGATGTTGGAGTCTGGCAAGTGTTCAGTGCAGTGTTTAATGAAGAGTTTTCACAACTGTTTATAGATGGTTTTACAGCCGATGAATATGGTTTCAGCGGTGTAGATGCATTCGAAGGACTTACTGTTGGTTCGCGTTATTCCGGTTCCAATACGATGGACGGCTGGATTGCAGAGCTCCTGGTTTATGAGGGTGCTTTGGATGCTGATTCGCGAAAAGCTGTCGAAGCCTCGTTGATGCAGAAGTACAACATTACACCGTTCTGCGGAGCATCTTATACACAATACAGTCCGATGGACTTTGACAAAAACTGCATAGTTAATTTCATGGATTATGCCAAATTCGGCCAGAGCTGGCTTGATGATTTTGCTTCTATTGGAATAAGCAGTCTATCCGGCATTAAACCCTCTGCAGACTTCGCCCATGGCTGGGAAATGGACTACTACCCCTGGGATGTAGCCAACGGCGTAGATGAGGATAATGATGGTCAGATTGACTGGGTTCGAAGCAGCTCAAATCACTTTGAACTCAGCACTGAAGGAACTTTGGTGAATATCAGCGATGTAAGCGGTTCGTTATTGGCCAATGATGACAACTGGGATCAGGCCTTTTGGCCGCAGCCTGATATTAACGCGGCAACAGGATTTACCACAGAGTTCAGTATAAAAATAACCTCTGACACAGGTTCTAACGGAGCTTTCAAGATACAGGTCAGTCCTTACGACAGTGTGAATACCGATGTTGTCTTCATTGGGGCTTCTCATGTTACTTATTATGTCGATGGCGGAGATAATATAGTATTGGATACATCTGATAATACTGATGGTTTCCATAGCTTCCGGATTGCCCGCCATGTTGACGAGCCGACAAAGAGTTCTGTCTGGAAAGATGGTGTTCTTATAGGTGATAGTCTTGATGTGACCTGGACACCTTCGGGGCCTCACCGTTACTACATTGGTGATATAGACAGCTCTGTTAATGGTACTTATGAGATGGATTACCTCCGTATTGACCCGGGTGCCTGGGCGGCTCCGGCGCCTATGGATTTCGATGAGGACGGAATTGTAGGTTCTAAGGATTTGAAATCTTTTGCCCTGGATTGGCTCAATGATACAGATCCTGCGAATATTGAGTAATATTGTTAATTTGGCAATTTGATATGCGGCGGCACGGAGCCGCCGCATATATTATCTGGGAGATAATAAAATGAAACACCGTTCAAACCATAATTTTTATCGAAAAACCATACCAGGTTTTACTCTCATCGAATTACTGGTGGTAATATCTATCATAGCTTTGCTTATGGCGATTCTAATGCCGTCTTTAAACAAAGCCAGGCGTCAGGCCAGGGTTATTACATGTTCGGGCAACATTAAACAAATGATAATCGGAATGAATGTATATGCCTCCGAGAATAACGGAAAATGCCCGGAAAGGCCCGATATTGTGTTCCCATCTAAAATATGGAATACTGGAGACGATAAAGATGTTTTGAATATGTTCGACCAATATATTATTGCCGGTGCAAAAACCTCTGATATAACGTTTTGCCCTTTCATTGATAAACGTTCCTGGCTCAGGCCAAGGCTCAACGGTGTTCCAAACACTATGACTGATGATGAAGCGGAAAAATATGCCCAATATTTATATGTCAAATGGACGGGCTGTAACTTTGGCTATTCACTCTTTACAGGGTTAACGGCTCCGGGATTAAACTGGGAATATTCGGGTAACCGCAATCTTAAACACACCTTTCTCAGCACAAACAGCACGGATGTTGTGTTAGCCGATTTTGTTCAGGTCAGGCTTGATTTATGGTTTTCCAGCCACGCTCCGGCGGGGGGGCAATTGCCGCAGGTATGGGATTCCCGGCCAACACCGCTTGTCAGCCCGAATCCAAAGGCTCCGAAGGGCTTTGGAGGGCTCAACGTGGGTTTTGGAGACGGGCATGTGGAAAACCGCAGAGAGACAAAAAATTCTATTGTTGACAGGACTAATTCATCAGTAGAGTGGTATGTTTATTAAGTTGAAAGAGATTTTGGAATGAAATTAACACTCGAGTTGTCTGCTTTACTTGTCTTAATCCTCTGTTGCAGTGTTTTTGCGGATGAGCTGCCGGATGTTGAATCGGCTCCTTTACATAGCTGGTTCTATGCGGACAGCGGTGTTTTTGTTGAGCAATCAGGTCAGAAAGCCGCAAATTATTCAGAAGTTGGATTCTGGCAGGATCAGTCCGGTAATGGGCACTATTTGCAGCAGGACAATGCCTTAAAAAGGCCGTTTTTAATCAACGCTCTGATTGAGGGTAATTCTGCTCTCAGGTTTTATGGCGCCAATGGTGATGGGCCGAGATTTGAAAATCGGGAGTTCTCACTCTGGACTAATTTTGAAACGTCGTTGCAACAGCCCAATACTGTCTTTGTTGTGGTAAATACAAGGAACGTCTTGAATGAATATATTTTTGACGGACTGACTTCTTCATCAAGACATTATTTAATTGTTGGTCAATCCAATAATCCCAGAGTCTGGACTTTGGGTGCCAATAAGACGGCTTACTCCACGGATGTGCTAAATGGCAATTTTCTTGTACACACTCTGGTATATGACAGTGCGGATTCCAGACATTATATAAACGGTTCGATTCAAGGAGTTTTTGATACAGGCAGCGGTTCTCTGGGCGGGTTGCGGATTGGCAGCAGATATAGTGAAGAAGGGTTCGCTGATATGGATTTAGCGGAATTGATAATTTACAATGGTGCTGTTGAAAAAACTGATAGAGAAAATGTCGAAAAGTATCTGATGGAGAAATACGGAATTTTCCCTCACTGCGGCAGTTATAATGCAGGTTTTCCCGTTGCCGACCTGAACCGGGACTGCAGAATCAATATTTTCGATTTTACTTTTTTAGCAGATCAGTGGCTTGAGGATACATCCGACCAGGCAGAAAAAGGAGCTTTGTATCCTGAAATAAGCCCCAGATATACAGATATCTTCTGGCAGGGTAAAGACGGAATTGACACCTACAGGATCCCTACACTCCTTAAAACATCTAACGGTGTTATTCTGGCGATTGCACAGGCCAGGAAGTATAGTTTTGCCGATAAAAGTCCAACTAAAATAGTTTTACGCAGGAGTTACAACGCAGGTGAATCATGGCTGCCCGCGCAGGACATTGTTGATGTAGGCAATGATGCTGCTATGGCCAACACTGCTCTTTTAGATGAGGATACGGGCAGAATATGGTTATTTTACGTTGTTTACCCTCAGGGCTGGGATGACAATAACCCCATCGCGGGACTGACATCTCCTTCTACTACCGTTTGGACAACTTACAGTGATGATGACGGAGCGAGCTGGAGTATAGCCCGGGATATTACTGCAAGTGTGAAACTTCCAGAGTGGACAAATTATGCCACAGGCCCGGGAGTCGGCATTCAGCTCAAGAGAGGCAGCTTTGCGGGCCGTCTGGTAGTTCCTTTTAACTCAGGGGCCGGCAATCATATAATTTACAGTGACGACCATGGACAGTCATGGGACATTGCAGGCTCAGTTCCGGTAGGAAGTGAGAGCCAGATTGTCCAGCTTTATAATAATAATCTCCTGCTGAATATCAGAAGCGGCAGGCAGTATGGGCGTTACATATCCCAAAGTACAAACAATGGAATGACCTGGTCTCCAACTTATTATGACTCAACACTCATAGAACCTGTTGGTACCGGAGGTTCAGCTTGTCAGGCCAGTATATTAAGATATACGGATAGTTCTGAGTATGACTGTAACAGGATATTATTCAGTAACCCTGCCAGTGGTGTTGCACGGCAGAATCTGACAGTTCGATTAAGTTATGATGAGTGTCAGAGCTGGCAGTTTTCAAAGATAATAAGTCCTTTAGCGGCCGGTTATTCATGCCTGACGGTGTTGCCTGATAACAATATCGGGGTGCTTTATGAAAATGGCCGGGAATATTCAGCTGAAAAGATAACCTTTGCTTCTTTTTCTTTGAGATGGCTTACAGACAACAAAGATGGAATTTAGGAGAGTATTTTTATGGCTAAACTGACACGCAGGTCTTTTCTATGTATGGCTGGTTCGGGGGTTTTAAGTCTTGGGTTTTCTTCGCTGCTTTCAGATGAAAAACTAAAACGTCCAAATATTTTGTTTATTGTCTCTGAAGATACCGGCCCGGAATTAGGTTGCTATGGAGACAGGTATGCCCGGACTCCGTCGCTGGATAAACTGGCTCAGAAAGGTGTCCGTTTTGAAAATGCATTTGTTCCGTATTCTGTATGCAGCCCCTCGCGAGCGAGCTTCTTAACCGGGCTGTATCCTCATCAGCACGGCCAGATAGGTCTGGCCACTCATAAATATCGCATGTACAGGGAGTTTCCCAGCATCCCGAGTTTTCTTAAGCAAGCGGGGTATCGTACCGGAATTATTGGAAAGCTGCACGTTAATCCCGAATCCGCTTTTCCCTTCGATTTTCATGAGATTAAAAGTTCTAATTTCGGAAAAGGCGAAAGAGACGTTGAAGAATATGCGGACTCGGCTATGAAGTTTATTTCTGCTTCAAAAGAACCGTTCTTTTTGTTTATTAATTATCCGGATACTCATTTCCCGCTGCTTCGTCAAGACCATGGTCTGCCAAAAGAGCCTCTTGAGGGCAAAGATGTTAAAACGCTGCCCTGGGTTGGCATAGACAACCCCAGGCTGCGTGAGTTTACAGCTGATTACTATAACTCTATCAGTCGTCTTGACAGCGGTATAGGAATGTTGTTGGACAAACTTGAAAAAAGCGGCAAAAAAGATAATACTCTGATTATTTATATCGGCGATCACGGACCTCAGTTTTCCCGTGGAAAGACATCTGTTTATGAAGCAGCGCTGAGGATTCCGATGATTGTTTCTCGGCCCGGACATATTCAGGAAGGTATTGCTCCAGAAGAATTAGTTTCAACGATCGATATCCTTCCAACAATACTCAAGGCTTGCGGGATTACTGTGCCGGATAATCTGCCGGGCCTTGCTTTACAGCCTCTGATGGGAGGTGAGAAAACCCGCTGGCGTGATTATATTTATGCGCAAACTAACGGCTCGGCACCGGTTTTTTATTTCCAGCAGCATTCGATCCGCGGAACGCGTTTTAAGCTGATAATCAACCCGCTGCAAAACAGGAAGAACCCGTGTGCCGTCGCCTACAAAACTCATCTTAATGCTTTCTTTAATGCCGGCGTATTACAGGAGGAGATTGACAACGCTGGCCAAAAGATACAAAAAGTATATGAGACTTACCTGAATCCTCCTGAATATGAATTATACGATTTGAAAAATGATCCGTATGAATTTGATAATTTGGCGTATGACACGGATTATTCGGTAGAAAAAGAACGTTTATTGAGGGCATTTAAGCAATGGCAGAAACAGACACAAGATCCA
Organism: Limihaloglobus sulfuriphilus; assembly: GCF_001999965.1. Taxonomy (GTDB): domain Bacteria; phylum Planctomycetota; class Phycisphaerae; order Sedimentisphaerales; family Sedimentisphaeraceae; genus Limihaloglobus; species Limihaloglobus sulfuriphilus. The sequence goes on along the minus strand of NZ_CP019646.1, from coordinate 1,093,441 downwards.
TTGTCTGACCCTGAGAAATTAAAAAAACTTACTAAAGAACATGACAGACTAAAAAACTATAATTACAAAAAAGATAAACAGTTTGAATGGGAGTATCCAGAATACTTTTTTGGAAATTAAGATTTTACATCCCATAAAAACAGCAATTTAATTTTAGAAACAAAGAAGAGTTTTTATTATGGAAACCAGACTATACAGTGCAATATGTACCCCTCTTACAGAGGAGGAAACGCTGCACAAAGACGGATTTAAAGAGCACATTGACCAGCAGTTCAATAACGGTATTTATGGAGTTTTGATTTGCGGCACTATGGGCAATATGCAGCTTTTGAAGGATGAAGTCTATAGAGATGCCGTCAAATACGGCACAGAATTTTCTGCACAGAAGGGCGAGGTCTTCATTGGTGTCGGAGATGCTTCTTACAGCAGAACACTGGCCAGGATCGAATTCGCCCAGCAATTCGACGTTGACGGTCTTGTGGTACTCTGTCCCTACCTGGTTAAGTATTCTCAGGATGAGCTCGTAGATTACTTCAGTGCTTTGGCAGATGCCTCTTCCAAACCTGTGTATCTTTATGATTTGCCCGTGCTTGCCGGCATGAAAATATCCCATGATACGGTTCTCAAACTCTCTAAACATCCAAATATCCATGGTGCAAAATGCTCCGACATCTGGGAAGATACCCGTATTCTGATGGGAAAGGTCAATAGTGATTTCCGCATAATTCCCGCCCAGCCTTTTCTTGTTGATCATCTTGTAAGGATGGGTGTCAGTGACAATCTCGACGGTGTGTATTCGATATGTCCTGAATATATATCACTGCTGGCAGATACTGCAGCCTCCGGCAATGTTGAAAAAGCCTCTCAAATGCAGTCCCGGCTCTCTTCATTCCTGATGAATATGCGGAATAACTTTCCACTCCATGATGCGTTTTCAGCTATACTTAACCGCAGAGCAGTTCAGGGGCAAATAGCTCTCAGGCCCATGAAGAGAATGATTGAGCGTCAAAGAGAGGAACTTTTCGAAATAGAATTTGTTAAGCAGATAACCGGCAATAACCGGGGAAAAACAATACAAAACACTAAAGAGGTAATCAATGTCTAAGAAACTGATTTTTATAGTTAATATCCTGTTATTGTTTTCAGTCTCATGCAGCGGAATGGGCAAGTCTGCGTATGTTCTCAAGGACAGCAACCCGAATGAGCCCGCCCAGTTGGACCTGTTTGTCAGCGGCAGAGAAAATACAGCAAACTACCGAATTCCCGCGATTCTTACTACCCCTTCAGGAGCTGTTGTGGCGGTCTGCGATGCAAGAAAAGACCGCCCGGGCGATCCTCCAAACAACATCGACTGCGTGATTAAACGCAGTCTGGACAACGGAAGAACCTGGAGCGATGTAAAGACAATCGCAGATTATCCGGGGATGAGAGCCGCAGGTGATCCTACACTATTCTATGACAGGCTGACGAATACTATGTGGGTGGCTTACGTTTACGCCAATGAAGGAGTGGGTCTGGCCCGAGGCAAAAATGAACCGGGTTATGGCGATGATACTTTTCACATACGCCTTCAGCAAAGCAAGGACGATGGGGTTACCTGGAGCAGTCCGCTTGATATAACACGTCAGATAAAACCAGAAGAGCTTATTGCTTCTTGGACAGCTCCGGGAGTAGGAGTTCAGCTCAAGCGGGGAGAGAAAGCCGGAAGGCTTATTTTCTGTTTCAGCGTGATGAACGCCGATAAAAGGCAGGACTCCTATGTCGCATACAGTGATGATAGCGGTAATACCTGGCAATCATCAAGAGCCGGCGTCGGCACCAATGAGAGCCAGGTTGTAGAGCTTAATGACGGCAGGCTAATGATTGTGCTTAGAACAAACACCGTAACCGGTATTCGAGAAATCGCATACTCGGATAACGGCGGCGAAAACTGGCAGCCGCAGTTTGAAAGCGATGTACTTATAGACCCGCGGTGTCAGGCAAGTATATTACGCTACAGTTCTACCAAAGACGGAGATGAAAGAGATCTCATCCTCTACTCAAACCCGGCTCATGCAAGCAAGCGAAGAAACCTTACCATCCGGGCAAGTTTCGATGAAGGTAAAACCTGGCCTGTGGCTAAAACTATTAACCAGGATTATTCCGGTTACTCCTGCTTGACCAGGCTGCCGGATGACAGTATAGGCGTGCTTTATGAAAGAAACACCTCCCAGGATGGTGAGAAAAAGCATACTCTTACATTTGCCAGGTTTTCACTTGACTGGTTAATTAATGATTCATCTGAGAAATAAAGTTTTGTCTTTGTTGATGATATTAAATCTGAAAATACCTCTTTCTTTGTTATTGTTGCTTTTTCTTTTGAAAGGCTCGGCTCAAACGCCTCCGGTATTGGAAGAAGAGTATTCCGGTAAGATAAGTGTAGCCTGTGTTGGAGACAGTATCACGTATGGTTCAAAAATAGAACAAAGGAACCTCTACTGTTATCCGGCTCAACTCGAAAGACTGCTGGGCGAGAAGTTCGAGGTGAAAAGCTTTGGCCGACCCGGCGCAAGAGTAAGCATCTCTTCTTCGAATAATTATATGAATTTTCCTGAATATGAGGAATCTTTAAAATGTAATCCTGATATTGTCGTAATCAGTCTGGGTATAAATGACTGCTCTGTCGGTGAGTGGACGGATAACAAGAGTGTTTTTACAGAAAGTTACGAAAAACTCATTCAATCCTATCAGAATTTAGATTCGCAGCCCAGAATATGGCTTACAAATCTTATGCCTGTTATGACACCTTATGAGCCTTTTCTTGAGATCCAGGAAAATATCGAAGAGTGTCAAGCCTTAATCGAATCTTTGGCCTTGCGAAAAAAGATCACTTTAATAGATTTGTTTACTGAACTTAATAAACAACACCGAATCTACGCTCGAGATGGAATACACCCCAGCATTGAAGGGGCTGAAATTATCGCTGAAAAGATTTGTTCGGCAATAACGGGGAACTTTGGCGGACTAAGCCTTCCGTACGTTTTTGGCGACAACATGGTCATACAAAGAAACAAACCGTTTCGCATCTTCGGTAAGGGCGACGTAGGCGATAATATCCTTGTTGAAATATCAGAATTCGAGAAAGAAACAATAGTTGACGGCAACGGTAACTGGGAAGTCGAACTTCCCGCATTAAAAACAGGAGGACCTCATACGTTAAGCGTATCAGGCGATAGAAGAATTGAATTTTCCAACGTTATGGTCGGGGAAGTCTGGTTTTGTGCCGGTCAGTCCAATATGCGTTTTCCGTTAAAGTCGGATTCTGATGCAGCCGCTCAGCTTAAGTTAGCCGGGAATTATCCTGAAATACGTTTGCTCAGACGTGATGTTGATCCGCACCCGGCAAAAAAAGTTTTCAAAAAAGATGAATTAGAAAAAATACAGATGGACGGTTACTACTCTGGTCTCTGGCAGGTGTGCTCCGAAGATAGTGCAGGTGATTTTTCCGCGGTGGGTTATTATTTCGCGCTGCATCTGTATAAAGCTCTGGATGTACCCGTTGGGATTATTCAAAATGCTATCGGCGGCGCGCCTATGGAAGCCTTTATGCCCAGAGAGGCATTGCGGAAAGAGCGGCTTTATAATTTGACGAATAATTGGCTCAATGCTGATGCACCGTCCTGGCACAGGCAAAGGGCAGAGCTCAACATGAGCAGCCGGCAGGGAAATGATGAATGTATGCTGCCTCACCATCCTTATGAGCCGACATTTATATATTATGCCGATATCGAGGAAATGATGCCTTACGTGTTAAGGGGAGTAGTATGGTATCAGGGTGAGTCCAACGCAACCGATACTGATACTGATAAGCCCTGGGATTCGGAAATAAACAAAGAGCTGTTCAAGGGGCTTGTTACAAGCTGGCGCCGGCAATGGGGGATTGGAGACTTTCCATTTTATTATGTCCAGCTTCCTAATATGAATCGAAACTGGATGCCGTTCAGGCAGATGCAGTTTGAAGTATTAACTGAATTACCGGCTTTGGGCATGGTGGTTGCCATTGATATAGGAGACGATAATAATGTCCACCCCAAATCAAAATATGAAGTTGGCAGGCGTTTGAGCCTGTGGGCCAGGGCAAATATATATGGTGAAACTGACCTGATCTATTCAGGTCCTGTATTCAATAAAAAGCTGCGGCGGGAAGATGGTAAATTGCTTCTTGATTTTGATTTTAAGGGCAGCGGCTTGGCGACAGTTTGCGGTAATGAGCTAAAAGGCTTCGAAGTAAAAAATGCTCAAGGTCTATGGTCGGATGTCAGCTCCTGTGTATATGCAGATTCTATAGTTCTTGACATTTCCGAAGACGACAGGGTCGTTGCTCTCCGGTACGCATGGAGTCCTAACCCGAAAGCCAATCTTATAAATAAAGAGGGGCTTCCGGCAAGTCCCTTCTACTTCGAAATGCCCGCTCAGAAAAATAATAATAAATAGAAGGCAAAGTTAGAATGTGTTACAAAAAAGTAGTGATTTTATTTTTAATCTTTATCTGTGTTATCTCCAGCTCAGTTGCAGCCGCTTCAGATTCCTCAGAAGCCAGAGAATATTTGAGCTGGGAGAGTCTCTCTGATCTGCCCGAGTCGCTTGGCGTAGCGGGGTCTTTTGCCGGTGTTTACGATGACGCTTTAATCGTTGCAGGCGGAGCTAATTTCCAGAAACCTTACTGGGAATCTGACAAACAGTGGTATGATAAAATATGGATACTTGAGAAGACCGAATCTGATTACAAATGGTACAGTGGCTCTGAGCTTGACAGGCCCATTGCTTATGGAATGAGTATCTCAACAGATAACGGGCTTGTTTGTATAGGCGGAGCGTATTGGCAGCAGTGCTACTCAGATGTTTTCATCTTGAGATGGGACAGGAACAATAAAAAAATTATTAAAGAAACTCTGCCTTCGCTGCCGGAGCCTTGCGCTTATGGAAGTGCGGCAGTTATAGATGATATTATTTATGTGGCAGGCGGACAGAGCTCTCTAAACCTGGAATCTGCAATGAATAATTTCTGGTCACTGGATTTGTCTCAGAAAGATTCAGAGGATTTTACCTGGCAAGAGCTCTCATCGTGGCCTGGGCCCTCTCGTGCATTTAATATAACCGTATCTCAGCATAACGGGCAGAGTGATTGTATCTATCTGATTAGCGGACGGAGAATTGAAAAGGGTGCTGATGTATCAGAAACAGAATTCTTAAAAGATGTTTACGAATACAATCCCCTGGAAAAATCCTGGCAAAAAAAGATGGATGTACCATCGTGCGTCATGGCCGGGTCGGGTATAGATGTCGGCCAAAGCCACATATTCATACTCAGCGGCGCTGATGGCTCACTGTTTTTTAAGGGGGCTGAGCTGAAGTTAAATCATCCCGGTTTTCCAAAACAGATCTGGACATATCATACTATTACCGATACCTGGATATCAGCCGGCAAGGCACCTGCAAATCAGGTTACTTCAACTGCCGTTAAATGGGATGACTCAATTGTTTTAGTAAGCGGTGAAATAATGCCCCGGGTTCGAAGCCCTAAAATATGGCAAATAAAGCCGGTTAAAATAAAAAGTTCTTTTGGTTTTCTCAACTTTACAACACTTGTTATTTACCTGTTGGCGATGGTTGCTGTTGGTTTTTATTTTTCATTCAGAAATAAAGATACCAATGACTTTTTTCGCGGCGGCCAGCGGCTCCCCGGCTGGGCGGCAGGACTGAGTATCTTTGCGACAATGCTGAGTTCCATTACTTTTGTTGCTATTCCCGCCAAAGTATATTCTACCGATTGGACATTCTTTGTGGTTAATATGATGGCTATTGTGGTGACACCATTTGTTATTTATTTTGTCTTACCGTTTTTCAGGCGTATCGATGCTACCAGTGCCTATGAGTATCTTGAGAAACGTTTTAATATCTTGGCACGTCTGTTTGCCAGTTTTTCATTTGTATTATTCCAGATAGGCCGTATGGCTATCGTAATGTTTTTACCGGCGCTGGCTCTTACTGCAATAACAGGTCTGCCTGTTTCTTACTGTATATTGGCAATGGGGGTTCTGAGTATAATCTACTGCACAATGGGCGGATTAGAAGCGGTAATATGGACAGATTCTATTCAGACATTCATATTGCTGGGCGGGGCATTCTTAAGCCTTGTAATTGTACTGTTAAATATTGAAGGCGGACCGGCAGAGTTTTTTACTATTGCGAACGAAAATTCCAAGTTCCACGCTATAAATTTCGATTTCAGCTCGACAAGTTTTATGACAACCGCTTTATGGGTCATGATAATAGGCGGTATCGGCCAGAGCCTTATACCTTATGTCTCTGATCAGGCCGTTGTACAGAGATATCTGGCTGTTAGTGACATCAAGACAGCCAGAATTTCCATTTTGACAAATGCTATTATTATTATACCGGCAACTCTGCTCTTTTTTAGTGTTGGGACTGCATTGTTTGTCTTTTATAAAGCTAACCCCCAGAAGCTCGATCCGACTTTTCAGAATGATGCTATCTTCCCGCTTTTTATTTCACGTGAGCTGCCGATAGGCATCTCAGGGTTGGTTGTAGCTGGTATTTTTGCGGCGGCTCAATCAACTGTTTCAACGAGTATGAATAGCATATCGACAGTTATTGTCACTGATTTTGTGAAACCTTTTGGCCTGCTTAAAACGGAAAGGGGTTATTTAAATCTTGCCAGATTCTGCACGTTCTTTTTTGGAGTCCTTGGTACATTGCTTGCATTATTATTTGCCGCCTCGGACATTAAATCGTTATGGGAGTCATTCATGGGTATTCTTGGTTTATTTGGCGGTTCTATGTGCGGCTTGTTTCTGCTTGGGATATTTGTACCCCGAGTTGGTTCTGTTGCAGCAATATCAGGCGCAATAACTGGAGCGGTAATCTTGTTTCTGGTACAGTCATTTACTCAGGTATCATTCCTGCTCTACGCTGCAGTGGGCATTCTCTCGTGTTTTATTTGCGGCTATCTGCTCTCGTTTATACTGCCAAAAAACAAAAAGGATTTATCAGGTCTGACTATAAACACTGTATGGTCTCCTCACGATTAAACTGTCAGTTTATCTTTATTGAGCAATTACGTATGTTTGTAAATCTTTGTTAAGTTTGATTGTAGTTGTCAAGGCCGAATTAGACCACCCTGAACACCCAGTTTATCTCTTTGAAAAACAGTCACTTATGAACTTGAGATTGCAAATTGAAGTTTTGGCTCAAAATGCTATAATTAGACTTCGAATTATCGATATTATTAACATTATGAGCAGAAAAATATGTCCCAAAACATAGAGATTATCAACATTGCTGTGAGGTTGATTGTGAAGGTCGCTGTTCTTGCTGCCGGGTTTTCTGAGAGGGCGCGAAAGCGAGACCTCAAACGACTTGCCGGGATGGATATTGACGAGAAGGATAAAGAGCTTATCTTCCTTCGTGCCAAGATTACACAGCTGCAGACACAGGTATCTATTTTACAGAAGGCTTTTAAAAAGCAGAATAATAAAAAACGTTATACTATTCGCGAGAAGCTGTTTATTCTCTGCTATATGGAAGCCTTTCAGATACCAAGGCGAAGAGTCACCGAGCTTGCTGTTCTGGTCTGGCAGATAACGAAAGTCAATGCAGGGTGGGGCAGGTTCAGAATTGCCAACCAGCTCAAATTCTTGGGCATATTTCTCTCAGCCTCGACTGTGCGAAATATACTCAACAGGCCGGAATCACCGGCTACCGGCTAAAAAAAAGCTGGCTGAGATTAATCAAATTCATAGGTCAGTACCAATGAACAGTGGGAAATGTACGTCCAGACACAGAAAATGAGCGATTTTACGCCCCAATTTTGTCCCGATTGGCTTACACCTGTCCCGTATATTTTGTCAAACTATCAATTCTATGAACTTTTGAAAGAGCAAATAGGGCTGAATCTGGAGTTTTTCAGCGGTCTAATGAGTGGTTAACAAGTACATCCGGTACCGCTGCGAAGAATTGCCTTTCGCGATCAGGAACAAGAGCGAACGTTTGTGTTTCTTACAAACAACTTCGAGCTGGATGCCCTGACCGTTTGCCGGCTTTACAAACTACGCTGGCAGATAGAACTTTTCTTAAAATGGATAAAGCAGCACTTGAGGATAAAGTCCTTTTACGGCACCTCGATCAACGCCGTCAAGACCCAGATATGGATCGCAATAAGCGTTTATGTGCTTGTTGCAATTATTCGCAAGGAACTGAATTTGGAGCTTTCATTGCACGAAATTCTGCGAATTCTCAGCATCTTGCTTTTTGAGAAAGTCCCTATGGAACAAGCACTTATGAAAAACTATTACAATTTAAAAGAACATCAAAACTGTAAACAACGGTTATTATTCGACTTATAATGGAACAGTAGTGTTTTTTTTATTTTTTTGTTGACATGTTTAAATTGTATGTTAACATCTACTTGTACGAACAAGTAAAATACAAGTTAAAAACAGAAAAATACAGGAATCAGCGTGGATACTATTAAACTGGCAAGTGGCAGCAAGGCGGGGCATAAGTGGCAGAAGATCAGGGATTATATAATTTCTGAGCTTTCGAGCGGCACTTATTCGCCAGGGGATGCTATTCCAAGTGAGAATTACTTGTGTGAAGCTGTCGGCGTATCGCGTAGTACTGTCAGGCAGGCATTCCGCGAGCTTGAAAATGAGGGGATGATATATCGTGTTAAAGGCAGAGGTACTTTTCTTGCAGAACCGGATTCTTCGCATAAGACCAGTAATGATGAAATGTTCGGATTGATTGTCCCTGGTATAAGGCGAAGCCTTTATCCCTCGCTGACACAGGGTTTTGACGATTCATTATCACTAAACAGCATGCAGACTCTTATATGCCAGACGAATAACGATGTCGATAAACAGGGTAATATTATTTTGAGACTCTTGCATAGGGGTATAGACGGTGTTGCAATTGTTCCATCAACAATCGGAAATACGCCTGCGTATCAGATTCAGCTTTTGATAGATAATGGTATCCCGGTAGTGCTGTGCCATAGAGGCGTTGAAGGCATCAATGTCCCCACTCTGCTGTGGGACAGGAGGAAGGTTGGCCGGTTGGCTGGTGAAATACTTCTTGAAAAAGGGCACACCAAGATTGCTTATTTCGGTGTGTATAAATATGAAGTATCCGAGTCGCACGTACTTGGTTTGCGTCGGGCAATGAACGAGGCCGGAATAGATATGCCCGATTCTAATATTATTTTCGGTCCCGCCGGTGATCAGCCGGAGATTGAGGTTGACAGGGAAAAAATCCTGGCAAACCTTCTGCTTTCGGGCAACAGGCCCACAGCTATATTCTGTAGCGATGATAACGAGGCGGAGGTTCTTTACTGGCTGGCTCAGAGGCTTGGGATCAGTGTTCCGGGCGATCTCTCTATTGTGGGCTTTGGCGACTGTCATCGAAGTACTTCCACCCGAAGGTTTATTAGTTCGATAGTAATTGACGAGTACGCCCTTGGGCTCAAAGCTGCTCAAATGCTATGCTCTATACGAACTGGGGCTTTAAATATTAATGAAGCAGAAAGTGTTCCAGTTGAACTGAATGTGTTCTCAGGGGCCTCAATAGCAAAGATATAGATCTGATGACTTAGTGTGATTTACTTTTATAATAATGTGTTTTATCAGTGAAAGGATAATTTACAATGAGAAAGAATGAAAAAGAAACAGTTAAGAAAATGTTATTGCTCGTTTGTGTTTTCTGGGCTCTTTCAGGCAGTATGCTGGAAGCTGATCTTATAGCCTATTGGGCTATGGATGAAACGGCCGGGGCAACAGAAGCGGTGGATTCTATTGGTATTGCAAATGCAATCGCTGCCGCTTCAGGCGATAATCCGGTTGCCGGTGCAGCCGGTATGTTTGGCAACGCGTGGTCGTTTAGCGGTTCTGATGATAACCGTCTGCATATCGACCCGCCAAACCAGGCTGCCTTTACAACACTTGGTTATTCGGGATTCTCTTACAGCGGCTGGGTTAACAGCACTGATGGCGCAACCGATACCATCTTCAGTATTTCTGATGCTGCAGCAGGCAGTGAAGAAGCTGCACTTCGTATCGTCAGTAATCAACTCAATTTTCTTGGACGGCACAACACTAACGATAATGTTGATATAACCAGCCAGCAAACACTGAATCTCGGCCAGTGGTACCATGTAGCTGTTGCAAGTGATCTGAGCGGTACAGTTCTCTATCTGGACGGCAATGAAGTTGCTTCCTCTCCGTACGGCGTTGATATTGCAACATTTACAACCAATGACAACAATGTCTCGGTCAACTTCGGGGCAAATAATGATAATGGAACCGGACTTCAATGGGAATACGCCGGTTTAATCGATGAGTTCAGGGTTTATGACCACAAACTTAGTGTAAGTGAAGTTGAATCTCTTGCTGTACCTGAACCGACTACTATGTCTTTGATTGGTATTGGTGCAATTCTCTTGATCAGAAAAAAGAAATAGTTCTTTTTAAGCATTTGAGTCCTTTTAACAGTTGTTACAAGGGCTTCAGCAGTCAGAGGTACTGCTGAATTACGTATACATATTTATAATTTAACATGGGTATGATCATGAACATAAAAAAAGCGTTTACACTAATAGAGCTTTTGGTGGTGATTTCGATTATTGCTTTGCTGATGGCCATTCTGATGCCTGCTTTATCGAGAGTTCGCCAGCAGGCAAAAAGAACAATCTGCGGTACCAGGCAAAAGACTATACTTACAGCTCTTCATCTGTATATGGCAGAAAATAACAACAAGCTGCCGCCAACAATACAGGGCCGGGATAAAAACCCAAGAACCGGCAGGGTGGGCTGGTGGACTATCCCCAACAGGGTCAAATATTACTATGGTACCGGCCGTTGTCTGGCCGGTGGTTCTCTGGTTGATATATTTGGCTCTTATCTTGAAAGCCCTGAGTATCTTAATTGCCCTGTACCGACTCAAGACCTCAACTGGCAGGAGCAGTTCTACAAAGGTAATGATGATAAGACTATACTGACACTTAACAGTTCGTATTTCTTCTTGTGGAACTGGGTTAGATTTGAGAGCTACGGATTTCGTCCTGTCAAGGGCGGCGACCCGCTTATGGTAATGGACTATCTGACTATGGGCGGAGGCGATATAAACGGGCAGCCGGCCTGGACATCAGCACACAGGATGAAGAATTCGTCACTTCATGATTTCAGAGACCTTGAAGTATCTATTCCGGAGAAACTACGGCTTTTCATGAAAATACAGCCCCGTTCTGAAGTACCTTCTATAAAGGTTAATTGCGGTTATATTGATGGGCATGTAGAAACTAAAGATTCGTCCGGGTTTGAAAATGAAACACCTGAAGGATACTTTTTCCCATCAGATGTTTGGTAACACAATTTTAATATTTTTTACAGGAGAGTTTATTATGAAAAAACTTAGTATTTTTTGTTTAGTATCTTTTGCATTAGCATTATGCGGCAGTGCTTTTGCAGGTACTCTGGCTTTTTGGGAGTTCAATGAACAGATGCCGGGAACCCCAACGGTAATGGGCCAGAGGATCGTAGATTCCAGCGGAAACGGCAGGGACCTTTATGTGGCACTTGGCACAGAAGGGGAGACAACCTTTGTCGAGCCTAATCCCCATTATGGTGATGGGTCATCTATGGGCTTTACCGCCGACGCTAACAGGCTGTTTTTCGAGCCCGGTTATGATTTTGGTGACGGCGGCCCTGTGTCAGGTTCCCAGATTAATTTTGGAGTCTGGGACAGCTTCACAATGGAGACTCTGATACGTTTCCCAACAAGAAATGACGACGGAGATCTCTATTGTGCCCCGTTAGGCGTTATTGATCCAGAGACAGGAACACAGATCTGGTGGCGCGTAAGAAATACCAATAACCTCCAGTTTCTGGTTAAGGATGATGTAGGTGTCCAGAGCGCTTTTAATGTTGCACCGGGTTCTACGGCCCCCGGCGGTGAAACTGTACCAAACCTTTATGACGGCAACTGGCACCACTGGGCAGTGGTAAGGGATACATCTACAAGTGAGTATCACATGTATGTAGATTATATCCTTGTTGCTTCCATAACAGATTCAACCGGGACGGTTACCTTGTCAGTTCCATGGGGCATTGGCGGATGGGGCCCTGGTTATGATACTCGTAATTTCGTTGGAAGTATGGATTTTCTCAAGATAAGTGATGAGGCTTTGGCCCCGGAGGGATTCATTCAGCCGACTCCATACGCTGCTGAACCAACACCGGCAAACGGTTCGTACGATTTACCAACAGCTTCAGTTGAGCTGAGCTGGAATGCGGCTTCAGGTGATGGTGTTACAGTTGCTTCTCAAACCGTGACTGTTGCGTCTGATGCTGACATGTCAGGAGTTATTGCAAGTGAAACTGTAGCAGGAAACAGCGTTTCTGTTTCCGGCCTCGAAGCATCACGCACATACTACTGGCAGGTTGAAACCGAAGGCAGTGTTGACGGCGAAGCCTTTTCAAGTATGAGCGATGTATGGTCTTTCGCAACTGTTGAAGCGGTAACACCGTTAGCCGCGTACTGGCAATTTGATGGTGGTTCTCCAGGCAGTGATATTCTTCCAGGAGATCAGCTCGCCGATACCAGCGGTAACAACCGTGATCTGCTTGTCATCCTCGAAGATGAGCCTGAAATAGGTGGTGCAGTATTTGGTAATCCTGATGCTTATTACGGTTCTTTGGCTTCTTTTGAAGGTTTCAGTGATAACCAGTTGACTGTAACGGAGAGTAAAATTGCAGTTCCTGAGAACGAAAGTCTTACTATTGAGTCAGTTGTAAAGTTCAGTGTGAACGAGAGCAGCCTCAACGCTATTCTTGCTACAGTCATGAGTGAGGAAAACAACTACTGGTACGGTGTGGGTCAGTCTCAGTACTGGTTCAGGACTGAAGCAGACGGAACTCTTCGGTTCTGGGTTCAGGATGTCAGCGGCAACAGCAACTCTGTAAGAGGTTCAGCAAATATCTATGACGGACAATGGCATCATGTTGCTGCGGTCAGAGATGCGGCGGCCGGGAAAATAAGGCTTTATCTTGATTACGCTTTAGAGGCCGAAGTAGATGACGTTACCGGCGATATTAACCCCAACGGATCAACAACAGTTGCCGGTATAGAAGGCTACACCAGCCGAAACTTCGAGGGAAATATAGATTTTGTTAAGGTTAGCCGTACGGCTCTTGGACCTGCTGAGTTTGAGCAGCCCGTGGCAGTTCCTTCGAATCCTGATCCTGTGGATATGGCCATCGATGTGCCAACCAGTTATACTTACAGCTGGACACCAATACCCGAAGCTTCGATCAGTTCTGAAACTCTGATAATTTCAGAAGATCCTTACATGCGGGATCCTGTTGCTCAGATAGAGGCATCAGGCAGTTCGGCTCTTGTAGCAGACTTGAAGTTCAACACAACCTACTACTGGCAGGTAGAGACCGCAGGTTCAGACTCAGGCGGTTCATTTACACGCCTTGGGCCTGTATGGACACTGACTACTCCAAGCTGTACAGTTGATGTATATCATGGTGACCTGAGCAAAGACTGTGTCGTTAATTTCAATGATCTGGCTATTCTGGCAGGTAACTGGCTTATGTCAGGTCTTTAATCTAAGTTTATAAATTATCATGGAGCAGAGAGTATTTCACCTCTGCTCCATATAATATTTCTTTATCTGAGAGCACAAATGGATATTAATACTAAGAAAAGAATCACAATTGCCGCCGTATTTTCACTTTTTTGCATGACTGCCGCTGCTGAATCGTTTTTTCATACGACAGTATTTCAGCAGGGAATGAACGGCTATAATACTTTTAGAATTCCATCTCTTATTCAAGCTCCTGACGGTACTGTCCTTGCGATCTGCGAGGGGCGTAAGAACAGCTCATCCGACACGGGTGATATAGATACGGTGCTGAGGCGCAGCTTTGACGGCGGAGTTACATGGGATCCGCTGCAGGTTATCTGGGATGATGGACCTAATACCTGCGGTAATCCCACGGTTCTTTTAGACATCTCAAACGGGAGGGTATGGCTTTTCAATACACATAATCTTGGGCAGGACTCGCAAACCGAGATTGTTAATGGAACAAGTGACGGAGTCAGGACGATATGGTCCTGCTACAGTGATGATAACGGAGCGAGCTGGTCAAGTCCGTATTGTCATTATCCTGAGATTAGACCTTTTGGAACCCCGCCCAACGGCTGGGACGCCACAGGGCCGGGCAATGGTATCCAGTTGACCATGGGAACCAATTCCGGGCGGCTTATTGTTCCCTCGATCGAGAGAAATATACAAAGTGACGACAACGGGCAAACCTGGTACGAAAGCGGCCGACTCGTCCCCGGCTCAAGCGAAGCTGCTTGTGTAGAGCTCAGTAACGGCGTTTTGATGCGTAATGACCGTCCCACCGGAGCATATAAACAATATAACAGGCGTATCGCCTGCAAAAGTTATAATCAGGGAGGCAGCTGGTCGCCGCTGCAGGTTCGTGATGACTTAACCTGCCCTGTATGTCAGGCAAGCACTATTACGCATATTCTGCCTTCTAACGGCCAGAGGGCAGTTGTATTTGCCAATCCCTCTGCAACTTCAAGAATAAAAATGACAGTTCAAATATCTTATAATGACGGACGTTCTTTCGAAGATAAGAGGCTTATCTATCCGGGAAGCTCTGCCTATTGTTCTCTTGCCGGCCTTTCAGACGGTAATATTGCACTGTTTTATGAAAATGGCGATGGCTGGCCGTACCACAGAATCTCATTCGCAAAATTCATGCCGCAGTGGCTCAAAGAAAAAGGTATCCTGAATTTGGATTTTGAGGAATTCGAAAAAGGCGAATCGCTGCCGACCGAAGCCGGGGCAGTTAAGGATCCCTCAAATTACTGCTTTGAAGCAACTGCAGAGGCAGCTTTTGCGGTTGTTGAAGGAAGTGAAAAATATGATGGCGGCACGGCAGTCAGTTTTACCGGTAACGGCAAGGGTATCCGAATAACAGACCAGGAGACACGGAGTTTTATGGATTTCGGCCCCGAAACGAGTTTTATAATTCGAGTTGTATTTAAAACAGAGGCTCACGGTGACGGCGGGGCAGCCGGCGCGGGTTCGTTACTATCTAAAGATGTTGCCCCTGGCGTAGCTTCATGGTGGCTCAGAATACAGGATGGCAAGGTTCGAATGCTTATGAGTGACGGCCCCCGTAATGTCTCACTGTCCAGTACCCGCAGGGTAAATGATGGAAACTGGCACAATTTAGTTGTCGTTCGCGATGTAGATACCAAAAGATTACACATTATTCTCGACGGCAAGCCGAATATAGATATATTAGACGCTACAATCGGAAGTTTGGGAAATAACAATGATCTGATGATTGGCTGTTTCAACGGCGGGGAAAGGTCTTTTATTGGAGAAATAGATAAAATAGAAATAACAGAGGGCGGTATTTCTGATGTCCTTACCGCTTATGATGGAGATTTTAACCAGGACAAAATCGTTGATATCAGAGATTTAATGGTAATTGGTGCCGGCTGGCTGGGCGGCAGTGATTGAATTTTGCTACGAAAGGTTATAATGAATAACAATAAAAATGCAGTTGTTAATGGGGTTATTGTCCCAATAATTACACCAGTTGATCAGAATGAAAATGTGGATGAAGTTGCCTTTAGAGCCGCAATCAGGCGATGCCTTGATGCCGGCGTTGACGGGATATTTGCCGGCGGAAGTGCGGGCATGGGGCCATTGCTCTCAGATGATCAATGGCAGCGGGCAATGGAAATTGCAAGCGATGAAGTTGACTCTGACCGCGTTTTGTTGGGCGGAGCGATAAGCACTTCTACCAGAAGAGCGGTTGAGAAGATTAAGGTCCTGGAAAAAACAGGTTTTAAGCACATGGCAGTGACGCCGAGCTTCTATTATACACTCAAAAGAGATCAGGAGTTTTTAGCTCACTTTGATAAGTGCAGGCAGGCATCCAGCATGGACATGGTAGTTTATAACATACCCTCCTGTACTTACAGCAGCATACCTTTGAGTGTTCTGGAACAGATGGCATCTCAAGGGTGGTTTACAACAATGAAGGAAAGCGGCGGTGACAGGGCTTACTTCAAAACGGCTATGGAAATTTCCCTGCAATACGGGTTTGATCTGCTTCAGGGAAACGAACCAGATATTGCCTGGGGCCTCTCTTGCGGCGCAAAAGGTATTATTCCTGTGTGCGCAAACTATGAGCCGCAGACTTTTGTCGCAGCATGGAACGCATCTAAAAACGGTGACAATGAGATGCTTGAACAGGCCCAGAAGAGAGCGGATTATATAAGAGAGATACTTCTTATAAATTCAGAGAACTGGATTGCCGGTATAATGTATGGAGTTGCATCTCTTGGTATAGGTTCAGGAATTCCTGTTTTACCTTTGGAAGAGGTATCTGAATCATCTAAAAAGCAAATTGATGCTTTAAATATCATAAACCTTTGTTCTGGAGCACTCAATGAACACAATTAATAAAAGCGGATTCAATTTATTAAAATTAGTATTTTTCTTATGTGTCTGCATTTCAGTTGTTTACGCGGATTCATCCAGTTTTAATAGAAAACCTCTTTTTGCGAGCGGCCAGGACGGATACGACACCTACAGAATACCTTCTATTATTGCAACTTCAAAAGGAACGGTACTGGCTGTGTGTGAAGGCCGAAAAGAGGGGGTTTCTGATACGGGTGATATTGACCTTATCTTGAAACGGTCTGAGGATAGCGCAAAAACATGGAGTGAGACTAAGCTTATATGGAGTGACGGCAACAATACATGCGGCAACCCGTGTCTTGTCGAAAATAAAAAAACCGGCACAATCTTCTTATTTTCAACGTGGAACCTTGGCTCTGATCACGAACGGGAAATCCTTAAAGGACAGAGCAAAGATACACGCCGCGTTTACTATCTCAAATCAAGCGATGAAGGCAAAACATGGTCAAAACCGGTTGAGATAACAAAAGATTCCAAAAAGGAATACTGGAAATGGTATGCTACCGGTCCGGGTGTCGGGATTCAGCTTGAATACGGCTTATACAAAGGACGTCTGGTCATTCCGGCTAATCATTCATATATCGGCCCTGAAGGCAATGTTTTCGGCTCGCATGTTATCTACAGCGATGATAACGGTCAGAGCTGGAATCTCAGCGATTCTATACTGCCGGGCCTCAACGAGTCTCAGGTAGTTGAGCTGATTGATGGGAAACTGCTAATGAATATGCGAAATTATAGGTACAGAGGCTCACGCGGACTGGCTTTCAGTACCAATGGCGGGCAAAGCTGGCCTTATACTGCGTTTAAATCAAATCTTATAGAACCGAGATGTCAGGCGGCGATATTGAGATATTCTCCAAATGAACAAAACACAAAAAGCTGCATCTTATTCTGTAATCCGGAAAGTATTACTCAGCGTGTTAAAATGACCGTTAAAATGAGCTTTGATGAAGCTAAAACATGGCCGGTTTCAAAGACCGTTTACGAGGGTCCTTCGGCATATTCGTGTATGGCAGTTTTGCCGGATAACAGGATATGCTGCTTTTTTGAATCAGGCAAAAAGAATCCATACGAGAGAATTGAACTGGCGGTTTTTACACTTGATTGGCTTAAAGATGGCAATGAGTCGAAGAGATAGAGTCTTAGCCGCCATAAGCTGCCATGAAGCAGACAGGCTCCCAATGGATTTCAGTGCTAATAGATGGGTGCTTGAGAAGATTAAGAATGCACTCAAACTTGACAGCCATAAGAGTGTCTTAGAGTATTTCAACGTTGATATAGTTGACCTGCGGGATGTCGAACAACCGGTTTACAAAGGACCTGTACCGCTCAAAAAAGAAATAGAAGGCGGAGTGGTCCAGAATTACTGGGGTTGGCGAACCTTGGTTAAAGACACTCCAACCGGCCCTGAAGAGATGTTTTGTGATTTTTTATTCCAGAATGCCGAAAGCCTGGATGATGTCCAGAGCCACACCTGGCCGCGTGTTGACTGGTTTGATTTTACTGATTTCGGCGAAAGGCTTGAGAAATGGTCTGATTTTGCGATAATGGCAACCGGTGCGAGTGTGTGGCAGCATCCATCCTTTCTAAGAGGACTTGATACGCTGCTAATGGATGTTGCTCTCAATAACGAGATTGGTATATATATTATTGATAAATATAGTGAATTTTATACAAGTTATTTCGATAAGATGATAACGTCTTCAAAAGGCAGAATTGATATTTTAAGGATTGCGGATGATCTTGGAATGCAGGAGAGGCTTCTCGTCAGCCCGGATATATTTAACGTGGTATTTGCTCCGAGGATTGCACGAATAGTTGACATGGCACACAGTCATGGTGTTAAGGTTATGTTTCACTCTTGCGGTGCGATATCTCCTCTTATTCCCGGTATAATCGATGCCGGCGTTGACATTCTCGACCCCATACAGGTAACAGCGGCTGGAATGGAACCGTCAAGTTTGAAGGCCGGGTTTGGAGACAGGCTCTGCTTTCACGGCTCAATAGATACTCAGTATCTCCTTACTCAGTGCAAACCACAGGACGTGGCGGATAGTGTCGAGAATATGTTCAGTATTTTGGGTGAAGGCGGCGGTTTTATTTTATCTCCAAGCCACATTTTGCAAACTGATGTACCGCTGGAAAATATAAAAGCACTTTATCAGAAAGGTAAAAACTGCGTATATTAAAGGTTAACAAGACTATGAATAGAATTATAATATATGTCATGTTTCTTGTTGGTTTAACTGGCTGTTTTGCAAGTGAGAATAAAGAAGATATTAAGCAGACAGTCCTTTTCGTTAGCGGCAAGAAAGGCTATTCCACATACCGGATCCCCGCCATTGCAGTTTCGACAAAGGGTACTGTTATTGCGGTTTGTGAAGGCAGGAAGAATAGCCGTTCGGATACGGGCGATATTGACCTGCTGGTTCGAAGGTCCGTTGATGCTGGCGATACATGGTCTGAGCAGCAGGTTATCTGGGATGATGGCCCGAATACCTGCGGTAATCCGTGTCTTGTGGTTGACAAGATAACGGGTACCATCTGGCTGTTGTCAACTCATAACCCTGGAGAAGACAATGAGAAAGAGATTATAGACGACACAGGCATTGGCACCAGAACTGTCTGGATTATGCATAGTGACGACGACGGCCGGAACTGGTCAGAGCCGGTTGAGATCACTTCATCAGTCAAAAAGCCTGACTGGACATGGTATGCTACCGGCCCGGGAGCGGGAATCCAGTTGAAAAAGGGTGAACATAAAGGCAGGCTTGTGATTCCATGTGACCACATTGAAGCCGATACCAAAAAATATTATTCACATATAATTTATTCGGACGATCACGGCAAGACCTGGAAGCTGGGTGGTTCTACTCCTCAGGATATGTACAACGAATGCGAAGTCGTGGAGCTTGATGATGGACGGTTGATGCTGAATATGCGAAACTATGACCGTGCAAAGAAAGACCGCGCATACAGTTATAGTGGTGATGGCGGTTTGAGCTGGTCAGATGTCAGGCATGACCAAAGTCTGATTGATCCGATCTGCCAGGCAAGTATCCGCCGTTACGATAAATCTGCCAAAAGTTATTTGTTATTTTCAAATGCTGCCAGTACAGATAAACGTCTCAATATGACTGTTCGCCTGAGTTGTGACCAAGGTAAGACCTGGCCGGATTCAAAAAGACTGTATTCCGGACCTTCTGCATATTCCTGTCTCGCAGTACTGGCAGACGGAAGGGTTGCGTGTTTTTATGAAAATGGATACTATGAGAGGATCACGCTTGCTGTATTCACACTCGATTGGCTTTTAGATAAATACGAATCACTGGAATAAATTCGTTTTTAAGGAGACTCATTTGGATAAGAAATACCGTCACATCAGATTTGTTTATCTGCTTTCGCTGTTTACTTTTATTGTATCATGTCCGGGGCAGAATTCTAAGCAGGGAGAGTTTTTCAAATGGGATGAACTGGCAACAATGCCCGCAGCAGCCGGACAGGACGAGCCGCTTGGTGTGGCCGGTCCATTTGCCGGAATCAGCAGTGATGCTTTGATTATTGCCGGCGGAGCTAATTTTCCCAAGCCTTATTGGGGTATGGATAAGGTTTGGCACGATGATATTTGGGTGCTTGAGAAAAATGATTCTGATTACCGGTGGTATACTGGATTTAAACTTGATAAACCTGCGGCCTACGGCATGAGTGTTACAACTGAATACGGAGTTATATGTATTGGCGGCGCCGATGGGCAAAGATGCTTCTCAGATGTTTTTCTACTCAAATGGGACAGGTCAGCTAAGTCGGTCATCAAAGAATATTTACCGCCATTGCCGCTAGCATGTGCTTATGGAGGTGCTGCTGTTTTTAATAACATTGTATATATAGGCGGCGGTCAAAGCTCTTCTGAGCTGGATACAGCAATGAATAATTTCTGGGCTCTTGACTTGTCTCAAAAAGACAGCGGAGTTGATTATTCCTGGCAGCAGCTGCCGGCATGGCCGGGTCCTCAGCGTGCTTTCAATATGACTGTTGCACAGCATAACGGTAAAACTGATTGTATATATGTAATAAGCGGCAGGAAAAAGAAAAACGGCGGGATAGAATTCCTCAGGGATATTTACGAATTTTCAATAGTTGACAATTCCTGGAAACAGTGTGCCTCAGCGCCGAGAGCTTTATGTGCAGGCACTGCATCAGCCGTTGGCCAGAGCCATATTTTTGTGTATGGCGGTGATGATGGGAGCCTGTTCTTTAAAGCGGACGAGTTAGGAGACAGCCATCCAGGATTTCCAAAGGATATTTTCGCTTATCATACAATAACCGATACATGGGTCAAGGCAGGCGAAATGCCGCAGACGCCGGTTACCTCAGTTGCTCTCAACTGGGATGATGAGTATCTCGTTGTCAGCGGCGAAATCAGACCAAGAGTCCGAACCCCCGAAATACTCCGCGGGAAGCTCCATGAAACGGATAATTCATTCGGCGCAGTAAATTTTATTACGCTCTGTGTATATCTTCTGGCTATGGTTGCAGTAGGCGTATATTTCTCAACTCGCAATAAGAACACAGACGATTTTTTCCGGGGCGGCCAAAGGGTGCCGGCATGGGCGGCAGGGCTCAGTATTTTTGCAACGATGCTCAGCTCGATCACCTTTGTTGCGATTCCTGCTAAAGTTTATTCGACAGACTGGACGTTCTTTACAATAAATATGATGGCGATAGCGGTTACTCCCTTTGTTATCTTTCTTATTCTGCCATTTTTCAGGGATATTGACGCTACAAGTGCCTATGAATACCTTGAAAGAAGGTTTAATGTGTTTGCAAGGCTGTTTGCAAGTTTCTCGTTTGTCCTGTTCCAGATCGGCAGGATGGCTATAGTAATGTTCCTGCCGGCACTTGCCCTTTCAACAATAACCTCGTTCAGTGTCGAGCAGTGTATACTGATTATGGGTGTTTTGAGTGTGATATACTGCACTATGGGCGGGCTTGAAGCGGTTATATGGACAGATTCTATCCAGACATTTGTTTTGCTTGGCGGTGCATGTGCAAGTATTCTGGTTATACTTACAAATATAGACGGCGGCGTTGGAGAATTCTTCGCTATTGCCAATGAAAATGCAAAGTTTCACACAATTAACTGGGATTTTAGCTCAACCAGCTTTATGACAACTGCGATCTGGGTCATGGTCATTGGGGGCATTGGGCAGAACCTTGTGCCCTATGTTTCCGATCAGGCCGTTGTTCAGAGGTACATGTCCGTCTCAGATACAAAAAAAGCACGCAAATCAATACTGACTAACGCTTTGATAATCATTCCTGCATCACTTTTATTCTTTGGTGTTGGTACTGCATTGTTCGTCTTCTACAAAATGAATCCCGGCAAGCTTGACCCCGGCTACCAGAATGATGCGATTTTTCCGCTTTTCATTGCACGAGAGCTTCCCATTGGGATATCGGGTCTTGTTGTTGCGGGAATTTTTGCCGCGGCCCAGTCAACCGTGTCAACAAGCATGAACAGCATCTCCACCGTTGTTGTTACTGACTTCGTTAAGCGTTTCTCATTACTAAAGACGGAAAAAGGTTATTTGAATCTTGCCCGTTTCTGCACCCTGTTCTTTGGTACTCTTGGCACTGTATTGGCATTGTTGTTTGCAAGTGCAGATATTAAATCCCTTTGGGAGTCATTTATGTCGGTACTTGGTTTATTTGGCGGTTCAATGTGCGGTTTGTTCCTGCTTGGGATATTCACTAAGAGGGTTGGCGGCATCTCCGCTATAGCAGGGGCCTTAATTGGTGCGATTGTTTTATTTACAGTCAAGATAAATACGGGCGTCTCTGTTTTGCTTTATGCTGCAATTGGAATTCTTGCCTGTGTTGCAAGCGGCTATGTCCTCTCTTTCGTAATACCGGAAAAACGCAAAGACATTGCCGGACTTACCGTATTTAAATCGAAATAGAAGCTAATTCTCTACTTAAGGAAAGATTCAGCAATGAGCTGCACATCGAAACAGCGTGTCGAAATGATTTTTAATAAGCAGTTGCCCGACAGGCCCGCGATCGGTTTTTTTGCAATTGATTCCGATACTGCTGCCGGGGTTCTCGGCAGGCAGACATACTGGCGGGCCAAGGCAAAAAGCCAGATAGCTTTCTGGCAGGGCCGCCGCGACGAGGTTGTCCAAAGCTGGATTGAAGACGGAATTGAGCTTTACAAGAAGCTGGATTTTATTGATATTATTCCTGTTTGCTGCGAATCTGCCGGCATTTGCCCGCCGAAGGGATACACACCTGAGTCCCCAAAGCAGATAGATGAAACAACATGGCAAGGCAAAGATGGCAAAATTTACCGTTATTCGCCAACCACTAAGGATATTACGGTTATCAGCAGCCCGTTCGTGGAAGACAGCCTGGAGCTGCAGGCTGAAATGTGGGACGGCGTGATTACACCTCCGGATGAGAGCATTTTCGAGGTGGTTGAAGCTTTCATTGCTGAGTTTGGCGAAGAAAAGTTTGTCCTTGGCCCCTCAGCTGCCGAGTTAGCCTGGTTTCTTCCCGGCGGCATGGAAGCTGGGCTTATGTTTATGGCAATGCAGCCTGAAAAGCTTAAAAAAATATATATGTCAAAAGTGGCATCTGCAAACGCACATGACAAATATTATGTCCGCAGAGGTCAGTCTGGAGTCTTATGGGGCACCGATCTGGCAAGCCAGAAAGGGCCGATGATCAGTCCGCGGATGTATGGTGAATTGTTCCTCGAAGGTTTTTCTCAGCGAGTAGCTTCAGTTAAAGTTCATAACCAGCGAGTTATTAAGCATATGTGCGGCAACAACTGGCCGATCCTTGATTTAATGGTTCAGGCAGGAATAGAGTGCTATCAGTCTGTTCAGCAGTCAGCCGGAATGGATATAGCAGAGGTTTATGCCGGATACAACGATAAATTTGCAGTCTGGGGCGGCCTTCCTGTCGAGCTTTTAATTGGCGGCAGCAGGAAAGAAGTACGAAATGCAGTTAGAAAGGTAATGACTGAGCTTGCCCCTAACGGGCGGTTCATTTTCGGTACAAGTCATTCGGTCGCGGTTGGAACAAATTACGAAAATTTTATGGCAATGATTGATGAACTCCATAAATGGATTTAAACTTTAAGGTTGAACCTGATATGAAAAAATTTGTCTATATCCTTATTTTTTCTGCAGCATTTAATGTTATTGCAGAACAATCTCAATTTGAATCTGATTCCGTTTTTTTTCAGAACAGGGATGAGGTTATTAAACGTTGTGTGCGTATTCATCGGTTTTTCATCGGCAAATATGAAAGCCCTGATGCGTTAGTCAAGATTGAACCTGTCGTAATCCCCTGGGGTGATGAGCTTAAAGGCAACAACTGGCATCTCGGCTGGCCTGTTGCTGTACTCGTTAATGAAACCATCATTGTGGTCTATCACAGAAACCCTCAGCATACACCCCGTTTTGGAGTAAAAAAATACAAAGACCAATTTCACTCAACGGCAATTGTAACCCGTTCAACCGATTACGGAAAGACCTGGACTTCATCGGTAGATATACGTTCTTTTGTCAAAACTCCAACCGAAGATTGTATGCTTGCTTTTGGGAATTCCATTGGCACTGCCGATGACGGTACGGTTGTCCTTGTAACCGCTTATGGTGTTTTTCGTTCACAAGACGAAGGTGCTTCGTGGCGGCATCTTCCTGATTCATATACTTCAAGGACATTATCTGGAAATAAATGCAATAACGGACCGGTGATTGTAAATCATCCGGAAAAAGGTCTGGTTAGTTTTTCGCACAATAAAAACAGAGAGATTATAACAATTCGTACATCACGGGATACCGGTGAAAACTGGCATCAGCATATTATTAAGATACCCGAGTGGGCCGCCGCGATAGAGCCAACAGGCCTCTATCATGATGGTTCCCTGTTCATTCTTGCTCGCGCTCACGGCAAAGACAGCTTTCAGCCTGAAACTAAGACATGGAGGTACATACAGCTCGTTTCTCCCGAAGGATGGTTGCCGCTTATGCCAGCCTATACCAATATAACAACTACTGATATTACAGATGAGATACCTATTGAAGGTTACGGCCCGTGGTCTCAGGATACAGTATCTCTTGACTTAAATCCTGTATCTCATCGTATAGAGGCTGTTTGTACAAACCGCTGCGGAGGCGGCGAGGGTAAAGAACAGCAGCGGATGCAGATGACGCTTAATCTCTGGAGCATAGATCCCCGGGAGTTTAAAGAGGGTAAATCAAAATGGCGGTTTGAGGGTACCCTTATTAAACATGCCGGCACAATGACTACCGGGGCTGATGGTATGCATCCAGGCGCTTCTGTGATAGATACAAAGAATAATGTGCAGCGGATTTACGTATACCTCGGCGAGCATCTGGGGCCGGCCGGCATATTCAGTGTTACCAGGAGTCTGGATACCGCAGCATTGCGGGAGTGGTTAAAAGAAAATTAAAGTTATTGTTTTTGAAAGTTAGCTGTAATGCTTGATGAACTTAAAGAACTGCTCAAATACCTTGAAGAAAACATTAATGTAGATGAGTTTTTGATGAGAGATCAATTACATAAGTCTGCCCTTAGTTACGAGAACTTAAAAAGGTTGCCCGTAATTGCTTCTTATCCTTATCCAGATGAGCAAAAATTTATACCTTACCCGCACGGTGAAGTTTTTGACGATCCTGAAAAGATGCTCTATAACCAGTTCTTAAGTACTTTTGATCAAAGCCCTTTTTTGAGTCTGGAGGTTGGAGATGATTTGCCTTTCAGCATCAGGGCCGATTTTGGCTGCGTACTTATAGCTTCAGTTTTTGGGGCAAACATAGAGCGGCAGGGTGATAATCCTCCCTGGGTCAGGCATAGAAAAGGCCCTGTATCTTACGAGCAAATAAAAAATACTGACATAGATGACCATAGCCTTGGAATGATTCCCAAAGCGGCTCAAAGGTATGAATTTTATAGAGACGTATTAAAAGAGTACCCCCGCTTGGAAAGCGTTACGAGTGTTACTCTTTCAGATTTACAGGGCCCGTTTGACAATCTGGAGCTTCTCAGGGGCAGCGAAGTTTTCCTGGATATGTCTCTGCGCAGGGAAGAAGTTAAAGAGTCTCTGCGAATTCTGGCAGGTGCCCAGATAAAACTGGTCAAATATTTCAGTCATTATGTAAACGAAAAGATACCTGGTTATTCACATCAGCATGGTTTCTTGATAGCCGGTGAAGTACTTATACGTTCTGATACGTCAATAATGATTAGCCCGGATATGTACAGGGAAATAATCGCTCCATTCGATGAAAAGATATTAAGACATTTATCAGGAGGGATTCATTCGTGTGGAAATGTAGATAATATCGTGAAAGAATACCTGAATCTGAAATCAATCAGATGTTTTGATTACGGCCAGTCAGAAATGAATGATGTCTGGGTTTTATACAATATTGCAAAACAGAAGAAAGCAGGATTAACAAGAATTGCTGTCAGTGAAGAAGAGCTTATTTCTGGCAGTGCCTTAGATAAAATGCCGACGGGCGTTTCACTGATTTTCAGGGCAAGTTCATTTGAACATGCTAAAAGCGTCATAAAAGATTACATGAAAGGAACCAATCATGGATAGAAGACAATTCTGCAAGCTCGGATATACCGGAATATTGTCAAGTACAATCATATATAACGCAGCAGGAGCTTTTGAATCACATTCTTCAAATTATGCTGAACCTTCAGCTCTCAGAAAACAGGACAGCATAGCTCCCAATATCCTCTGGATATGCACCGATCAGCAGAGATACGATACTATAGGGGCTTTAGGCAATAAATATATTCGGACTCCAAACCTTGACAGGCTTGTAAAAACCGGTGTGGCTTTTAACTATGCCTATTGTCAGTCAACTATTTGCACACCCAGCCGATCAAGTTTTTTGACAGGTTATTATCCCAGAACTGTCAGAGGAACAAAAAATGGAAACCTCAAATGGGAAAATGCCGCACCTCTTATAACTAAAATTCTCTCCGATTATGGTTATGACTGCGGCCTTGCCGGCAAACTGCATCTAGCTTCCGCCAAAGGCAGACCTGAAGTAAGGCCTGATGACGGATACAGGCTTTTTCATTCTTCACTTGCTCCTCTTTTCAGGCCCGGCGAGAGCGAATCAAATGAATATTTTGATTGGATGATTTCTAAGGGACACGATCCTGAGAAACTGTATGCCAAAAACGGTTACTACCCAACTGATTTACACCAGACTACCTGGTGTACCGACAAGGCGATTGATTTTATAACAGAAAAACGTGAGGGACCATGGCTTTTCAGCCTGAATTATTTTGATCCTCACCCGCCGCTGGATCCGCCCAAAGAGTACATTGACAGGTTTGATATTGATTCCATTCCGTTACCAGGCTTCCAAGAATCTGATTTAGAAGATAATGAAAAATTAAAGGATGTATATTTTCAATCGACATGTTCAGAACCCAAAGGAAATAAATCCAGGCTCAAACTTGCAAAATATTGGGCGCAGGTCGAACTGATAGATGATAATCTTGGGCGGATATTAGAAACGCTGGAAGATACCGGTCAGAGAAACAATACACTTATAATATATACAAGTGATCACGGTAATATGGTTGGTCATCATGGACTGACGGCAAAGGGATGCCGTTTCTATGAGGGACTTGTGAGGGTGCCTCTTATAATGTCATGGCCGGATATGTTCCTTCAGGATCTGATCAGTGATGCACTTGTGGAGCTTGTTGATATTACCCCAACACTCCTTGATATTATCGGCATATTGCCTCCGAATTCCGGCAGACCGGATGTCGCGATGCATGGGATTTCACTTATGGATCTACTCACGGGCAAATCTGAACCGCATGTTCACAGAGAATTCACTTACAGTTCTTACACTAAGGGGCTTCTCAACGATGAGTCTTATGGGACGATGATAAGGTCAAAAAAATACAAGCTTGTAAACTACCACGGCAGCGGCTGGGGACAGCTCTTTGATATGGAAAATGACCCTGGTGAATTTGTGAATCTTTGGGATAAACCGGAATATCAGAAAATCAAATATCAACTAATGGAAAAAAGTTATGATTACACGGTAAAGATTATTGATACAGGCTCACAGTATGTTGCAAGATATTGATGATATAAGAAATACGTTTTCATACTTTTGGTCAAAGACATTATTATGTTTTGTCTTATTCCTCTTGGGTACTGTTTTGGCAAAGGATATAAGTTATCACGATGTGTTTGTTTCCGGGGTTGGCGGTTATCACACTTACAGAATACCGTCTGTGCTTTACTTAGGGGATGGAACACTTCTGGCTTTTTGTGAAGGCCGAAAAAAAAGCGGAAGCGACACCGGTGACATAGACATTCTGATAAAACAATCACGTGATAGCGGAAAGACCTGGAGTTCGCAGAAGATTATAGCAGATAACGGGGCGGATACAATTGGAAATCCATGTCCGGTTGTTGACTCCGAGACTTCAAGAATATTTCTTTTTACCACAACTAATCTGGCTGAAGATGACGGACGTGCTATCAGAACCGGTAAAAGTAAAGACACACGAAGAGTAAACCTGCTTTATTCAGATAACAATGGAAACAAGTGGTCGAAACCTCAGGATATAACCGGTCAGGTCAAACTGCCTTCATGGAGATGGTACGCTACCGGTCCGGGAACTGGTATACAATTGCAAAAAGGCCCTTTTAAAGGTCGTTTGATAATTCCGTGTAATTTTTCAATTATTGAAAAAGGAGAAATTATTGGGGGTTCACATGTTATCTACAGTGATGATCATGGCAGGAGCTGGCAAATCAGTGAAACTGTTAAACCTGGTTTCAGTGAGTGTCAGGTTGCGGAATTATCCTCAGGCAGGCTCATGTTGAATATGCGGAACAGTGGCAGGAAGGGTTCAAGAGGTATTGCATTCAGCGATGATGGAGGAACAACATGGCCGTTAGTCGAGTATAAGAGTGTTCTAATCGAACCTGTTTGCCAGGCAAGTACAATTTCTATGGCTGATCCTGTGACGGGCAAAACGGTACTATTATTCTCGAATCCGGCATCGGCAGTTTATAGAGAGAGATTCAGGATGACGGTGAGGGCTAGTTTTGATCAGGGAAACACCTGGCCCTGTGACATACTTGTACATTCGGGTCCTTCAGCATATTCTTGCCTTGTTGATATGGAAGATGGCTATATTGGATGTATGTATGAGGGCGGAGTAAAGTCTAAATATGAAAAAATTATCTTTGCTCGTTTACGGTATAGTTTACTTGTTGCACAACAAAACTAAAAATCGGGTGTGTTTTATCAAAAATATTCAAATAAGTTCTAATTATCAATTCGAAAGGAAATTTTTCGATGAGAAGTGTTTTTATGACTTCAAAAGAACGTGTCATCTCGGCAATAAACCATCAGGAGCCTGACAGAATACCCTTTACTTTATATATCGAAGATGTCTTTTTAAAGATACTCGAAAAAGAGCTTGGCCCTCGAATCAACTGGCATTGTCCGGATGATGATATAATAAGACTTTTGTGGCCTATAGATTATATCAGGACAGAACAGGGATGCAGGGACATGTTTGGATGCAGCTGGCGGTGGCACGACCAGGGCGGATACATAATGGCCGAACCTCTCTTGAGTGAACCGGACATAAAGAAGATTCCGGTCATTGATCTGGTTCCGCAAAGTGAAATTGACAGGATCGTCCAGACAAGAGATCTGAATCCGGATAAGTTCATTTTCTACCAGTTTACAAGTTCCTTTGGCGAGCGGTTGTGGAGTCTCCGCGGTCTGGAACAAACATACATGGATTATATCTTAAACCCTGAATTTGTCTCAGGTGCGCTCGATATGCTTCTGGAGATGCATATGGCAGCATTGGATAAGGTTCTTGAGCTTCCCGTTGAATGTGTGACCTTTGGTGATGATTTCGGTGGGCAGAAAGGCTTAATGATCAGTCGGGATATCTATCTTAAATTTTATAAGCCGCGTTATGCAAAGTTATATGAAAAGGTGCGTTCGGCGGGTAAAGTTGTCGGACAGCATTCCTGTGGCGATAATACTGAATTGATGGGTGATTATGTTGATATCGGCCTGCAAATATTCCATCCCCTTCAGCCTGAGGCAATGGATATAGTCAAGATCAAAAAGGATTTCGGCAAATATCTGACTTTTAGAGGCGGTATAAGCACCCAGCGTGCAATTCCTTTTGGAAATCCCGAACAGGCACGAGAAGAGATCAGAAATTCAGTACGGATTTTAAGCGAGGGAGGCGGATATCTGCTTGAAACAGCTAAGCCTTTAAGGCAGGAAACTCCTATTGAAAACGCCGTAGCGGTAATGGATGAGATGCGTAAAGCCGTTGAATATAATTTTGGTAAATGAGAATATCATCAACTAAGTTTTTTATTTACGAAATGTTAAAGTTAATTAAGAAGAGTCCGGAATGAATAAATTTAATTACAGTAATATGTTTAAAAATATTAAAATTAAGAATATTATGAATTTTCAGAGCTTTTATCACTGGTTGTATATTCTTTTCTTTATTATTTTATTTCTTTCACCTGCCGGCCGGTCAGAAGATACTTATACTGATTATTATAAATGGTCCAACCTTCCGGGTTTGCCGCCCGCGTCTCAGAGAGATTTACAGCCGGGAGTAGCCGGAGCCTTTGCTGGAAGCCACAATGGTGTTTTAATCCTCGCCGGCGGGGCGAATTTTCCTGAAGACATGCCTTGGGAAGGCGGCAAAAAACTCTGGCATGACGATATTTTCATTATGCGTGAGACCGAAGAGGGATTTTCCTGGCTGAATAAGACTTTCAAGCTTAATCGGCCGCTCGCCTACGGAGTTTCAATTTCCACCGATGAAGGAGTAGTATGTATAGGGGGGTGCGATTCTCAGCATGTTTATCAGGATTGTTTTATCTTGAAATGGGATGAAGAAAATGAAATGATAAAAAAAAATAAATATCCTTCATTACCCCAACCTTTGTCATTCATGACCGGTGCGATGGCAAACAACAAGATTTTTATTGCCGGCGGCCAGTCAACTATGGAAGACTCATCCGCAACTAAAGCCTTTTATATGCTTGATATTTCACAAAATGGAACTGATGAGTTTAAATGGATATCGATGCATCCATGGCCCGGCGACCCGCGAGTTTTTCCTGTTTCATCATGTCAAAGCGATGGCGTCCATAATTGTTTTTATCTTTTCAGTGGAAGAAATATTCAGCCGGATACACCGACAGTACCGTTAACCGATGCTTATAAGTTCGATATAATAACTCAATCCTGGTCACGATTATCGGATATTTCTATTGATAAAAAAGAAACAGTATGTTTAATGGCAGGGGCTTCATGGGCCTGCGGGGCTAATCATATCATGGTTCTTGGCGGAGATGAAGGTCCTGTTTATCTGGAGCTCGAAAAGATGGCATTCAATCTTAAGGAGGCTTTAAACGACAATAACATGGAAGCCGCAGGACTGCTTAGATCGGAACTTAACAACGCCTACGCTGCGCATGAAGGTTTTTCAAGATCGTTATACGCATATCATACTATTACCAATACCTGGGTTGAGGCGGGCAAATTTCCTTCAGAAAGCCCAGTGAACTGTACTGCTGTTCATTGGCCGAGTTTAGATTCAGCAGATGTTATAATCCCCTCGGGTGAGATCAAGCCCGGCGTTAGAACCCCGGAGATATGGTTCGGGGATGTCGATATTTCAGGTTCTTTTCATTGGCTCGATTACACAGTAATGGCTGCTTTCCTTTTGTTGCTGGTTATAATGGGTATATATTTCTCCAAGAAGATGAAGGATACTAATGATTTTTTCAAAGCCGGTCAGAGAATACCATGGTGGGCGGCTGCTTTGAGTATATACGGAACTCAGTTAAGTGCGATATCCTTTATGGCGATACCGGCCAAGACGTTCGCAAGTGACTGGAGATATTTTCACGTGGTTTTTGCAATAGTAGCGGTAGCTCCGTTTATTGTATTTTGCTTTCTGCCTTTTTATAGACGTTTGAATATTACCACTGCTTACGAATATCTTGAATTGCGTTTTAATTTAACCATCCGATTGCTTGGCAGTTCGTTATTTATGTTGATGCAACTCAGCAGGATAGGGATTGTGCTGTACCTGCCATCTATAGCACTTTCAATTGTTACAGGCATAAATATTAATATCTGTATTCTGGTAATGGGATTTATATGTATTTTCTATGCGGTGATGGGAGGAATTGAAGCTGTTATCTGGACAGATGTCATACAGGTCATTATTCTGCTTACAGGTGCAGTAAGCTGTATGTTTTTGATACCCTTTAATGTACCCGGTGGCTGGAATGGCATGGTAGATATTGCAGATGCTGCGAGAAAGTTTCGCTTTTGGGATTTTAGATTTGACCTGTGTGATGCGACTTTTGTGGCGCTATTTTTCGGGGCCTTTGCACAAAACATTATTTCTTACGGTACAGACCAAACCGTTATTCAGCGATATCTCACAACATCTACCGAAAAAAAAGCAGCCAAAAGTATATGGATCAGCGCAATTATCTGTATCCCTTCATCTATGATATTTTTTGGAATCGGATCAGCTTTGTTTGTTTTCTATACCGTTTATCCCGCAGAACTTAACCCTGCTATAAAGCAAACAGATGCAATTTTTCCTTATTTTATTGTAACTCAATTGCCGATTGGTTTGGTGGGATTGGTAATTGCAGCGGTATTTGCAGCTGCCATGAGCAGTCTTGACAGCAGCATGAACAGTGTTGGCGCTGCTGTTACAACGGATTTTTACAAACGTTTGGGCAAAGATCACACAGAAAGAAAATCTTTATTGCTTGCTCGTGCTAGCACTTTGTTTGTTGGTCTTATCGGAACGGTATTGGCCCTTATTATGGCTCAACTACCTATAAAATCCCTCTGGGACCACTTCTCAGGTCTTCTTGGTTTGTTTGGAGGGGGGTTGGGCGGATTGTTCCTGCTTGGTATTTTCACTAAACGAACAGGATCATTAGCCGCATTTTTAGCCTTCATTATAAGCGCCGTCATTCAGCTTTGGGTTAAAAATAGTACAAATGTAAATGTATGGGTCTTTGCTCTTTCAGGATTGCTTTCCTGTTTTACTGTTGGAGTTTTGCTAAGTTTTATATTCCCAAACCGCAAGAAATACACCGTAGATTTTCCTCTGTCTTTCACCCAGAACTTGGGCAATTTTTGATGTTTGTTTTAGGTTCATGTGAAGATTGTAGTGCTTCAGACGGAATTGGACATTTCGAGGTTTGACAACGGCTTATGTGTTCTTTGTGCTTCATCTTCAAACCAGGAGAGTTGTGTTCACAAATGCGACTTTTTCTCGCGGGGTACATAAATTAAACAGTTGTAAAGTATTGCAAATAAACTATTTATAGGTTTTTCGTATGAAATTCCTTGCAAAAAGAATGAGTTTTTGTATTCTTTTCCACTATGAATAAGAAACTATGTGTTAAGCGGCGCTGAAAACAGGTCAGTAATGAGCGGGTCAAAATAGGTCATTTTGAAAGGAAGTTTTTGCCTTAGAGTCGTTATATTATCGATATTATCGAAAACATAACGGAGGTCTTTATGGCGAACTATCTAAAAATGACTAAAAGAAGTGTAATACAGACATTAAGAGAGCGTAACTGGTCTTGCAGGCGTATATCCAGAGAGCTTGGCATCCACCTGGATACGGTGCGTAAGTATGCAAAATCAGACAATGATAATTCAAAACAGGTCACTAACGCGCCTCCCGGGTCGGTGGCCCAAAGCTCAACCGGTCCGGTAAGCAATTGTGAGCCTTACCGTGAAATAATTAAGAACAAGCTGGATATGGGGCTCAGCCGCCGGCGTATATGGCAGGATCTTCGTGACGACCACGGCTCTGATGTCAGCTACCACAGCGTTCGCAGGTTTGTCAACCGCCTCAGTAAAAATTCGCCTGTTCCGTTCAGGCGTCTTGAATGCAGGCCCGGTGAAGAGGCTCAGATAGATTTTGGTACGGGTGCACCGGTAATAACGAAAGATGGCAGACGAAAAAGAACTCATGTAATACGGGTAGTGCTTAGCTTCTCCCGTAAATCCTACAGCGAGGCAGTTTTCAGGCAGACCGGCGATAACTTTATAAATTGCCTGGAAAACGCTTTTCACCACTTTGGCGGTGTTCCGCAAACACTGATAATAGATAATCTTAAAGCTGCTGTAAACAAAGCTGACTGGTATGATCCTGAGATACACCCAAAAATAGTGTCATTCTGCCGTCATTACGGTACCGCCATTTTACCCTGTAAGCCGTATACCCCAAGACACAAGGGTAAGGTTGAAAAAGCAGTAGCATATGTCAAAAATAACGCCCTCAAGGGCCGCAGCTTTAAGAGCCTCTCAGAGCAGAATCAGTTTCTTCTCAGCTGGGAGAGCCGTATTGCCGATACCCGTATTCACGGCACTACCCGCAAGCAGGTAGGCAAATTGTTCACAGAACAGGAAAAGCCTGCTTTATTGAGGCTTCCGGTTGGAAGGTTTCCTTCATTTACAGAAGCTCAGCGGTCCGTTCACAGGGACGGCCATATAGAGGTAGAGAGGACCTATTACTCGGTGCCTCCGGAATATACCGGCCGCAAGGTATGGGCAAGATGGGACGGCCATATGGTAAGAGTATTTAACCGCAGCATGGAGCAGATTGTTGTTCACGCTAAAGTTGAGCCGGGCAGATTCCAGACTCAGGACGGACATATTCATTCAGAGAAAAGAACAAAGATAGAAAACGGCGTTGTATGGATGCTTGAACGAGTCAGTCTGATAGGTGACAATGCCGAGAGATGGGCCCTGCAGATGCTTGAGGCCAGAGGAATACCTGGTATCCGCGTACTTCTGGGCTTGCTGAATATGACCAATACCTATAAAGGTAACAAAATCGATAATGCATGTAAAATAGCGTTAAGCCACAATGCTTTTCGATTGAAGACCATCAGGAGTATTATTAAACACGGCGGTGACAGGCAGCTCCAGATGGAATTTATAGATGAGCACCCTATTATCAGAGATATCTCCAGTTACGGAGAATTCGTAAGAGAGGTTCTGGGCTGAACAATAATCATAACTTATTCAGGAGCAGATTATTATGAACAATTCACTGCATAACACATTAAAATCACTAAGGTTGTCAGGTATGCTTGAGACACTTGAAGTTCGATTGCAGGAGGCAGCCGGCAACAGCCTCACTCATGCTGAGTTTTTAGAACTGATCCTGCAGGATGAGATGCTGGTCAGAAAGCATCGCCAGATCCAAAGGGGTATTAAGGCTGCCGGGTTTAGAGAACTCAAGACACTGGAGGAGTTTGACTGGCAGTTCAATACTTCGATTAAAAGAAGCCGGATATTTGATATGGCCACATGCCGCTTTATCAGTGAGGGCGTTGATGTTCTGCTGCTTGGCCCTCCGGGTGTGGGCAAGAGTCATTTGTGTCAGGCGATAGGCTATCAGGCAGTCAAGGCAGGCATGGCTGTGCGGTACCGCTCGATATTTGATGTTGCCAGGGATTTTCTGCACGAAGATGCCTTTGCCTGTCAGGATAAGGTAATGAACAGATATCTCAAGCCGGAGCTGCTGATAATCGATGACATGGGCATCAAGCATCTGCCAAAACGCTGCGGCGAGTATCTGCTGGAGATCATTATGCGGCGACATGAAAACAAATCCACGATGATGACCTCCAACAGGCCGCTGGAAGACTGGGGCAAGCTCATTGGTGATGTACCATCGGCAACCGCAATCCTGGACAGGTTTTTGCATCATGCTGAGATCATCAACATCACAGGCCGCAGCTACCGTCTCAAGGACCGTGCCGAGCATGGTGCCTGTGAGAAAAGAGCCGGCCATGAAGGCTGACTCAGTCTTAACCGGCCTGTCCCGCCCGGCTTGCGGCGGCCAGGTTCCGACGAGCTTTTTGGGTGGCCCATTCTCACCCGGCCGCCGGTCCGGGCGAAACAGGCCTGGCGTATCTGCCCAATAACGTCGAAAATAATCGTTTTATCCAAATCCAACTTGACAAATGAAACTAAAAATAGTAAATAACAACTGGTTTAACTGACCCATTTTGAACGCGCTCATAGTGACCTAATTTAAAGCGCCGATTGACAGTCCCGGCAAACATAACACCTGCCGAGTTGGCTGCTCTGGTCTGGCGGATAGCAAAATCAAATGCAGGCTGGGGTAGGTTCAGAGTTGCCAACCAGCTCAAACTACTGGGCATCTTTCTCTCAGCCTCGACTGTCAGGAATATACTCAACAGGCCGCAGCCGCGAAAAACACCACGCAAAGCACTCAAATCAAAGAAAACAGAAGATGAAACCGAGTCCCGTTCAATCCCTGCCTGGTACCCAAACCATGTTTGGTCAATTGATACTACAATTGTCTATAAATGGGGCTTATTAGAGGTGCATGTCTGCGTTATTATCGATCACTTTTCACGCAAGATAATGGCTGCAGTGCCGCTGGAAGGACCCAATGCCGGCTGGGTAATCAATGCCATGGATGAAGCCATAGAAAGGTATGGTTCTCCAAAGCACATCATTTCCGATCAGGGCAGCGTATTTATAAGTGAGGCTTTCGCTGAGTGCCTGAAGAATAACAACAGGATTAAACACCGACTTGGAGCCATCGGGAAGAAAGGTTCGATCGCTGTAACAGAAAGGGCAAATTTAACCCTAAAATCAGAATGGCTCAACCATGTTCCAATCATCAGAGGTATCGATCATCTGCATGAGTTATGCAGTGAATTTGTATTCTGGTATAACGCCTGGCGGCCGCATATGGCATTAGACGGGAACCGTCCTGATGATGTATTCTTCGGCAACCTGCCTGAAGCACCGGCACGTGATGCCAAGTTTGTGCCAACCGAGATTGAAACACGCTATTTTCGCCAGGCCCGGATAACCGGCTACCGGCTGAAAAAAGCTGGCTGATATTCTACAAATTTATAAGCCAGTGCCAATGAACAGTGGGGAATGTACGTCCTGACACAGAAAATGAGCGATTTTACGCCCAAATTTTGTCCCGATTGGCTTACACCTGTCCCGCAAATTTCGCCAAACCATCAATTCTATGCACTTGTGAAAGATAAAATAAGGCTAAATCTGGAGTTTTTCAGCGGTCTCATGAGTGGTTGACAATTACAGGCCCTCCCACTGTCCCTCTAAGGGCGCACTAATACGAATTCAGGCGAACTAATACGAACAGAAAAATGGGATTTTCGGGGTATGCGAAATAATCGAAAAACCAACCTCATGACACTAAAAACCGCGTTTTTGAGCTCTCAGGGCAGAAAACAGATGAGAGGCGGCGATGGGATTCGAACCCATGAATATCGGTTTTGCAAACCGACGCCTTAGTCCACTTGGCTACGCCGCCGCAATTGAGCTGGCTATAATACCGTCTATATATTAAAAATCAAGAACAAATCTATGTTCAACAAAATTTTCTGTTCTTTTTTGAATTATCTATGATGGAAAACTTCTCTAACCCCAATTTCTCACTTAGGTCTCGAAACCGGTAAAAATAAAAATATTTTCGATGTTTCTGGCCTTTGAGGGGTGTTTCGATTCTGGATTTGGCTTTGGTACAGACCTGCCCTATTGCATAGGTGAATTTCTATGCGATAATTTGGGTATGTATTTGAAAAAGCACAGGCGTAAAAAGAACGGTAAATGCAACACCTATTACAGTATTGCTGAGAAGCGGAAGGTCTCCGGTAATCGGCATGTGGAGAAGGTGGTTCTTTACCTTGGTGAGATCAGCGACTCTCAAAAGAAGGCCTGACAGAGATCAATTGAGATAATCAACGAAGATAACAAACCTGTACACAAAACCCTTTTTGCTTTTGATCAGGACAACCAGAGCTGTCACGATGTTGATACGATACCGGTTAACATCTCAAAGATGAGACTGGAACGACCGCGTAGGTTTGGCGATTGCTGGCTGGCTTCTGAGATGTGGGATCAGCTTGGTTTTGACCGCTTCTGGTCAGAGCGGATTGATACAGACAGATCGCCGGTCGCATTCTCAAAAGTCCTCAAGTTGCTTACGGTGAGCAGGCTGATAAAACCTTCTGCCGAATACTTTGTCCATCAGCACTGGTTCAGCCAGAGTGCTATGGACGCCATCCTTGATTGTGATTTTGAGATTGCCGAGAAAAACAGGCTCTACCGTTGTCTTGACCGTATCCTTCCATACAAAGACGAACTTTGCAAATACCTTAAAGACACCTGGCAAGGAATGTTCAACCTTGAGTACGACATCCTGCTCTATGATATCACCAGCACGTATTTCGAGGGGCTATGCAAGCAGAATCCCAAGGCAGAATTCGGCCACAGCAAAGACAGACGCAGTGATTGCAGACAGGTGCTGATAGCCCTTGTTGTTACGCCGGAGGGCTTTCCTCTTGACTATGAAGTACTTCAGGGAAATACATCTGAAAAGACGACATTAAGACCCCTGCTCAACAAGATAGAAACAATGTACGGCAAGGCCAACAGGGTCTGGCTGATGGACAGGGGCATACCAACGGAAGCTACGCTCAAGTTCATGCGTAAGAACAATATAAGCTATCTTGTTGGCACACCCCGCAGACAGCTCGATGATTATAGCAGTGAACTTTCTCAAAAGGACTGGGAGCAGGTAAACAGCAGTGTTCATGTGAAATACATCGAAAAAGAGGGCGAATGCTATGTCCTTGCCAGGAGCAGGGATCGTATGCAAAAGGAGAGGGCCATGCGTAAAAGAAAACTGCGTAAATATCTTGACGGACTTGAAAAACTCAAGGGATATCGCAATTATGAACGTTTTTATAAACGCCTTGGGGCTTTGCAATCACAGGCCGGTAACGCTTATAGATGTGTGGAGCTCGATATTCCGGGGCAAAAGGAGCGGATTGAAGCCGGCGAATTCAGGTATCACATAAACCGGCAGAAATACCGTGATATGATCTATCGTGACGGCAAGTACTTTTTGCGGACTAATCAGAAGGGCAAGGATGGTAAGGCACTCTGGAATGAGTATATGCTGCAGTGCAACGTTGAGCAGTCTTTCAGAGAACTCAAGAGTGATCTTGGCATTCGCCCTGTATATCACCATAAAGAAGAGCGTGTTGATGCCCATATCTTTGTGGCGTTTATAAGCTATTGCCTGCAGGTGACATTGCGGCATAAGCTGCGGGTGAGTGCCTGCGGCCTGACCGCACAGGCTGCCCTGGAAACGATGAGCCGTATCCAGATGCTTGATGTGACATTTGAAACACTTGACGGTCGGTACCTCTTGATGGAGAGGTACACCGAGCCCGAGGCAGATCAGCGTCTGATACTGCACCACCTGAACATGGATCTGCCGCTGCAGAAGCCACCCAAAATATACAGCAGCCAGGTCAAAGATTAAGACCCCCTTTGGCGACACACCAACACCGCGGGCGCTACCATAAACCCTGTTTTACACCCCTAAGTGAGAAATTGGGGCTATCGTCGATTGCAGTTTCAGTTTGTCGTTGAAACGCCTCACAATATATCAGTGTTTAAGGATATGTCTATCAAATGCATCTTTTGGAACTAATCTGAATTAAAAACTGCACTTTCCAGCAATCCCGGCAAC
Source organism: Limihaloglobus sulfuriphilus (assembly GCF_001999965.1). Lineage (GTDB taxonomy): Bacteria > Planctomycetota > Phycisphaerae > Sedimentisphaerales > Sedimentisphaeraceae > Limihaloglobus > Limihaloglobus sulfuriphilus. The sequence continues at coordinate 1,054,170 of NZ_CP019646.1, read as the reverse complement.
TCTGAGAGCCTGTCAATTGCAAACGTTCCAGCAGGGATGCTTTTGTTTTTACTTGAAAATGCACGTTTTAGAACGGGATTCATGCCTGCTTTTGATGAACCTATAACATCAAAATCAATTCTGTCGCCTACATACACGATCTGGTTGATGTCGAGCTTTGCCTGCCGGGCGGCATACCTAAATATCTCAGGATGCGGTTTTCTTATGCCTAAAGAGCATGAATAAACGCGTATTGGGAAATAATGAAGAATTCCAAAACTTTCCAAATGCCTGTCAAGCGAACAGCCGTTAATAAACGTGTTTGAAATTATGCCCAGTTTAAGGCCCATATTTGTGAGCTTATCAAGGGTCTGGGGCAAATCATGTTCAATTTCACATATTTCGCTTAGAGGTTTGTACCATAACCAATGGAAATGAGACCATTGCTCCTCAGTTAAGTGGTACCCTTTCCTGGCGCCTCGGTTTTTCATGACATCCAGCGAGTTAAATTCTCTGCCGGTCCATTCTGACCATACATATCTCAAACGAATTTCGATTAAATGGCGAAGAAAATATCTCAAAAACGTCCCTGTCGGCTGGCTGATGTCTGCAAGATAATCATAGCTTAAGCTTGCCGCTTGTTTGATAGCTTTGGTTTTATCAAAGTCTCCGTAATTAAAGATAGTTTCTCCAAGGTCGAAGAACACCGCTTTTATGTTGTTAGAAGCCATAAATCTTTTACAGTAATTGAGTTGTATATAATTTTCTGTAAGTATCACTCCGCTGCATCAAGTCTTCGTGGCTGCCCTGATCTTCGATTGAACCATCCTTCATTACTATTATAAGGTCTGAATTCACAACCGTAGAAAACCTGTGAGCAATGACAAAACTTGTACGATCATGCGTCATTTCTTCGAGTGCCTTGTATATTTTGGATTCGCTGTCGGCGTCAACCTGGCTCATGGCTTCATCGAAAATCAGAATCTGCGGTTTTTTAAGAATAGCTCTTGCTATAACAATTCGCTGAAGCTGGCCGCCGCTTAGTCCTGCGCCGTCCTGGCCGATAAACGAATTGTATTTATCCGGCAGAATGTCGATAAACTCATGTGCATAAGCCTGTTGTGCGGCTTCAATTACTTCCTGTTCTGTAGCGTTGTCTTTGCCGTATGCGATGTTGTTAAAAATGGTGTCATTAAAGGTAATAGTTTTCTGAGATACAACGGCTATTTTGGAACGAAGCTCCGCCAGGCTGACTTTGCTTATATCCTGCCCGTCAAAAAGCACCTGGCCGCTTTGCGGATCATAGAACCTGGGTAAAAGATTCAGCAGGGTTGTCTTGCCCGAGCCGTTGTGGCCGACGATCGCGACTTTGCTGCCGACTTTTATGGACAGATTAAGATTATTCAAAACATTCGTTTCAGAAGCAGGATACGCGAAAGAGATATTTCGGAATTCAATAGACTCTTTTAAACCTTTGAGTTTTTTCGGATTTTCGCAGTCTTTCTCAAGAGGGGAGTCAAGAATATGAAATACTCTTGATATCGCGGCGTTGGATTCCTGCAGGCGGTTCCAGGTATTGCTGCTTTTGCGGACTGACTCGGCTGATGTGCCAAGCAGAATGATAAGAGTGAAGAATTTTTCAGGCTCCAGGTGGCCTTCAATTACATAATTTAAGGCAAAAAGCAGTGCAAACAGGCCCGCGATCATTCCCAGTATTTCAAGCAGGGGGCTTGTCGCGGCTGTGATTTTGGCTATTTTCATCTGCTGTTTGAGCAGACTGGAGTTGATTTTCTGAAAACGTATATTTTCATATCCCTGTTTGTTGTAAACCTTTACAGCCCGCAAACCGGTAGTTGTATCCTCAATCTTTGTAAGCATATTAGACCATTCTACCAGAGAGCGGCGGGTGGCTTTTTTGATTTTTTTGCCAAGTCTCTGTACTACAATTCCTACAAATGGTGATGCAAGCAGAAAAACTACTACAATCTGCCAATGAAGCAGAAGGGCGGCGGCGAGAGTTGCGATGGCCTTTGCCGGCTCTCTTATTGCCTTGGTTAGAAGTACTTTTACTCCTGCGCCGGCAGCCTCTGTGTCTTTGACGAGCCTGCTGGCAAAATCAGTTCTGCCCTGTTTGTCAAAGAAGCTTTCAGGCATTCTCAGGATATGCTTGTAACAATCATTTCGCAACAGGTTTAGGGCGATGTTGACAATCTTATGCGCAATGTAGTCCTGGAAAAACCTCGCCACACATCTAAACATTGTTGCCGCGAGAGCGAAAAGCAGAACCAGCTGTATCGCACGTATTTTTACTTTTTCTGAATTTTCCCTGGTGACATAATTCATCAGGCTTACTACGGTACCGTAATAGAAAGGGACTTTAGAAGTATCCATTGATATCTTAATGGGATCTCTGCCAATATGGCCATCTGGAGTTTTCCGCAGTATTTCTAACTCTATATCCCGATTTTCCGGAGCCCGGCTTAGTATCTCAAGCATCCTGGCAGATGTCATTCTCGCTTCGGCGTCATGTTCGCCGTCTGCTGCCTTGACGATGCTGTCGCCGGGTTCAATGCCGGCCAAGTCAGCCGCTGAGTCGTCTTCAACGGATATTACTGTTAAAAAATACGCAAGATTCTCATCTGAGCTAATGTCAATGACATCCGGCATATAAAGGTCCATCCCGTAGCGTGTTTCACAGAGTTTGCTATCTACCCAGCCGTGAATGCCTTCTCTGCTCATCATGGTCTTAAGCAGCGGGATAATCGTAAGAAAGCTCGCCGCCGTAAAGACAGCTATTACAATCACGCAGACACCCAGAACTGCAAGACGCGGCCACTGTGGCCAGACATAATCTAATAATCTTTTTAATGGTTTCATATCGTTTCTTTATTATAGGTTAAAAATGTAAAGTCCGGATATTCTAACTATTTAATCCAACATTTCAACAAAGTAAGTTTTTAGACAAAAATTAATTTTCAAATAAAACTATTTGACATTTTCTAATAATTAAAATAAACTCAAGCGATTTTTAGCTGAAACAGCGTAGTTTTAGCCGGCAATAGGGCTTATTATAGTTTCTAAAAGCAATATTGCACACTGTTGGTTCTGGTAAATTCCCCTCACAGGTTTTTCTCAGTAACCAAAAAATAAATCGTAGTTGACAGTATTTCTGTCTAAAATTCCTAAGAAAATCAGGAGATTCTAATGACAAACAACAAAAAGTTGCTTGCCTGGGTGGAAGAAGTTCAGGCTCTCGTAAAGCCAGATAATGTTTATTGGTGCGACGGCTCAAAAGAAGAGTATGACAAGCTGATGAATGTCTGCGTTGAAGCTAATCTTGCGACAAAGCTCAACGAAGAAAAACGTCCGAACAGTTTTCTCTTCCGTTCCGATCCTTCCGATGTTGCCCGTGTAGAAGCCCGCACATATATTGCTTCTAAGAAAAAAGAAGATGCCGGTCCGACAAACCATTGGATTGATCCGGACGAGCTAAAAGAGATCATGACAAATGAGCTTTACGACGGCTGCATGAAAGGCCGTACTCTCTATGTTATTCCTTTCTCAATGGGACCTATTGGTTCACCTATTGCAAAGATTGGTATTGAGATTACCGACAGCCCATATGTTGTTACCAATATGCACATTATGACGCGTGTAGGTACGAAGGTACTTGAAGCTCTCGGTGAAGACGGCGATTTCATTCCATGTCTGCACTCTGTCGGAAAGCCTCTGGCAGAAGGAGAAACGGACGAAGGTAAATGGCCATGTGCCCCAATGGAAAAGAAATACATATCTCATTTCCCAGATGACGATATGATCTGGTCTTTCGGCTCCGGTTACGGCGGAAACGCGCTGCTGGGCAAAAAGTGCCTGGCACTTCGTATTGCTTCCAATATGGCCCGTAAAGAGGGCTGGATGGCAGAACACATGCTTATCCTCAGAATGACTAATCCCGAAGGTCGCCAGTACCACATAGCAGGCGCATTCCCAAGTGCGTGCGGCAAAACAAACCTGGCAATGCTCCAGAGTACTGTACCGGGCTGGAAAGTTGAATGTGTTGGAGACGACATCGCCTGGATGAAGATAGGCGACGACGGCAGGCTATACGCCATCAATCCTGAGGCCGGTTTCTTTGGTGTAGCACCTGGTACAAATTACAAGACCAACCCCATGGCAATGGAAAGCCTTAAGGAGAACAGCATTTTCACAAACTGTGTTCTCACTGACGACGGGGACATCTGGTGGGAAGATATGGATGAGCCCTGTGAGCACGGTATCGACTGGAAAGGCAATGAATGGACACCTGAATCAGGCGAAAATGGCGCGCATCCTAACGCACGTTTCACAGCTCCTGCAAGTCAGTGCCCCGTTATTTGCCCAGACTGGGAAGATCCTAAAGGTGTTCCAATTGATATCTTTATCTTTGGCGGCCGCCGCAAATCACTGGTGCCTCTGGTATCAGAGTCTTTTGACTGGGATCACGGCGTATATATGGGCGCAACTGCGGCTTCAGAAGTGACAGCAGCCGCTCTCGATGTGAAATCCAAAATCCGCCGCGACCCGTTTGCGATGCTGCCATTCTGCGGCTACAATATGGGCGATTACTGGCAGCACTGGTTCAAGATGGGTGACAGGCTTGGCGACAAGGCTCCTAAGGCCTTCTATGTGAACTGGTTCCGCAGAGATAAAGATGGCAAATTCATCTGGCCGGGATTCGGTGAAAACAGCCGCGTTCTCAAGTGGATGTGTGAGCGTGTTGACGGCAAAGCCAACGCCATTGAGACTCCAATCGGAATGATGCCCACCGTTGAAGACCTTGATCTTGAAGGTCTTGATATCTCTAAAGAAGATATGGATGAGCTTCTCAAGGTTGACAAGTCGGAATGGGCCGCAGAGATGCCCGAAATTGGCGAATTATTCGCTAAGTTTGGTGACAAGCTCCCCGAAAGAATGACCGCACAGCTCAACAAGGTTAAATCAAGACTTTCATAACTTTGTTTAAATATTGAATTTACACAGCCGGCGGTATCTCTACCGCCGGCTTTTTTAATGAAAAAAGAAGGGGGGCTCTAAAATAAATATAACAGGTTGCAGTAAAATAATTACCAAAAGCAATGTTATGGCTGCGGATTTGACCGATTTTTACAAGACTGCTTTCGGATTGTTGAAGAAGCTGGAAATTAGAAATCACGTAAGCACCAGATATGTTGGGTTCTGCAGTGATATAAGCGAGAATTTAACGACATATTTCATTGGTATAGAAACAGTTACAACGGATGAGGCCGAAAAATTAAACCTGGAAACATGGCAGATATCAGACAATCAAATCAAAATTACCAGACAAAACGGCAAGTCAACGTCCGATAATATTGTCTGGAAATGGCACAGCAAATCAGAAAACGGGGAAACAGGAGAATTCCACCGGATAAACACCTCAAATACATATAAAATGACAGCCAACATGTGGTCACAGGCAGGTAAAGAGCCTGATGATGGAATTGAAATAACTGAATATAATCCCCAATGGCCGCTGATGACCATATGATTTTCATAAAAAGAGATAATTTTCTTGGCAGACGGACTCATCATATCCATGCGGCATTACCCGGGCACAGGCTTTGGCAGGGAATTATTTTCAGAGATTATTTAAAAGCCAATAATAGTGCGGCCCGGGAGTATAGTCCGCTCAAGTTGCGGCTTTCAGAGGTATATAAAAAAGAAAGGGAAAGATACACAGATGCAAAGAGTGAATTCATAAAACGCTGTTTAGCACAAGCCAGAGCCGATGAGTAAATTGCTTGTTTTAAACCGCACAAATAACGTCCGATAATATATGTTATGTTGTATTTAGTATTAGTAAATATCTATGACACAAATGCTTATGAAATCAAGCCGTTCTGAGATGTTTGCGAGGCACTCTTGCCCTGCAATTAGATGATGTAATAAAATAAGCATTTTTCAAATCCAATATCAAACTGCTGCTTATGGCGTGGATGTTGTTGGTGTACGGGCAAAAGAAAAGATTTGCCTTCCCTTAATTTTCCAAAACGGAGAGAGGGGGATTCGAACCCCCGGTACAGGTATAACCCGTACGACGGTTTAGCAAACCGTTACCTTCAGCCACTCGGTCATCTCTCCAAATGCTTACTAATTATTAGAACGCATATATTACGCAGGTACAAAATGATTGCAAGAAAAATGGCATATTTTTTGTAAATATTCAGTTTTTATTAAGAAAACCTTAATTCTTTGGCCTATCTGCCGGCCGGCAGATATTTTTTTCTTACAATCTAAAATTGTTCTTGAATTTATCAAATGTTTCAATAAAATTACTTCCCCTGCTTAGGAAATATATTTCACTAAGCATAAGCGCCTGTAGCTCAACTGGATAGAGCATTGGTCTACGGAACCAAAGGTTGAGGGTTCGAATCCTTCCGGGCGCGTTTTTTGCGGCAGGTTGTCCAATCCATTAGTCCAGAAGTTAAATATTTTCATCATTTAAACTGGTGTACAATCCTTTTGCAGCAGTCTCACCTTTTTGTTACACCCGTTTAAGCCTTTATAAATTAAAATCAATTTATTTTTAATCTTTCGAATATATAATACAAATATGGATACACAATTACTAAAAATGACCGGCAGGCCCGAAGATGATGATACTCTTGAGCATGCGGCTGAACTGCTCGATTCAGGCCAGCTTATAGCTGTTCCTACGGAAACTGTTTACGGAATTGCCGCATCTGTTACAGCCGGCGGAATAGACAACCTCGAGCTGCTAAAAAATGATCGTGACGCTAACAAGCATTACAGCATACATTTAACAGGCCCCTCTTCAATAAGGGAATTTGTCCCGAAGATCAATCTCAGATCCTATAAACTTATTTACAATATCCTCCCCGGCCCTGTTACGCTTATATTTGATGTCGATGATGACCACATTGAAGAGAGACGCAGAAGCCTTGGAAGCAAAGCTGTTGATACCCTTTATAAGAATAACACTGTCGGCGTTAGATGTCCGCATAATTCAACGACATCCAGGCTTTTGGCCTACACTGAAACTCCTATCATCGCAACCAGTGCCAATCCTACCGACAGTGAGCCGGCAACCAGCGCTGAAGAAGTAATGGAATATTTTAACGGCAAGATAGCCGCCGTTATTGATGCAGGAGCTTGCCGCTATAAAGTCAGCAGTACAGTAGTCAAACTTACCGATTTTGTGCCTTCGATACTTCGTGAGGGAAGCATTACACGAGAAGAGATAATACGTAAATCCAGACTTCATGTGATGTTCGTATGCAGCGGCAATACATGCCGAAGCCCCATGGCGGCAGGTTTCTGCAGAAAAATTCTTGCAGGGAAAATTGGATGCGATGTTGACCAGCTTTTAGATTTCGGATATAAGATATCATCCGGCGGCGTAATGGCTCCGGTTGCTCAGCCGGCCAGTCCCGGCTGCGTAGCTGTTTGCAGTGAAGCCGGCGTCGATTTAAGCCGTCATGAAACTACCGGATTAACAGAGTCGGACATAATGAAATGTGACCTGATCTATGTAATGACTGCCCGGGATAGACAAAGAATTACGGATTTTTATCCGGCAATATCGCCTAAATGCAGGCTGCTTTCTGAAAAACAAAATATAGAGGACCCTATCGGGGGTGAAATGTCGGAGTATCGGCACTGCGCAACCCAGATTATAAGGGCTCTCGAAAAACGCATTGTGGAACTTGAACTATGAAAATTATAATTGCCTCAGATCACAGAGGATACAAAGCGAAGGAACTCATAAAACCATTGCTGAAACAGCTTGGCCATGAGTACGTTGACATTGGATGTGACAAAGATGAAACCATCGATTACCCCGATCTGGCTTACTCCGCCGCCGTCAGTGTCTCTCAAGGTGAAGCTGACCGCGCAATACTTATCTGCGGCACAGGTATCGGTATGTGCATAACGGCTAATAAAGTGAAGGGCATCCGTGCGGCTTTGTGTTACGATGAACTGACAGCTAAAATATCCCGCCAGCATAATGATGCTAATATACTCTGTCTTTCAGGCGATCTTCTCGGCGATTTTCTGATTCAGAAAATAACTGAACACTGGCTCGAATCTGAATTCATAGCCGGACGTCACGCCAGACGAGTTGACAAGATCAAGCTCATTGACCAGGGCGCGACTCCAAAGGATTTTCGGCAGTAACGTTATAGAAATTTTCTTCCGTGAGGCGGTTTTTTACAGCCGGCCCGCCCTCTTAATTTCCAACAAAAAGTCTTGTAAATACTGATTATTCTGTACAATATCAGGATAATGAAACAAATATGCTACAATGAAATAAGATCAGCCGTATGCAGGGCGTGCATAGACAGTGCTTATCTCCTGTCAAAAGACGTCAGAGAGGCTCTGGAGCGTTCATTAAAAAGCGAAACCTCGCCAAAGGCACGCGGCGTTATTTCACAGTTAATACATAACGCTGATATTGCTTCGCACAAACAGCTGCCCCTCTGCCAGGATACGGGCCTTACGGTTGTTTTTGTTCAACATGGCAGCCAGGTTATGTTTAAACCGCCGGATGAAAATCCGGTTCTCAGCATTTTTGATGCCATAAATCATGGTGTTGAAGATGGTTACAGCAAAGGTTATCTGCGAAAAAGTGTTGTGGCTGATCCGCTGAATAAGCGGGTAAACACCGGAACAAATACCCCCGCAATCATTCATTACTCAATCACAAGCGGCAGTGAGTTATCGATCAGTCTGATGCTTAAAGGCGGCGGATGTGAAAATAAAAGCATGTTCAAAATGTTTAACCCTACAGAGTCCCCCGAAAGGATAATAGACTGGATAAGCCGAACAGTGATAGAGGCCGGAGCCAATGCCTGCCCCCCCTTCGTTGTCGGCGTTGGGATTGGGGGAGATTTTGAGCAGTGCTGCATGATCAGCAAACGTGCCCTTCTTAGAAATCTGAAAGATAGTAACCCAGACCGATTTTACGCAGACATGGAATCGATTATACTGAAAAGGGTTAATTCTTCAGGCGTTGGGCCGCTCGGCTTTGGCGGTGATACAACTGCACTTGGCGTAAATATTGAAACCGCCCCCTGCCACATTGCCTCGCTGCCGGTTGCCGTTAACATTGAATGCCATTCACACAGGCATAAAAGGATTCTGCTGTGAAGATTACATATAAGAACCAGCGGCTTGAAAAGGCTGTAATCTCAGTTAATACATTCAATTCTGCGGTTATCATTGCCACATTTGTTATGCTTCTGGGCTTCAGTGAGCCGCTGATAAGTGTTTCGATTCTACATGCAATTCAGATATTCTGCCTTATCACTATGATCACCGAAAAATTCATAAGGTATCTGAACTGCCGCTCGAAACATGAATTTTTTAGAGGCTACTGGCATGAAATACCTCTTTTGATACTTCTGGTCTTGTCTGTTATTTTTATTCGTAAATTTAGCCATGCAGCGGATCCAGTCCTGTTGATGAACAGAGCTGTTGCAGTATATCTGATAATTCAAGTAGTTGATAAGCTCTGCCGCACAAGTGTCAGCTTAGCTGCCAGCGCTACAAGCCCGACACTTACACTTATTTTGAGTTTTTTGGTACTTATTGTCGGCGGTGCTGGATTCCTCTACCTGCCCAACTCTCATAACTGCGAGAAGTTAAGTGCCGTGGATGCCCTATTTACATCCACAAGCGCTGTTTGTGTTACGGGACTTATAGTCAAGGATACCGGCGTTGATTTCTCCGCCATGGGTCAATGGGTGATTCTGATACTGATTCAGCTTGGCGGCCTGGGCATTGTGATATTCGGAGCGGTTTTTTCCCTGCTCCTTGGCCAGGCGTTTACTCTCAAGGAATCCGTTGCCATGCAGGATATCCTCAATACCGGCACGGTCAACAAGATCGGCCGAATGATAGCTTTCATTTTTGTTGCAACAATTATCATAGAGTCAGTTGGTGTGATTCTGCTTCTCGACAACTGGAACTTTGACACTCGAACAGACATAAATGGCCACGGAGCATTGTTTTACAGCCTTTTTCATTCAGTAAGCGCTTTCTGCAACGCCGGTTTTGCTCTATATTCAGACAGTTTTACGGGGTTCAAAAACAACTGGCAGACATACCTTGTGATATGTCCTCTTATAGTCACAGGAGGGCTTGGTTTCGGGGTGCTTTATAACATAACTGAGGTTTTATCAAACAGATGGAAACTCATAAAGCACAGACTCTTCAAGGGTAAAACAATCATCGGCAGCATCCAGCTCAGGCATCTCAATCTTCACTCAAAAGTTGTGCTGTTTTCCAGCCTGTTTCTCATATTGCTCGGAACTGCCGGCTTCATGATACTTGAAAGATACAATCCCCAGCAAACAGGTCTAAATTATAACGGACAGAACGGTCAGCTTTTTCTCGATTCGTTCTTCCAGTCAGTAACAACAAGAACTGCCGGCTTTAACACGATTGACAACGGTGCAATTTCGCAGCCGTCTAAAATGCTTACTATAATTCTTATGTGCATAGGAGGCTCACCGGGCTCAACTGCCGGCGGAATGAAGACGGTAACCTTTATGGTAGTCATTCTCGCCGCGGCAGCTGTCATAAGCCGCAAAAACGAGCCGGAGATATTTCACAGATCAATCCAAAAAGATTTTATCTCAAGGGCTGTAATGGTTTTAGTATTATACATTGCCATACTTTTTATAGTAACATTTGGTCTGGCTGTAACCGAAAGCGGCAGCGGCCTTGATTTTAATAATCTCGCATTTGAGGCCGCATCGGCTCTGGGCACTGTAGGGCTCTCAACCGGACTGACAGCTTCCCTCTCAACTGGCGGGAAATTGCTGTTAATTGCTGCCATGATTATAGGCAGGCTTGGCCCAATGACTCTTGTGGCGTCATTGGCTTTTAAAATAAAAAAATCTAATTATAACTACCCTTCAGAACCGATAACAATAGGTTAATAAAAGAGAAACAAAATGAAAAAATTCGCAGTAATCGGGCTTGGAAGATTTGGAAAGACCCTGGCGCTGGCACTCTCAATGAGCGGCGCTGAAGTTATAGCAATAGACCAAAACCGCTTTGAAATAGATAATATAGCCGACCAGGTTTCCCATGCCGTCAGGCTCGACAGTACCGACGAAGACGCCCTTACAGCACAGAACGTAGGCAAGGTTGAAGTGGCAATAGTAGGTATCGGCCAGGGCTCGGGCGGTTTTGAATCTGCTGTGCTTACGGTTGTTAATCTAAAAAACATGGGGATAAAAAAGATTTATGCCCGTGCAGAGAACCACATCGCCGGAGAGGTGCTTCTGAAAGTAGGGGCTACCGAAATCATATATCCCGAGATCGAAGTTGCAAGACGGCTCGCATTTAAGCTTATCGCACCTCAGATCGCAGACAAACTCGACTTTGCCCCCGGATTCAGCCTCGCCAGGGTGTCAGCACCGGCAGAATTTGACGGAAAGACACTTGTTGACCTTCAGCTGCGAAAAAAATACCACGTAAATCTGATAGCTATAAAGCGATCTGAAAGTAATGAAAAAGACCCTAAACCCGAAGTGATCAATGTTCCAAGGCCCGAGGATGTAATTTACAAAGATGATGTACTGATGGTTGCCGGTTCCGACGAAGACCTTGCCAAAATACCCCAAGACTAAGATATCTATGCACAAACGTATCTATATATCAGACCTTGACGGAACACTGCTGAATAATGACCCTGCTTTGAGTGAGTATTCACAGCGGCAGATCAACCATCTGATTGAATCCGGTGTGGAATTCACTATAGCAAGCGCACGCAATATAGCGTCTCTGCGAAGGCTCTTGGGCAACATTCAATTTCGGCTGCCGGTTATAGAGATAAACGGAGCTTTCATTACCGATTACCATAGCGGTAAACACCTTGTGGTTAATGATATAACCTCTTCCCTGACACATGAGATAACTAAAACAATTCTTGATATCGGCTGTATGCCTTTTATATGCGCCTACGATGGAGAACGTGACAATATTTATTACGAACAGGTAGTAAACGGCGGTATGGAGTGGTTTCTCAATGACGATTCTGAGCAGCATACTGACCGAATACGCCAGATTGAGACACTGGAGCACATTCACAGTGAGCAGATAGTCTGCTATACTGTCATCGGTCCAAATGCGATTGTAAAGGAGCTAAGTGATGCAATAACAGCTAAATTCGCTGATTTACTGGACTGCTACTTCTTCCAGAATATTTATTCCCCTCAATGGTACTGGCTGACTATACATGACAGGAATGCCCGAAAAGAAATCGCCATAAAAAAACTGATCGAGCTTTACGGATACTCGCCGCGTCAGCTTACTGTTTTCGGAGACCAGCTTAACGATGAGGGCATGATGCTTCTTAACAAAATCGGTTCCGAGACGGTCGCTGTAGAAAACGCCGCTGAAAAGATAAAACAGATTGCCAGTAAAACTATCGGTGTTAATATTCATGACAGTGTGGTCAACTACATACTTGAACAGAATAATATTTCTCCCGTATGAATTTAAATATAGCCTGAAATTGGCTCTCGCAAATAAGTAAAACTGGTTTTATGAAGACAGCAAATCAACGGTTTATTTTTATAAGCCCAATTTCAGTAACAACTTGTGAGTTGATATATATAATTTGATAGAAAAAAACTGTTTTTTCACTTGACATTCCTCTTGAAATCTATTTAATATTTAAAACTATTTAGAATTAAGTTATTTCCTCACGAGTAAATATTTACATTTGGCGTTTAAATGAACAGATGTCAGAGTTATATTACATGAAGGAAACCTAAAACAGGTAAAGTTAATGCAGCAGAAAAATTCAAAAAAATGGTTGATGGAGAAGTGCCGGGCAAAAGGCCTCAAAGTCACACCTCAACGTTTGGAGATTCACCGTGTTCTGAACGAATCCGGTGATCACCCCACTGCTGAGATGGTCTATAAGAGAGTCCGCAAAAAATTGCCCGGAGTCTCTGCCGACACCGTAAACCGGACGCTGCTTATGCTTGCTGATATTGGAGCCGCCTACATTGTAGAGGGAACGGGCCATGTCAGGCGTTTTGATGCTCACACCGGCAAGCACCAGCACCTGAGATGCGTTAAATGCGGCAGAATAATAGATTTTCACCATGAACCGTTTGATATGCTTGAATTGCCCGATGAGATCAGCAGCGGTTTTGAGGTTACACGAAGCACTGTTTTTTTTGAGGGTGTTTGCGGGCAATGCCAGTCAGGCGGCATTGCTGATGAGCGAAGTGAGCAATAATAGCTGGATTATTTTTTATTTATATGTAAAATACTGTTTTGGCAGTTACGAATAAAGACAGCAAATTGTATTGAGTTTAATGTCAAAATCAAATATAATAATAACCATATTTACAGGAGAAATTAAATGAGTCTTAAAGGCACAAAGACAGCAGAAAATTTGTTGAAAGCATTTGCAGGCGAATCACAGGCGAGAAACCGCTATACCTACGCTGCATCCGTAGCAAACAAAGAGGGTTACAAGCAAATTGCTGCAATTTTTGAAGAGACGGCCGACCAGGAAAAAGAACACGCCAAAAGGCTTTTTAAGTTCATGGAAGGCGGAGAAGTTGAGATAACAGCCTCGTATCCGTATGGAGTTATCGGCACTACAACTGAAAATCTTCAGGAAGCTGCTGACGGTGAAAACTACGAAACAGAAACAATGTACCCTGAATTCGCTGAAGTTGCCGAAAAAGAAGGTTTTAAGGACATCGCAAAGGTGTTCCGTGAGATTGCTGTAGCAGAAGCTCACCACCGTGACCGCTATCTTTCTTTTAAGAAAAACATTGATACTGGAACAGCGTTTAAGAAAGATAAACCCGTAAAGTGGATGTGCCGCAACTGTGGTTATATCCATGAGGGAACCGAGGCTCCAAAAGTATGCCCGGCATGTGCTCATCCGCAGGCGCATTTCCAGATTAAGCCGGAAAACTACTAAAGATTTTGCTCTATATAAATTAGAATATCTACCGAGGGGGTGGGCATCGCTGCCCCCCTTTTTTCATAAAATTGTAACTTTTTCGAGAAAGCGGAAAATTATTCCCCGCTTTTATTTTAATTTAAATTTTTTAGAAAGGTGTAAAAATGAAAAGACTTGATTTGTACAAATGTATGACATGTGGAAACATAGTTGAATTTTATAAAGCCGAAGGTCCGGAATTGATTTGCTGCGGAACCGAAATGGTTGAGATGGAGGCAAAGACAACTGACAAAGGAAATGAGAAACATGTACCAGTCGTAGAGAAAATCGACGGCGGCTACAAGGTTAAAGTCGGTTCGGTGCCGCATCCAATGGAAGAAGAACACTACATCGAATGGATCGAGCTGATTACAGAGACAGAAGCTATGACTGCGTTTCTAAAACCGGGTAAACCTGCTGAAGCGGTTTTCAAGACAGATGCGGACAAGGTGTGTGTACGTGAACACTGTAATGTACACGGACTCTGGAAAGCATAAGGAAAGGAACTAAACATGCTCTCAGAAAAAATGCAGGATGCTATCAATGAGCAGATAAATGCTGAGCTTTTCTCGGCGTATCTATATCTTTCCATGTCTGCCTGGCTCGCTGACAACGGAATGCCCGGAGGGGCTAACTGGATGAAAGTCCAGGCTATGGAAGAGTTTACCCATGCGGATAAATTCTTTAATTATGTACTGGAACGAGGCGGCAAGATAAAACTTGGTGCTATCAATGCCCCCCAGGCAAGTTGGGAATCGGCAAGCGATGTTTACAATGGTGTTCTCGAACATGAGCAAAAGGTTACCGGCCTGATCAACAGCTTGATGGACGTCGCAGTCGATGAAAAAGACCATGCGGCTAAGATCTTCCTGCAGTGGTTTGTTGAAGAACAGGTCGAAGAGGAAGCCAGCGCTCAGGAAGTCATTGACAAGGTTAAACTTACATCTGCAAACCCCGGGGCTATGTTTATGGTGGACAAAGATCTTGGCAGCCGCGTTTTTACTCCCCCCGAATCAGAGGGTTAGGCCGCTATGATTAAGAAGCTAAGCTTTGAAGAACTCTTTACCATTGCAAGAAGCATGGAAAAAGACGGATATGATTTTTATACTCAAGCAAGCGGCAAAACCAGTGATGCTCAGCTTTCTGAGTGCTTCGCAAGGCTGGCCAACTGGGAATCCAGACACATTGACGTTATAAATGCCATTGAGGCCGACTGTGCCGCAATGGAGCAGACCCAAGTCAGGGATCCTATGTCAGAAGTGTCTGCGTACATTCATGCTGTTGTCAAAGGAAGCATTTTTGACCTTGATAAATCAGCTAATGAACAGGTTGAGAAAATCTCTACTGAAAGAGAACTTTTCAGCTATGCGTGCGAACTTGAGAAAAAATCTATTCTTTTTTATACGGGATTACGTATGAGCCTCCCGCAAAAGGCAGGCGATATTGTAGAAAAACTGATTAAAGAAGAAACAAAGCATCTTACTTTTTTAAATGAAAAATTATCGAAATTAGCATAATTATAACAAGAAAGGACAACGTTATGCAAAAGTACAAATGTTTATTATGCGGCTGGATTTACGATCCTGCAGTTGGCGACCCTGATAACGGTGTAGAACCGGGGACAGCTTTTGAGGACATCCCAGATGATTGGGTATGCCCTGAATGCGGAGCGGGTAAAGAAGACTTCGAATCTATTTAACAATAATAACTGCCGATTTTTCAGGGATGGACTTTTATGTTCATCCCTTTTTTTGTTGACTAAAGTTCACAACTGTTTATTATACGTAACTTTGCCAAGAGTCTCTGCGGTAAGCAAGGGGCTTGCGGCTGGTGTATCAAGTCTTTAAAGTCTGTCTGATGAAACGGCTTTAAAAAGGCTAAACAATTATGGTTACAGCGTTTAAGCATGTGTGACCCAAAATTTATTTATTATTAGTAGATTCAGAGGAATTAAATGTCGCTAACAAGAATAATTGGAGTTGTCATAGTAATAATGTATTTTATTGCCTGTGTTATCCTCGGCCTGGTTATGGTCAGCGGAGAACAGGGGCAGGTAAGCCGTGAGGTAATGTGCTGGTTTCTGTTTGTAAACGGCATTTACGGCTCGTTTTTGATGCTTTTTATACTGAGAATTATCTCTGTAACAGATAAATCTCAAAAACGGCCCCGTAATAAAAACCGAAGCCCAAAACCTGCCGGCGGTAAAACTCCGCAAAAAGGCGGTAAAAGCGTTTCACGCATTCCCGAAAAAGGCCCAGTAAACATATACACAGGAAACCTGGGGTTAACTGTCCTTGAACAGGATCTGAGAGACCTTTTTGGCGCTTTTGGCCAGGTTAACTCAGTTCGGATAATTTCAGATAAAAACACTGGTGAATCAAAAGGTTACGGCTTTGTGGAAATGGCCAAACCCGAAGATGCCCAGCAGGCAATAAACTCCCTTAACGGAAAAGATCTTAAGGGCCAGGATATTAAAGTTTCTGTTTCCAAACCAAAGCGCAAAGGCGGCGGCAGGAAATACAAGAAAGATTGATTCAAATCTTTATAAAATTACTTAACGGGATACATCTCTAAAAGATATGTATCCCGTTGTCTTAAACAAAAACGGAGAATAAAATGGATGGATTTAAATATAAAGACGGCCGTCTTTACGCAGAAGACATATCAATTCAAAGCATTATAGACAAAGTCGGCACACCGGCATATATTTACTGTAAAAACACATTTCTGGATCACCTCAAGAAAATACAACAAGCTTATTCAGAGATAGATACAACTATATGCTACTCTGTGAAGGCGTGCGGAAATATTAACATTCTAAGGCATCTTGCTCAAATGGGCAGCGGTTTTGATATCGTAAGCGGCGGCGAGCTGTTCCGTGTACAGCAGGCAGGAGGGGATATGTCAAAGGTTGTTTATGCCGGTGTAGGCAAGACCGATGCGGAGATAAAAAACGCCCTGGATGCGAGAATAGGGTATTTCAACATAGAAAGCGAAGCTGAGCTTGAAAATCTCATTAAAATAGCTAAAGAAAAAAACACCACCGCCAAAGCCGCCCTTCGCGTTAATCCTGATGTTGACCCGAAAACTCATACGTTCATAACCACTGGGAAAAAAGAATCGAAGTTTGGCGTTGACATAGAACGGGCACAAAAGGTATTTGCCGATTATGCCGACAACGGCAGTGTAAAGCTCTGCGCCCTTCATGTCCACCTGGGTTCCGGCGGCAATACTATTGATCCGTATGTTGAAGCGCTCGAAAAAACCGCCAACCTCGTTGAAAAACTCCGTGAAAACGGACACACTATTGAAGCCGTAGATCTTGGCGGCGGCTACGGTGCTGATTACGAAACGGGCTACAGCCCTTCTGCCAAAGAATACGCGGTGGGTATAGTGCCAATAATAAAGAAACTGGATGTCAAACTCATACTTGAGCCCGGCAAGAGCATTGCGGCAAACGCCGGAATTCTCGCAACCCAGGTTCAATACATAAAGAAAGGCGGTACCAAGGAATTTGCCATTGTTGATGCCGGCATGAACGACCTGCTCAGGCCCCCCCTTTACGATGCTTTCCACTTCATCTGGCCGGCAAAAGTAGAAAAGAACTTTGTACCCGAAAAAAGAACTAAAGATCTGGATATCAGCGGATGCACAAAATATGACGTTGTAGGCCCTATATGTGAAGGTTCTGACTTTTTTGCGAAGAACCGTTTACTCCCTCCTCTCAAGCGGGGAGATTTGCTATGTATTTTCACTGCGGGTGCTTATGGGCACACCATGGGCAGTAATTATAATGCCAGACCGATGCTGCCGGAGATACTTGTTGACGGAGACAAATTCCAGGTTATTCGCCGCCGGCAAACATATGAAGATTTAGTGGCGCCTGAACAGATCTAATACCCGGGCCCCAAAGAAGCCTTCGGCCCAGCACATATTTGTTTGGCAAAAAAAATGCCCTTATCTCGATATTACATTGAAAGTTTTCAAAAAGGCAAAAATGAATTGACAGGACCGGAAGCCCGACACCTCTCCACTGTAATGCGTGTAAAACAGGGCGATCCTGTAGAGGTTTTTGACGGCAGGGGCAGACTTGGCGTTGCGGTTGCAGAGAATATTTCAAAGCGATCTGTCACGTTA
Source organism: Limihaloglobus sulfuriphilus (assembly GCF_001999965.1). Classification (GTDB taxonomy): domain Bacteria; phylum Planctomycetota; class Phycisphaerae; order Sedimentisphaerales; family Sedimentisphaeraceae; genus Limihaloglobus; species Limihaloglobus sulfuriphilus. The sequence goes on along the minus strand of NZ_CP019646.1, from coordinate 1,036,052 downwards.
AATGTAACAGAAGAGACTCTCGAAGCGCCGCGAAGTGTTGGTAGAGTAATTCTTGCAGTAAGCCCTCCCAAAGGAAACCGCTGGGACTGGTTAGCATCAAAGGTAACAGAAATAGGCGTTGATTATATTTATCCGGTACTCTTTGAAAGAAGTGTGCGGCAGGGAAACGCAAAAAACTTCATCGAAAAAACTACTGCCGTTACCGTTGCTGCCGCGAAACAATGTAAAAGACTGTATCTGCCGAAAATCAGTCAGCCGGTCAGGCTTGAACAGTTTCTTGCTGACGGAATAAATGAGGCATCTTCTTTAAAGGTTGCTCTGATGAGTCTGTCTGAGGATACAATTTTCATTGACAGGCTTGATCCCAATTGGCAAAAAGAAGACATTGTGATATTTGTCGGTCCCGAAGGCGGGTTTACGGAAGAAGAGGAGATCTTAATAAAGCGGCATTATCCGGCTGGAGATTGTTTCAGTGTAAGTATAACAAAAAACGTGCTCAGAACTGAAACTGCCGCCCTTTCAGCTTCCGCAATTCTATGCAGTAAGAGGAACAGCTGTGAATGAGCTTTTCACCATTCTTTTGATAGCCGTAGGACTTGCAATGGACGCTTTTTCTGTATCTGTCGCTTGCGGAACGGTTTACAAACGGTTTCATTTCCCGCACGCCTTGCGGCTTGCAGGTATCTTTGGCTTTTTTCAGTTTGCTATGCCAGTAATCGGCTGGATCTGCGGGCTTACCGTTAAAAGGTATATTTCACCATATCAGCACTGGGCTGGCTTTTTGATATTGACAGCCATCGGATGCAAAATGATTTATGAGGCGTTTAAGTTGGAAGAAACTGAAAAAAAACCAATGGCTGAATCCCTGCCGGCACTTTTTACTCTGGCTGTGGCAACCAGTATCGATGCGCTTGCTGTTGGGCTTACCATATCATTGGTCACTTCGCACATCTGGATTGCTGTTGCAGGCATAGGGGTTGTTACTTTCATGCTGTCGTTTGCGGGTTTCTATATGGGCACCCGATTTGGGCATATGTTTGAAAACAAGACCGAAATTTTCGGCGGCGCGGTTTTGATAATTCTTGGAATCAAGATGCTGCTGCACTGATTTGCCTGGTAATACTATCTTATGCAAATATGTATTGCCGGCGAGAAGAGTAGATATTTTATCTTGAAAAGCTCTCTCAGAGATAGTATGATATGATAAACTTTTGCAAATAAGTGAAATTAAGGAAGTTATAAAATGAAGAAACATGTAATAGCCCTGCTGCTGGCAGTTAACAGCTTGTATTTTTTTGGATGTGCCGAGGTTCCAATTATTGGTAGAAAACAATTTAATGTTGTTCCCGACAGCACTTTAAACCAGATGGCAGACGAACAGTATCAGCAGTTTTTATCAGAGAACAAATTAAGCAGCGACTCCTCGGCAGCTGCGATGGTGAGACGTGTCGGCAGCAATATACAAAAGGCAACCGAAGAATATTTCAGAATGAAGGGAGAGGCAGGCTTTTTGAACAGCTTCGACTGGAAGTTCAACCTTGTAGAGAACGAACAGGTCAATGCCTGGGCAATGCCCGGCGGCAAGGTTGTCGTATATACAGGGCTGCTGGAGCTGGCAGACACAGAAGAAAAGCTGGCAGTTGTTGTTGCACATGAAATAGCCCATGCGGTTGCAAAACACGGCGCCGAGAGAATGAGTTATCAGCTTGCATCTCAGCTTGGAGGTGTTGCTTTGTCGGTTGCGATAAAGGACTATTCCGGCCAGACACAGGCTATTTTCGAACAGGCATACGGCATGACGTCTCAGTATGCTCTTGTCCTGCCTTACAGCAGAAAGCACGAGTATGAGGCTGACAGGATGGGCATGATTTTTATGGCTCTCGCCGGATACGATCCGAGAGTTGCAGAGACTTTCTGGCAGGAAATGTCAGCAAGAAGTCAGGGACCGGAAGTTTACGAGTGGATGAGTACCCACCCTTCTGACGAATCAAGGGTACAGGCTATCCGCCGGCAAATGCCGGAGGCGATGCAGTACTATAAACGCGGCTGAAACAAACACTAAGCGGTGCACCCGCTGCAGTATCGACTTCGGCTAAAACATTATGCCTAAAAGAATATCGCATAACTGGAAATTGCACCTTTTCATCGTAGCGGCTGCTGTTGCGGCCTTGGTGCTTTCTATCCTAATTGGCATGGGCGTTTTGTCCGCGGAATCATTATTTGGAATCTGCGGTTTCAAACGTAAATACAACCTCCCCTGTCCATTTTGCGGAATGACCCGGTCATTTAGTTTCTTTTTCAGGGGCAGATTTATATCTTCCTTGACCGTTCAGCCGGCAGGCTTTATGTTAGCGGCGATTCTCAGCGTCTCTGGCATATGCTCTGCAGCCGAGCTTTTTGGACATAAGACCCTCTTTTACAGGGAATTACGTCGCGGCAAAAGGCTGGCAATTGTTTTTGTCTGCATTTTCATCATCGGGCTTGTTTCGTGGGTTTACACAATTTTTAAATATCGTTTTTTGTAAAAATAATGTCTTGCAAAACCATTTATTTTATGTATTTTATTCAAATTCTTATGTTTAACCATAAGGTAAGCACCCGTAGCTCAGTAGGATAGAGCAACGGATTTCTAATCCGTAGGTCACAGGTTCGAATCCTGTCGGGTGTGTTTTGTAAAGTCTTTTAAAGAAGCACTTTATGTTTTGCCTTTTTTTTGACACTTCTGTCTTTTAGGCATTTGTGTCCATTTTGAGTCCATTAGGTCTGCCCTACTTTTTTCTCAAGAATACTGTTGTAATTGTCAACCGGCCACGAGACCATTATAAAACTCCAGATTTAGCCCTATTTGCTCTTTCAAAAGTGTATAGAATTTCTGGTTTGGCGAACTTTGCGGGACAGGTGTAAACCAATAAGGACAAAATTTGGGCATAAAATCACGGATTTTCTCTCTGAAAACGTACATTCCCCGCAGTTTATTGGTATTGGTCTATTAATTTGATTGATATCAACCAGCTTTTTTTGTTTAATATACCAAAATTAGTTTATAATACATTTTTAACCAACAAACTTGTTTAACATATAAAAGGCGTCACTTATGGCATCAAAACGTACCAAAACGGATCAGGTCGAGAGGATTTTTGAGCTTAGGATAAAGCACGGCGATTATCTTCTTGACGGGATACCGGCAGAGAGGGAGCTGTGTGAAGAACTTGGAGTCTCACGCATGACTGCCCGTAAAGCTCTTGAAAGGCTTGTTGACAAGGGACTTATCGAGCGAATGCCAAACGGCAGGCTCGCTGTCAAGAGAAAGTACGAGAAGCACATCAGCGTAGGCTTGCTGGTGCCCTCATTTGCCTCAAGCTCCGTAGAAAGGTGGAGACTTGCTTTAGAAAACGCTGCGGAAGATTACGAAGTCCGTATAAGGGCTTTTATGTTTGTACATTGGGATGACCCGATAATACTTGATGTAGTGAAGAATTTCGACGCTGTCTTCCTCAATCCAAGCGCGGAAAATATCCCTGCCAGAGTAATGAAAAATCTCCAGGCCGAAAATGAGTCAGTTGTTATACTTGACCAGGATTTGACGATGTACGGCATAAAATCGATCTGCCTGTTTCCATCTCATTTTGTCCAGAAAATTCTCGACATTCTGGGAGAGCTGGGACACAAGAGCGTTGACTGTTTTAACGTCCAGACAATGGACAATGTTATCAACAGCCGAATAGAACAGTGGAATCTATGGCGGGCAGTACACAACATCAACGGTCGGCTGCTTGGAGACGCACTTACTCCTTATTCTTATCCGGATACGCCGCTTACAGGGGCATACAAGCAGATGCTCACGATCATTGACTCAGGAAGGTTCAGGTCAACCGCTCTGTTCTGCACAACGGCACCCGCAGCGATCGGAGCTATGCGGGCATTTATGGATCGGGGCGTAGTTGTCGGCAGGGATGTCAGCGTATGTGTTATCAATGACGAAGGTATCGCGAGATATTACAACCCGTCCATAACTTCAATCGAAATGATAGACCCATCACCCTACCTCAAGGTCTGCATAGACAGAATACGCCATCCGTCCTCTTCGTGGACAGGGTCCCTGCTGCTCCAGCCTTCGGAAGCTGCGATCTATAAAGGCGAATCTACAGGGCCTGCACCTGCAAAGAAATAAAACTTTACTCAAGGCATGAAGCTCAGTTATCCCGCTCAGGAATCGTCTCACTAAGGGGTATCTCCTGCCTGAGCATTTTTCCTCCCTGGCCAACCAGCCAAAGGTAGTGGTCACTGGGCAGACCTTCGTATGTGAGAAATTTTGACTTTCCTCCAACAGGCGGATTATTGGTGCATTTGAATATAGCGGTAGCCTCATCTACTTCGTCAAACATAGCCTGGTAGATCATCTCGGCGCCGCACTCTACAGCGGTGTAATACTGTTTCCAAAGGAATTTGCCCTTCTGCCGCTTGATATGGTCAAATTTCTCGCCTTGAAGATTATACCAGCTAAAGCCGGGGAAAAGAACCGGCATATAGTCCTTGGCATTTTCCCGGCACCACTGAATATCCTTCATCCAAAGCGGCTTGCAGAAACTATCAACATCTTCTATCCGGCCGTAGCGGCCTACCATCCACGGGCTGATTATATCGGCCATTTTGATTATTTCATGGAACTGCTCCTCTTCTACAGAGTCGTTCTCTAAAGTCCGCCAGAACGTGGGAACGCCGAGCATAACTGTAAAGCCGCCGTACTCTTTGTCGTTTTTCAGAAAATCCACAAGCCGCCGGCATTCATTGAGAGTGTAGCCTCTGTTTTTGAAACCGATTCCCCAAACCGCTATAACAGGCTTGCCTTTATGATGAAGATAGGCCCTGTCCGCCGGGTCACAAGCCAACTTCATTTTCTCCCGAAGAATTATGATGTCCTTTATAACGTTTTCAATCTGGCCCTCTTGGAGACCGGACAAGTCATACATAAGGGCATAAGCTCGCCCATTCCTGTTGGCGGCGGCCCTGCAGTTGCTTAGAACATTATTGACATTGTGGTACTCGTAGTTTTTAAAAGTCTGCGCAGCAAACCTTTGTACGAACGCTCCGTCTATCCCATATTCGTTCATCCATCTAAAATGCAGGTTTACAGCATCAGGATCGTTTGAGCTGAATACGTATGCGGTTGAACCGTCTTTATGCTTGAATTCCGTCGCCACTTTTGAACTTTGGGGATATTCACTCATGTCCGGCCAGAGATCAATAGAGCACCTGCCGGGCCTGAAATCTTTTGAAGGCGAGGATGTCGGCAGGCCCCAGTGGAACCACTCCATGCCGGAACCATCGCCGGGGGTTGTAAACCAGCCCTGATAGCCGGTCATCACCTTGCCTTTGAGAGTGTCGGGGTTTGATTTGTGTTCAGTTACGCCAGTATATGGAGATAGAGTTTTTTGGGCGACCTGCGTGTTTGTCATTGTGAATATTTCGTTTTTCGACTGTTTGTCAGGATCAAGCCTCGCCGCCTGGAGAGTCATCAAAACTGAAACGAAAATTAGAGCCATGTACATTTTTCTCTGCATTTTATAATCCTTAATCACGTATTGGAATTGTAGAAGTTACAGGTATCTCACCCCGAAGCATCTTTGCTGCCTGGCCGACCAGCCAAAGGTAATGATCGCTGGGCAGCCCTTCATAGTCTATAAAAGATCCTACAGGCGGATTGTTGGTGCACTTAAATATAGCCGTCGCCTCGTCAACCTCGTCGAACATTGCCTGGTACACCATCGAAACTCCTGCGTCTTTGATTGTTTTGTAATACTGCTCCCACAGGAATTGGCCGCCGCGTCTGGGGATCTGGTCCAGTGTGCCCCCGTGCAGATTATACCAGCTGAAACCGGGGAAGACTACCGGCAGGTATTCCTTTGAGTGTGATTGGCACCACTGCATATCGGGTATCCACACGTTATTTGCGTAACTGTTTACACCGCTTGTATTTGAATATCGTCCTACCGCCCACGGGCTTAGTATATCCGCTTCTTCGAGTACCTCAAAAAGATACGGATCGTTTACGCAGTCCTTTCCAAGCGTTCTCCAGTAGCTGGGTATGCCGACCATAATTGTCATTCCGCCATAATCAGGGTCGGCTCTGAAGAAATTCAACAGCGATTTGCACTCCTCAAGAGTGTATGCCCTGTCATTGAACCCGATTCCCCATACAGCGATAACCGGCTTGCCGTTGTGATGAGCGTAAGCCTTGTCGTCAGGGTCTTTTGTCAGTCCGTAAACATCAACGAGACGTTTCCAGTCCCGGATTACCTGAAAGGTGCCGGTTTCACCCAGGCCTGAGAGGTCATACATCATAACATACTTGCGTTTATAGAGGTTGGCGGCTTCTTTGCAGTGGGCCAGCACCGTGTCGCGGTGGTTTAGAGATGTGCCTCCGTAAGTTTCAGTGGCAAACCTCTGGAGGTAGGCGCCGTCAATGTTGTAGTCCCGCATCCATTTGAAATGCCGCAACACTGTTTTGCGGTTATAAGAGCTGAATACATAAGCAGTCTCACCATTTTCGTACTTAAACCCCGATGGGAAAAGCTCATCAGGCTCATACTCGCTGATATCCGGCCAGAGGTCTATTGTACAGTAACCCGGCTCGAATCTGTTATTGCTTCCCCAGTGTACCCAGCCGCGGTTAGCACCGTCATCTGGACAGTTAAACCAGCCCTGATAGCCGCACATAACGCTGCCGGTAAGCGTCTGGTTCCACTCTGAATCGGTATTGCCGTCCCATTCTTTTGAAATAGAGTCGAAGTCTCTTGAGTTTACAGTACCGTCTTTGTTTATATCCGAATATATGCAGCCCTCTGACTCGAGCCATTCGGCGACCAGTAACTGGAAATCTCCGATATTTACAAACCCGTCAAGATTGATATCTCCGGGACTGTAGCCGCCCAAATCGTTCGAGGGAGGCTGAAATGCCGAAGCCGGAGTAATCGCAATATTGTCCCACATCGCGGCAACAGGATAGTCAGGCCAGTTATCGTCATCTGCGGTAACGCCGTTATAAAAACACCTGAGTGTTACATTATGGGTTCCGGCCGGCGGCGTGAATGACTGGTAGCAGAATACGCCATCACGGCAACCCTGATTGTAGCTGTAGAGAACGAGCTGGCCTTCCCAGCTCTCGTCGTTGAGGTCAACTACTACAACATCAATCTTGTGCGTATCATCGCTGAGATTCCAAAGATAAGCACTTATTACCATTTCCTCGCCGCCTTGTATAGTAATTTCGCGACGCACTTGCCCAAGTGTATCATTATTGTCTATATACCCTTGCAGGATGCCGTTGCCGCAAGAAAGCGGAACGCAGAGCTCAGCAGGCCCGGCGGCAGTATCTACGTGGCCTGAAATATGGTTCCAGCCATAAGTTCCGGACTCAAAGCCACCTTGAGGAACAAGATTTGTTATTTCTGTGCCCATGACAACATTCTCGAAAGCGATATTTGTCTGAGCGCTTAAAGCTGAGAACGAAGCACATATAAAAAACAATGCCGACTTTAATCGATTACAACTCATTATTTTCCTTAAATTTAATTATAAAATATTACACATTTTCTTTGCCGCGGTTCGCTCTGCTTTATATTAACATCCATAATAAAGGATTTGTTCGCCGAAACAAGTGAACCAGAAAGTCTATAACAGCGATTCTTTAACCTTGAATAAATGCTGAACGTCACGAAAAATATTAAGCACCAACAAATATACCAAAAATGTACTCGTTGTACATAGTTTTTTCAATATTTACATAAATTTCATAATAACACACAACAAAGGCTTGACTTTTTAGGTGTATTTTTATACTAACTGATGTCTTTATTTTAAATAAACTTTAACAAGAGAAAATATTATGAAATTACCATATCTTTTTGCAGCTCTAACTGTATCTCTAATAACTATTTACGCTAGTGCCGGAGAAGGGGGAAAATATGGAGAGAAAGAAAATACTAATTTTTCAGTCTTTAAGGACGACTTTTCACATAATTCAATCGAGACAGGTACCTGGCTGACTAACGGGAGGGGGAAATTCGACATTTATGATGGTATTCTTAAAATTGCCGGCGGCTGGGTAACTGCCGGTGAGCAAAACTGGAGTAACTATTCTGTCAAATTCAGGGCAAGGGCTCCGAAAGATGCCCGCCAGGTGCAGATATGGGCGGGATTGCGGAATTACAACCGCGACTTCCGCTATGTTGCGGCACTTCGCGGCGGAAATAACAACCATCTGTATCTGGCAAGGTATGGGGCTGAAGGTTACGATAAGTTGTTGGCAATTGAGCCATTAGAGTTTTCTCCTTCCCCTGGAAAATGGTATATTATTGAGGTGGCGGCTGCCGGAGATAAGATAGCCGTATATCTAAACGAAGAAGATAAGCCCCGAATTGTTGTCAGCGACGAAGAGAGTCCGTTTATCAGCGGAAAGGCCTCACTGGGCGGCAGTTATATCACTACCGAGTTCGACTGGATCAAGATTGAGCCTTTAGCTCCGGACGCTCTTGACGGGCTCCGGAAAACCGAGAGCCCGGCCGAGAACTCTTCAACCAAAGAAGCAGAGAGGATAAGCCGGAGAGCCGGTTATAAACCTTTTTATCTGCAGGAAATTCCTGAAAACCGTGTTGAGTTAAAGCTGGATGGCAAATGGCTGTTCATACCTGATTATGAAGCCGGCGGCGAGCCGTTCACAACAGACTATGATGACAGCACAGCTCATGTTATGGATGTGCCCAATTTCTGGGTTCCTTTGCAGTGCTGGCTTGAAGGTGAGTTTACCAACGGATTCAATAAGGGCCAGAATGATAAATTTCATCGCATGGAAACGGCGCGTTGTGAGGCTTATACGTTTGATTACAAAAAAACCCGTTCCGCCTGGTACCGCCATTACATAGACCTGCCGAAAAATGCAATAGAGAAAAAGGTCGTAATAGAGTTTAACGGCATAGCAGTAGCAAGCAGCATCTATTTCAACGGCAATAAGATACATGATAATATCGGAATGTATATGCCGATGAAATTAGATGTAACCGACCATGTCACAGCCGGCAGAAACGTACTTGCGGTACATGTCTGGAGAAACTGGGACGATGAGAGCTCCGCATTGGTTGACGTTGAAAGTATAGACGATAATTACGCCGACGCATGGAATGTTATTGCTGAAGCTCAGCAGGGAAGGCTAAAAAAGCTCAGCAGCGGCCAAAGGGCACAAAAACTTCTTGATAAACATATTCAGAGAGGCTTTTACCGGGGCGACCCCGGAGGTATATGGAGAACCGCAAAGATCGTCATCAGCAGCAAACTAAAGATTGAAGACTGCTACTTTGTGCCCTCTATGAACGATGCTCAAATACAGGTTGAGTACTCAAACAGTGGTAATAAAGCTCAAGATGTTCAACTGACCTATGAAATTAACGATGCCGTTACAGATGAAGTTTTGTGCGGCGGAAGCGTTGAAAAAGTTAAACTTGCCGGTAAATCTGCCCGGACTGCGGATTTCAACACACCCAAAGTTTCACCCAAGCTCTGGGCACCTGGAAAACCAAATCTATACAATATAACTTTCAGACTCATCCAGAACGATGAGATTGTTGACTCTTTAACTGAAAAAGTTGGCTTCAGAACCATAGAACTCAGAGATGAGCAGCTGTATTTTAATCGCAGACCGCTTTGGGTTCGCGGCGCTAATCATATGCCCGGTCACATACGCCCCTATGACAAGGATCTGGCAGATAGGTTCATGCAGCTTGCACTTGATCATAATGTAATTGCTACAAGAACACACTGCAGCCCCTGGTCAGAAAAATGGCTGGATTCTGCTGACCAAGCCGGCGTAATGATATCCTTCGAGGGTGCCTGGCCATGGCTTATGCTCCGGGACATCCCAAGTGAAGAGGCAATAGAAATATGGAAACGTGAATTCACTGCCCTGGTAAAAGCAAACCGAAACCGCCCTTCAATATTTCTTTGGACTATGAATAACGAGATGAAATTTTATCTGCTCGGCGACAGCGATGAGGTCATCACCGAAAAGGGTTCAATACTCACAGATGGAATAAATGCGCTCAGGTCGGTCGACTCCAGCAGACCCGTAGTAGCCGATTCGGCGTATTACCGTAAGCATCTGGTCAGAAGCGGCCGTTATGAGCGAATTATAAAAGCCAACAATTTCGATGAAGGTGATATTGACGATCCACACGGATACTTTAACTGGTACAACAAGGGAACGTTTCATTTCTTTAACGGGGAGTTTGGCAGGGATTACTGCACTCCGGGCCGCCCTGCATTGGGGCAGGAGATATCGACCGGCTACCCCCGCTCAGACGACGGCCTTGCGACAAGGTTTTATCTTTTTGAACATCAGACACCGCAGACTACCGTCGGCAAGAAAGCCTACGAGCATTGTGACCCAGATTATTTTATCGGCCGACACAGCATGATGACAAAGGAGCTGGCGGAAATGTTCCGAAGAGTCGAACATGAAAACACTTCCGGAGTGATGCTGTTCGCTTTTGAGACATGGTTTTACAACACTCACCTCAGCGAAAGAGTTTCGCCTATGCTTACCGCCAGGAGATTAAAGACAGCTTACCAGCCGCTGCTCGCCAGTGCCGAACTTTGGGGCAGGCATTTTTACGCCGGCGACAACATAGATACCGACATTACTCTTGTTAATGACTCACTGGAATTTGCTGTTCTTAAAAGCCCTCTTGTAATATGCCGTATTCTGTATGGCAGTGAGGTGCTTGCGGAAAAAACTGTAAGTTACGATGATTTAGAATATTATCAGACTGCCAAACAAAAGGTATCCATAAAATTACCTTCAAAGCTCCCTGAGCTGAGAGTTGACTGCCGGCTTACTCTCACTGTTATTTCTCAAGACGTGCTGATTTCCGAAAACGAATATGACATAACCGCGGCGCAAAAAGACTGGGCTATGGGCAGCGGGGCAAATACTTCTTTGACATATTATATGCTGGAAGGCGACGCCAATGCACGGAGACTTTTGGATTTTTACGGCCTGAATGCCGTTGACGTCCAAAGTCCGAAAGAGCTTGTAGGCAGGAAATCCGTACTTATTATTGGCGGGTTTGAAAATATGCCTCTAAGTTATGAGAAAACAGCTGACTTTGTAGCATCGGGCGGTAACGCCATTCTGCTGAACAACGGCCCTGCCGTGGTTAGGCTTTTTCCTGATAAAGTACTGGCTTACAAGAATTACAGACATGAAATAGTGACAATGAATTATGACGAAAGCAAAGTCTTTGACGGAATTGAACCCCTTGATATTGCATGGTTTAGTGATGGACGAAATGTTCCCTATACAGCAGGCGGAAGATACACAATCGACCGTTTCAGCAATGATATAAAAGCACTTGCCGAAACACTCGAGTGGCACGGTTACCTCAACTCACCACTTGATTATAAGAAAATTGGCGGCTGCCCTCTGTTTACCCTGCGACATGGAAAAGGCAGAGTTATTGCGGCGCAGATTAGAACCGATGCAATTGAATTCGACCCTGTCGCCAGCAGATTGATATTGAACATTTTGAAATATGATTTCAAAGAAAACCAATAAATTACAAAAAAAATACAAAAATTAAAACATAGCACTTGACTGGTTTGATTTTAAGAATAAAATACCATAGTGGTATAACAATTGATCTGTTTTAAACATAATCCCAACGAGGACTGAACAATGACCCCGGAATCAAGTTTATTATCTGATAAAGCTTTGTCAAAGAAACGGGACAGCAAGCCGGCAAAAAATAAGATTAAATGTCATTTCATCTCTAACACTCACTGGGATCGCGAATGGAGATTCTCCATGCAGCGAACCCGTTATATGCTTGTTTACATGATGGATATGCTTCTTGATACTCTTGAAAAATACCCTGATTTCAGCTCTTTCCATTTGGATTCTCAGACAATACCCATCCTTGATTACCTTGAGATACGTCCTGAAAAAGAGCATACGATCCGTGAAATGGTTCAGAATAAACGCCTTTTTATTGGCCCCTGGTTCTGCCTGCCGGACGAATTTTGTGTTTCGGGCGAATCAATTATACGAAACCTGCTTTTAGGGCATAAGATTGCCGGAAAATTCGGCGGCATCAGCAAAAGCGGCTATTCACCTTTCTCATGGGGCCAGATTTCCCAGATGCCCCAGATTTACAAGGGTTTTGGCATAGACTTTACCGCCTTTTACCGGGGCATAAATACGCTTGTCGCCCCTAAATCCGAAATATTCTGGCAAGGCCCGGACGGCTCGAGGCTGGTTTGCTCCCGCCTGGGCAAGCGTCCACGCTACAATGTGTGGTATGTTATTCAAAGGCCTGTGTACTGGAATCAGCAGGATGTGGACGAGCGGATTGTCAGCTGGGACAGCGGCGGCGCTTTCAAGATTATCGATTCTCAAGGTAATCTTCTGGACGCTCAATACACACATGCTCCATTCAATTATCATAAACAGAATATTTCCAAGTTTGCTCATCAGGCAATTGAGGAACAGAACGAGGACTGGTCAACCCCGCACCGTTTCTGGTCTTGCGGGCATGATTCGTCCTGCCCGGATATGCGCGAAATCCAGATGATCCGTGACTGCAATGAGGCACTTGGTGGAACAATAGATGTATTTCACAGCAATTTTATGGATTTTCAGCAACAGGTTATCAGAAACATTTCTGAAGACGCTCCTGTAGTCAAAGGAGAGATGCGGCACTACTTCACCGAAGGAAGTACAAGTGTACTTTACGGCTGGGTAATATCAGCAAGAATGGACATCAAACAGGATAACTTCAAGACTGAAAATGATTTAACAAACCTCGCCGAGCCGCTGGCTGTTTATGCAGCACTCTTGGGGGCAGATTTTCCGGGAGGCTTCCTTGATGAGGCGTACAAATGGCTGCTGCAGAACCACGGCCACGATTCCATAGGCGGTTGCAGCAGGGACATTATAAGTCAGGACATGCTCTTTAGGAGCAGACAAGCACGTGAGATAGCGGCTTGCATAACAGAGACGTCACTGGCAAAGATTGCCGGCAGTATTGACTACAGTGACCTTATAGGCAGAGAAATTCTGCCGATTCTTGCCTACAATCCAGCCGATTTTGCCAGGCGTGAAATAGTCAAGGCGTATATACAGGTGCCGGATTCGTGGGACAGCCAGGGCATCAAGATAACCGATACACGCGGGAATAAAATAGATTTCCAGCTGATGCGCACAGAATCGCCCTTTTATCAGATAGTACAGTCGCCAAACGATACCGCTAATATGTTCCACATGAAGCGATACGAAGCTCTTCTCGATATTAAAAATGTGCCGGCAAACGGCTATTCGAGTTTCTTTGTAAAGCCCGTAAAAAATGAGATTCGCCCCTGCCGCAAAACAATGCTCAGCGGCGAACAGACGATGGAGAACGAGCACCTTAGAGTTACGGTAAATTCAAACGGCACTATTGATCTCTTATATAAAAAGACCGGCAGGCAATACAAAAATCTGGGCTACTTCAGGGATTCAAGCGAAATCGGCAATCCCTGGGAACACAAAAATGTGGCTAACGAGCAGGTGTTTACTACACTTAACCAGAACGCCAGGGTCTCTCTTGTCTCAGACGGTGAGTTAGAAACATGCCTCAAAGCTGTAATTGACTGGTCCCTGCCCGCCGCCCGGACACCAGATGACAAGTTCAGAAGCGAGTTTTTCAGACCCTACGAAATCACGAATTACTACACTCTGCGTAAAGGCAGCGATTATGTTGAGATAAAAACAGAACTTGAGAATAATGTTGAAGACCATTATCTCCAGGTTTGTTTTCCGACAGGCATCAACGCCGACACAGTACATGCCCAGGGGCAGTTTGATGTGCTGGAGAGGCAGATAAAACTGCCTGATCCCGCGCTTTTTGATGAGGATATCCAGACCGAGCAGCCCATGAACAACTTCGTTGATATCAGTGACGGCGAGAATGGTCTTGCATTGCTAAATGAAGGGCTCAAGGCTTACGAGGCACAGGATAATCCGCAGAGAAACTTGAACCTGACACTTCTTCGATGCTTTCCGATGCGTATATGCGTGACCCAGGAAATGATAGACTACAGCAGTGTCGATAGCGGCTCGCAGTGTTTGGGCAGGCACAGCTTCCGTTACGCGGTGATGCCGCATTCGGACGGGTGGAATCTTGGAGGCGTATGGGAGGCATCTGAAAAATTTGTAAGGCCCTTGCGGGTTTGCCAGACAGCTCCGTCTAAATACGGTACAGAGCCTATGTGCAAGTCGTTTGTTGAGATTGAGCCGCAAGGCGTTACTTTAAGTGCAGTTAAACGTAGTGAAACCGGTGACGGCTGGGTAATCCGCCTGTTTAACAGGCTCAATAAAAGTGTATCGGGACGAGTACGCTTTAATGGAGGGAAACAGGCCTCTAAAAGCTCTTCGCCGGTTGAGCAATTGAAGAATGAATTCAATATCCCCGGTACATCAGCTAAAATGTGGCAGAAGGCAATCCAGGTTACACTCGAAGAGCTGCCGGAAAAAGAGCTTGAAATAGACCCGGACGGATGGGTTCATGTGGCTCTTTCGGGGAAAAAAATATTAACAATAAAGTTTAAAAGTGAGGTTTAACGCCGTGAGTATTGACAGAAGATCATTTTTATACGCAGGGATTGGAACAGCCGTACTTGCAAACAGTAATCGTGCATTGGCTGCAGCGTCCCGGAAGGCTCAAACCCGTATTGTACAAAACGGCAGAAACGTGCTGATGATTTGTGTGGAGGATCTACGAGATGTTCTCGGCTGCTATGGAAACCCCGTGGTCAAAACACCCAATATCGACCGGCTTGCAGCAAAGGGTGTCCGTTTTGAACGGGCCTACTGCCAGTTTCCGGTATGCAATCCAAGCCGATCTTCTTTCCTGACGGGATTGCGTCCCGATACGACAGGTGTTCTTGGCAATGTCGTCTCGATGCGTGAGCTTAATCCGGATGTAAAGACACTTCCCGGCCTCTTCCATGATAACGGTTACCATACAGTAAGGCTTGGCAAGATATTCCACGGCACCGGAGAGCATGATGACCCCGCCGCGTGGGATCAGATGTTCGACCCGGATGACAGCCCTGCCGCCAACACGGGCGAAAGCCGCAATATGACCGGCGGAGCCGTGAAATGGTGCAGCTGGAGAGCTGCACAGTGCGGCGACAGCGATATGAGTGACGGCAAGATCGCCGATATAACCGTTGATCTGCTTGGCAAACATCGCAGCGAACCATTTTTTATAGCGGCCGGATTCCACAAGCCGCATGATCCCTTTAACGCTCCAAAAAAATATTTTGATATGTATCCGCTTAATGAGCTTGTACCCGTAACTGACCCTTCCAATAAAACGGCTGAACCGGAGATTATATTCGGCAGCGAATGGAAAAAGGCTTTTGAAAAGTTCACAGACCATGAAAGAAAAGAGTTTATGCGCAGCTACTATGCCTGTGTAAGTTTTACGGATGCCCAGATAGGCAAGATACTTGACCGGCTTGACCGCGACAACCTGTGGGATAATACCATAGTGCTGTTTTTGGGAGACCACGGCTATAACCTGGGAGAACATGGCTGGTGGAACAAAAACGTGCTTTATGAGCATTCAGCACGCGTTCCCATGATAGCTCATGTCCCCGGCGTAACAAAAGGCGGCGGCTCTACACGGGGAATAGTCGAACTTGTAGATTTGTATCCGACATTAGCTCACCTGTGCGGCCTGGAACACGACTTCGGACTGGAGGGAATTTCGTTTGCCCCTCTTATTGCCGAGCCTGCCCGGGAATGGAAAGAGGCCGCTTTTACTCAGGTTCAACGCGGAGATACAGCCGGACGCTCTGTAAGAAACAAACGCTGGCGATATACTGAATGGGGCGATGACGGCCGCCGCGGGAAAGAGCTCTACGATCACAATAATGATCCCAGTGAATACTTTAATCTGATAGATACCCCAGGTCTTGAAGATGTTCAAAAATCCATGAAAGAACTGCTTAAAAACGGCCGCAACAAACTCGTTGAGACAATGGTATGAAAAAAAGAGTTTTCTTAAAAATATATGCTCAAGTATCATAATAACTTGAAAAAAATGCTTACGGCAATGGCAAAAACCGAATCTTTGGACAAGGCGTTGCTTCATTTACTTTAAAATAAAGAATTTAGCAACATTAAAAAAAATATTAACAATTTTGGAAATAATGATTGACATGCTATACATGTTTGGGCTATAATATTTCCATAATTAATTTTTGAGGTTTAAACATGATCAAGCCCGTTGATAAAAAGTTCTCAAGAGGAAATCAAAGCCATTCTTTGAAACCATCTGCATTTCGCGGTTTCACACTGATCGAACTCCTGGTTGTCATTTCAATAATAGCGTTGCTTATGGCAATCCTTATGCCGGCGCTGTCCCGCGTTAGGGAAAGCGCCAAAACGCTTACCTGCCAGGCGAATGCAAAGCAGATCGGCACGCTGATAGCCCTCCACCAGGCTGACAATAACGGCAAGGTGCCTGTATTGTTCAACAGACACTGGGCGGATTTAACTGTTCCCCCTAGAACTATCTCTCTCTCTCTGGCCCTTAAAGACTATTGTCCTGAGCTAAAAGGTCTTCCCGATACTCTTGACCCTGAGGGGATCAGAGGCAACTGGTATGGAAGTAACAGAAGAGGTCTGCGGGACGAATACTTTGAGAGTTACCTGCCAAAATACTTTGTATGCCCGTTTATTCGAAACAAAAGTGCCGGTATCGACACTCAACGGGGCAGCGTAAATATATCGGGCAAGATATTCGATGAAACTAAAAGAGTCGGCTTTTCTGATTCTTACAGTGTATGGCGATGGAAGAGGCCCAAATGGAACGGTACCGACCAGCCTTGGACAGTTTACCCGATGGGTACCCCGCATGGTACTATCAAATACGGTACAATGACATGGAACAGCTATGATTCCGCTAATGGTAAGAAACCCAGCCTCCAGGAGATGCTTGATTCTCCGGTTCAGTGGGATTCGAGTGCTGCCAGGAGGATTAAATCCGCAGGCCTGGCAGAGGCGACTGTTGTTTTCTGTGAGGCAGGCCAGTATGACAACTATGCAGACAACGACCCCCACGGCTCGATATGGAACTACGGCAGCCATAAGAGAGGTAACAGCGGCGGTACAACCGTACTTTTCGCAGATACACACGTAGGCTGGGTCGAAGGAACCAGAGTTGGCTGGCCATAGACCTGCATTTATTAAAGTCAGAATACATTTAATGGCTTCGGCTGAACAATCATAAATTTGTTAGTGGTACTCTTATAGTAAGAGTCAATAAATATTATTTTTGTCGTAAGGAGAAAACGATGACAACTAAAATAAGGATTTTATCAATATGTGCGCTTGTCGCGGTTGCATTCGCAGGTGTAGCATCAGCTGATTTCAGATGGGGCTGGACAGACCCTGCTCCAGCGAACTGGGATACCCCCGGAAGATGGACTGAAAATACTGCAGGCTGGGTAACAACAAATAACCTTCCCGGCAGCGGTGATAAAGTCGTGTTTGTAAACGACAATGGCGCGGAATGTACAGTTGTTACTAATGAAGTAATAAATCAGCTGGTTTTAGGGCAGGACGGAGGCGGCGTAGCTGCACCGCTGACTATCGCAAATGGCGGCAGCTTGACAACCGGAGTTGTCTGGTCTGCTGTCGGCTACAACGCAGGAACTGCGGTTCTGAACGTTGAAACTGGCGGAAGCGTCACCTTTGGACAGCACCTGTGGGTTGGATTCAATACGGGTTCTACCGGTATTATTAACATCAATGGCGGAACTGTTAGTGTCAGCGAGCAGATTGGCCTTGGCTGGCCGGACGGTAACGGCAGCGGTATTGGGTTTGTCAATATCAATGACGGCGGGCTCTTAGATCTTTACCAGATGCACCCAACAAACTCAATTATGGATGGCTCTGCAATTGATATAACCGGCACAGGCAGAATTGAAATATTGGGTCACCAGGACATACTCGAAAGCTATATAGCTGCCGGCAAAATACTTGGTAACGGTGTCGTTGGAAACGTCCAGATATCTACTGAGGACACAGGCGAAGCTCAGCTATTGAGCATAGTTACTGTTCCTGAGCCTGCTACAATGCTGTTTGCGGCACTTGGCGGGTTGTTTATCAGAAGAAAACGCTAAAATTTCTCTTTAACGTATAACCGGGCAGGGGGATTTTTGAACTCTGCCCGTTTTTTTCAGATATTCAGGTATAAGTCTGCATGATCTGATATTATACATAAAAATCAGCGTTGAGCTTTTTAATAGAGGCTTGTAAAATAATAATTATTGTATTGTTATAAGGATTGGAATTATGACAACGAAAATAAAGATGAGTTCATTGTGCGCATTTGTGATTATGCTCGCAGCATCTCTCGCGTCGGCAGATTTCCGATGGGGCTGGACAGATAAAACTCCCGCCAACTGGGATACTCCCGGCAGGTGGACTGAAAACACCGCAGGCTGGGTTCAAACACAAAATCTGCCCGGAAATACGGACAAGGTTGTATTCGTAAATGACAATGGCGGGCCGTGCACAGTCGTAACTGAGGAAGTAGTAAATCAGCTGGTTTTAGGTCAGGATGGCAGCGGCATTACAGCACCACTTATAGTAGCCGACGGCGGCAGCATTACCACAGGCGTAGCCTGGTCTGCTGTTGGCTACAACAAAGGATTTTGTACTTTGACCGTCGAAGCAGGCGGCAGTGTTACATTCGGCCAGCATTTGTGGGTAGGCTTTTTGAAAAATTTAGATGAGACATTCAGTACCGGCACTATCGACATATATGGTTATGTTCGAGTAAATGAAATGACCGGTCTTGGCTGGAATGGCGGCACTGGTTTTATCAACGTTTATGACGGAGGTATCCTCGATCTGCATAATTTCAATGCTGAAGGTCTCTCCGATCCTACAAAAGATGTTTCAATCAATGAAAATTCTCTTATCAACATTTTATCCGGCGGCACTATCTACCTTGACGGCAACCAGAAGAGCAAGATTGATGCTTTTTCTGATGTGGACAGAATCATCGGCTGCGACGGAGAAGGAGAGGTAGTTACTGTCTGGGACGAGGCGATGGACAAGACAATTGTAACCGGCATTATTTCCCTGTTCGACCTGAGCAATATCACCATCACAGATGCCAGCCGGCATATAGTGCCAGAGGATGACCCGGAAACCACGGAAGACGAATCCCTGGAGTTTGCGATCGAAAACATGTTTGAGGACGGTTACACTGTCAATGATATGCAGACAATCTTCGAGGCTGATCCGGCCGGAGCAGGCGCGGTTTACTATGTTGAATTTTCGACAAACCAGCCCGCAAAGGTCAATACCCTGCGGCTTCAAATGAATCAGGATCCCGAACCCGAGCCTGCAAGAGCGATCAATTATTTCAGACTGCTTGCCAAGAGTCTGGGCAGTGAAACTTATGATATTGTCTTGTATGGGCAGCCCATTGATACTCCTTACGATCTCACAGATATGACGATGGATGTTATGTTCCCGGTTGTGGCGACTGATTACCGCGTTGAGTTCACCGGCAATGATGACCAGGGGCCGCGTATCCAGGAACTTTCGGCAACCGGTACCTTTGAAGAAGACCTGAGCACTATCTCTCAGGTATGGGAGACAGCAAGGTTGTCGATCATTGACAGTGCACCAGTTAAAGGCGACTTCCCTGCGGCAAACAGCTTTGAAGAAGGTGAAGGCGTTGATTCGCTTCAAACGATATTTGAAGACAATATACCCGCTGACAGTGATTCCCTGCTCGGACCTAATATTTACTATATCGACTGGGCAACAGACAATATTGTAGAGGTAGAATCTCTATCATTCAAGGTTAGTCATGACGCTCTCGAAGAGCCTCTCCCGGGTGTGGAACCGGCAGATCCCGACAGAGCAGTAAACCATGTTACAATCAGGGCGATGTCCATTAATTCGGATACCTACGACGTGGTTCTGTATGACGGCGATGTTCCGGTACCCAATGACGGCCCGTTCATCGGTCAGGCGGTGCTTGAGACTCCGGTAAGGGCGCGGAATTTCCGAGCTGAATTCACCGGGCATATAGAGGCATCGGGCCCGAGGATCAACGAACTTGACGCGGTTGGGCGTATTATCCCTGAAAGCTACTTTGATCTTACCGGTGACGGTATGGTCAATAACCCCGACTTCGCCGTGATAGCTGCCGACTGGCAGCTGGACACATCGGCTACAGAGTCAACCGTCATTGACGACTTTGAGTCCTATACCGATCTGAACAACAGTAATTGGGAGATTGAACTCGGAGATTTCTACTCTGCCATCAGCCTTATCACAAATCCGGCAGAAGCACACGGCGGCAGCAAGGCCCTTCGATGGGAGTATGACGTTGCAGCAGGCAGCGAGTATTCGGATATAGCCGGTATCATATTGACGCTTGATACTCCACTGAATCCGGCCGATTACTCCAGGATGACAATCTGGATCAATCGCGGCGCAGAAAACGGTGAGGTATCATCTTTTGCTGTCAATCTGCTCAGTGCAAACGATGCAGTATTGGCTTCGGCAGTCACTGCTGTTGATGAGCCGGCGGGAGTATATGAACAGCTGGTCGTTGACCTTGGCTCCATTCAGGCCCAGGCGGGTGATATTGCCAAAATCAACCTGCATATAACCAAGGATACAGGAATCACTGGCGGTGCAGGCGTTATCGATATTGACGACATAGAGGTCTCAGCCGCTTGCGAAAGCCCTCTTGCTGACTATAACGGCGACTGCATTGTCAATTTTGATGATATTGAACTGATGCTTCGTGAATGGCTTCAGGGAGCATAATACTAAATTTAGCTGATAACCCTACAGGACAGGCGGTTACAGGGTAGCTGCCTGTCCTGTTCATTTTCTAAAACTGTTTAAGAAGTGGATTATACTCATGACCAAATATCCCAGAATCCCCTGTTCTCTCCAACGTATAAATAAAAAATTCATATCTCTAATTAAAATACAGACAAAGCGTTTGCAAGTTTGGAGTGATATAATCTGGATTCTGCCTGTGCTGATAATTCTTCTCGAAAGCATTGCCGGCGGGGTTGAAACTGCGGTGTGGGATCCTGCCGCGAACGGTGTTTACCCTCCCTTGCAGGGTGAATGGGCTGAAGGGGCGAACTGGACACCCGGCGAGGTTCCCGGTGATTTTAAGGCCGTGTTTAATATTGGCGGCCAGGCGGAATGCCTCGTTTCTGATGTTCAATCATCAACGATGATGGTTGCCGGGGATAACGGCGACCTGGATGCGGGCCTGATACGAATCATAAGCGGCGGCAGCCTCACAACCGGACGCTCGACTCAGGGCGATAAAACATGGTCAGCAATAGGCTACAACCGAAAAGCGAAGATGATCGTTGAAACAGGAGGCACTTACAACGCTGCGGAGCATCTTTGGATTGGATATTCCGCCGGCGGTCAGGGAACCTTGGTGGTTAATGGGGGTAAAATAAACGTAGAAGGAACATTGGGCCTGGGCTGGTCCGGCGGAACAGGATATGTTTATATCAACGGCGGCTCTATCAATATCAGCGGTTTTCACGAAACACGCTCGATCAGCGGAGACTCTTGCATTAACATAAAAAAGGGAATGATAGTTATTGAAGGTAATTACACTTCGAGTGTATATGATTATGCCTCAGATGGAAAAATAACCGGTTACGACGGAACCGGAGAGGTTGTTGCTGATTACGACCAGACATTCCCGGGCAAAACTACTATAATGGCAACTGCACTCGAGACAGACCCTCCAACACCCAATCCGGCTCTCTTTGCTGAAGAGCCCAGAGCGATCAGTGATACCGCCGTCACTATGACCGCGGCAGCAGGCTCTGATTTAAACGAACCCTTGGAGTACTTCTTTGATGAAATTACCGAAAATCCCGGCGGCTCAGACAGCGGCTGGGTGAGCTCAACTACCTACACCGATTCGGGACTGGAGCCGGAAACACTATACAGCTATACGGTCAAAATGCGAGATGCCGCAGGAAATGAAGGACAGGCTTCTCCAATTTATAGCGCTTATACCTGGACAACGGATACAGTTGTTATAGTATGGGATCCGCAAGCCAATGGGATATTCCCGCCTGAAACAGGCAGCTGGGGAGATTCACAGAACTGGACATCTGCATCTTATGCACGGCCGGAGGGAAACTTTAAATGTGTATTTAACAGACCCGGCGCGGCAGAAGCTGTGGTTACAGGCTCACATTTCTGCCGGCAGATAGTACAGGGTGACGGAGGTGAAGGGGGAATAATCCGAATTGCACAAGGCGGAAATTTGACCACCGGGGAGCTATGGACCGGAATTGGTTACAATTACCCTGCTAAGATGATTATAGAAAATGACGGGGTTTTAAATACAGGGGGCCATCTTTGGATTGGATTGAATTCCGGCGGCATAGGCACACTCGAAATCAACGGCGGTGAGGTAAATGTCTCACAGAACTTTTCTCTCGGCTGGAACGGCGGAAATGGGATTGCTCAAATAAATGAGGGCACTTTGAACCTCAGTTACTGGGCGGGTGTAAATGCTATTAAGGGCCGTTCCAAAATGGATATAAGCAACGGGGTTGTAATTATTGGCGGCGGCGACCAGACAGGCGTTATCAGTGATTTTATCTCAGAAGGCAGGATAACGGCTTTTGGCGGAACGGGAAAAGTAATCTATGATTATAATATAACAAATCCCGGCAAAAATACCATAAGAGCTATAGACGGAGTTGCTGGAGATTTTAACAATGACGGACATGTTAACGGTTCAGACCTGGAGATTTTCTCTGCCGACTGGCTTGTTAAAGACTGCGGCAGTGAGGCTGATTTAGACAGTTGGTGCACTGTTGATTACCGTGATTACGCTATTATCGCGGCCAACTGGCTTAAGAGCTCTGCCGCTGACTGGCAGATAGAAGAAACTTTATATACTACAGATGATTATATAGTAACCCCCTACCGCGCAGAAAATTTCGGCATTGTCGCTGACGGTGTTACAGATGTAACGGATAAAATACAAGCTGCGCTGATCTCAATCAGCAACCTGGGCGGAGGCGCCTTGTTTTTGCCCGAGGGAAAATATAAAGTTTCCGGGAACCTGACTATACCATCTCGTGTCACACTTCGCGGCGATTGGCAGAAACCAACTCCCGGCAGTCCGATCACCGGAACTATAATAATGGCATACGCCGGTAGAGCAAATGAGAACGCTCCGCCCTTTATCAGCTTGAGCGGCAGCTCGGGCGTAAAGGGAATAAGTGTATGGTACCCCGAACAGGAACCTGACAATATTCAGCCATATCCGCCGACATTCCAGCGTATTTCAGGGTCTAATTTTACATTAGAAAACGTAACTTTTGTTAATTGCTACTTTGGTTTTACATCATATCAAAATTCAACAACGGCACGGCCATTCCTACGCAATATTTACGGAACACCTCTTAAAACCGGCATTGAGTATGACTGTCTGGCAGATATCGGCAGGATCGAAAGTGTACATTTCTCGCCGGCTTTCTGGGCAGGTTCAGCTCTGCCCGGCTCACCGACATCTAATGAACACGCCTCATGGATATACAACAACGGCACGGGCCTTATAGTCCGGCGTATCGACTGGTCGTATTCATGCTATGTTACGGTAGAGGGTTACAACATAGGCTTTGCTCTCAGACCCTCCAGATATGACGGCAAACACCCCAACGGACAGTCATACGATTTTACTCTTAAAAACTGTAAGACTGGTATTTATGTTCAAGCCAATGCGTATGCAGGTTACCAGTTTACCCGTTTTGATATTCAAAATGCACAAACAGGCGTTTTTCTCAGTGATGAGTATAATGAAGCGACAATGTTTCACACATGCAGCATAAACGCAGAATCAGATGCGTTATACAGCAAAGGCCCTGCAAGGGTGCTGATGATGTCCTGCCATATCCAGCAGGGAGCTGTAAGGCTCGATGGCGGTTACATCTCTGTTATAAACTCAAATTTTTCATCTTCAGGCACCAATCACATAGAGCTGGCCGAAGGCGTTCACGGGGCATCTATACTGGGCAATACATTTGCCGCCTCGCCGCAAATAGTGAACAATACCATCTATCCTGTCCACGTTGATCACAGAGAACTCTCCATTGACCCGCTGCCGGCATACGACTACAAAAAGCCTGATAATCTCCCAAAACCATCCAGGGCAGAGGTTTATGTGGTCACAGAAGAACCCTACAATGCCGCATCTGACGGCTCTGCGGATGCCGCGGCTGCTTTTCAGTCCGCGTTAAACGATGCCGGATCAAACGGCGGCGGTATAGTATTTGTGCCCGGCGGCAATTATTCTTTGTACTCCAGCCTCAATGTTCCGACTGGAGTTGAGCTGCGGGGAATATTCGATACCCCGCACGAAACACGCCAGAAGGGAAGCCTGATAAATATTTACGCAGGACGTAATAATCCCGACGGAACTCCCTTTATTCAGCTCTCGGCGGGAAGTGGATTACGCGGCCTGACATTTCATTATCCTGAACAGGTATATGATGGATCTGATACTCTCAATTATGGTATGGTGCCGTATCCATTTCTTATTCGGGGTCTTGGCTGTGATGTTTATGCCGTCAACCTGGCGGCAACAATACCATATCAGCTTTTGGATTTAGCAACACACCGCTGCGACAGGCACTATATTGACTATATACTCTCAACCGCACTCAAAACAGGCATCCATGTCGGCGGCGGTTCTACGGACGGCCAGATCCATAATTGCCAGTTTAACCCGTCAGCCTATACGCATCAAGGGGCATACTACGAAAGCATACCATATGGTACCGCAGATAATATCCATAAGATACTCTGGCGGGACGCGGCTCCATACCTGTTCGGCAACATGAACAATCAAATTCTGCATGAAAATTTTGTCTTTGGCGGCCGCAGAGGGTTTCATCTTGTCAAGGAGGGAACTTCAGGGCCTTCCGGCTATTGTCTGGGGATGGGTGTGGATCAGTGTACTAACGCCTTGCAGATTGACCATATAGGCATCCAGGGCCTCGATATGATCAACTCCCAGATAGTCACGGTTAACGGCACTTCGGGGCGTTACCTCGAAACAGGGCCGGACCTCGAGAGCGTCTTTAGAATGTTCTGCTCAGCCGGCTGGGGAACCCACCAGTACAGTGCGGTTATAAATGGCGGTGATGTCAGGCTCCAACTTTTCCATCTTGCAAGAGACGCAGAGCAAGGCACATTTAAGATCAATGAAAACGGAAACTTGCATAACCTTGGCGGCAATTTGAGCGATTACCTCTCACCGCCGCGGCCCTTCCTCTCGATTGATCAGAATGCGAATGGATTGTTCATTGGCAATATCATAAACACCAGCCAGGACCAGATGCCGGCAAATACAAACAACGTTACCAGCATAGGAAATCTAAGGATTCAGTGAAAATCTCGTAAACCTAAGCCTTCACAGTTATTCATAACTAAACTTAACTTCAACAATGAGTTTTGCGTTAATTCCTTTCTATAGAATAAGTTAAATTGAAAACGCATTTGGCTCTTCTGGCTGCAAACTCACTTTGAGCAAATTCAAGGCTTTCTGCTGCCGTGCTGTCCAAAAACTCATAGCTCCGGCAATTACTACCTGTCAGTACCGTAAAAAATCAAGCAGTCCTTCTGTAACTTTTTATAAGCCGCCAAGGCAGTCTTTTCATGCTGCCATGCCTCGTTTTGAAGTGTCAATTCCTTTCCGCAATAAACTCATGATCTTAGCTATTACCGAAATTGTCAGCCATTTCTTAGATATAGAGTTGTGCTGTTAAAATCCTCCATGGCAAAATAATAACATAAACATTGACTGTTCAACAATTAAATGACATAATATCAGCATAATTCAAGAGAGTTATGAATATTTTACCACACGCCTAATTTAAAGCGCCGATTGACACTCAAAATGCAAATTACGTCTCTGGACACATAAGTGACACGCTTACAATGACATAAACTTGTGTGTCAAGTGGTCCTACGCTGGCTTAACAACCACATACGGTCCTTCCAGTTAACATACTTGACCGAGTTGCGGATCATGTGCACTATGCAGAGCTGAACCTGTGTCTGGGGAAAGACAGACTCAATCGCCTCTGGAAAGCCCTTGAGGCCATCTACGCAGGCAATAACGATATCCTTGATGTTGCGATTTTTAAGCTCAGTAATAACACCTAACCAGAATTTAATGCTCGGATGAGGGATGAATTGATCAACGGTGAGATATTTTTATCCTTGGTAGAGCTAAAATATGTTGTAAACCGCTGGCGGATGGATTATAATCACTATCGTCCTCACAGCTCTTTGTCAAGTATGACACCGGCTGACTTCGGACGGCTGTGTATCGAAACAGGTTGCTGCAAAGACAGTATAAATAATGTAGTTTCAAGACAGAAATATGGATTCAGTAAAGAGGAAATATTTTAATTAACACTGGACTAAAAAATGGGGCAGATCAGGATTGTATTTGAATATTCTTAAAGGAGGAACTTAAATGAATAAATCAAGAATTGTTTTCACAAACTGGTTTGAGAGTATTATTAAGAGAAATATAGCTATTACATCATCACTGTTTACAATAATGCTATTCCTGCTTTTTTCTCATAATATTGTAACTGGTGGACGTACTAAACATTTGCAGACATCAAAGAAGTCCATAGGAATTCCATCTCAAGCACAGAATAACATTGACAAGCCTGTCAAACTTTCAGGAGACGAATGCATTACGGGTGAAATACTAGTCAAATTAAAGAAGAATTCAGTCTCAGAACAGAAACTTGTGGCATCAAATCAAAAGGCCACTAAAACAGCTGATAACGACCTAAGCTCTCTTGAGATAATTCTCAAAAAACATCGTATTGACAAGGCTCACCAATTGTTTTCTCGGTTTAAAAAGGATTTACCGAAGAGTAAAAAGGGAAAAAAGCCTGTAAAACCATTTAAAGGAGCCGCAGAGCGATCAGATATGTTTCGCTGGTATAAGCTTATCGTTCCGACTGGTGCCAACGATCAAGAAGTATTGGAACAGTTATTGTCAGATCCAGACGTTGAGGCAGCTGAGTTAAATCACGAATGGCGACTTGCTGTTCTGCCTGAGACAGCTACAGACCCAGGTTACATTGATCAGTGGTACCTAACAAACATACGTATACAAGAAGCGTGGCAATATCTGGAAAGCACGGGAGTTAATCCCGGTGGTAGTAGAGATGTCATTGTAGCTGTAATAGATACTGGTGTTGACTATACGCATGAGGATATTGTTGGGAACATGTGGATAAACGGCGGGGAGATTTCTGGTAATGAGATTGATGATGATGGCAACGGTTTTGTTGATGACATGTATGGGTGTAGCGTAGTATCAGATGAAAGGAGCCACTCGGGAGATCCGATTGACTTGAACGGCCATGGGACACATGTAGCCGGGATCATAGGAGCAACGGGCTTTAATAGTCGTGGGGGTGTAGGTGTTGCATTCAACGTACAAATCATGGCAATTAGGTCAGCTCAATATAGTGGAGCACTTGCAATAGATGATATTGCCGAAGGCCTGATGTATGCAGCGGATAATGGAGCAGATGTCATCAATATGAGCTTTAGCAGTCCACACCGATCTCAGATCGTTGAAGATGCTCTTTCCGTTGCATTTAGCCAGGCCGTATTGGTTGCTGCTGCCGGAAATGATGCAGCAAAAACCGAAGATGCACCCAATGTACCTAAATCGCCACACTACCCTGCTGCCCTACCCTGGGTTTTAGGAGTTATGGCATCGACACAAAATGATGGGGTTGCCTGGAATTTTTCGAATTACGACAGCTGGATTCCAACACGTATTGAGTATGAGGCATTGGCACCTGGGGTCGAAATATACAGTACCTTGCCAAATAATCAATATGCAAAATGGAGCGGTACGTCGATGGCTACCCCGATTGTGGCAGGAATTGCGGCACTTATAAGATCAGTTTACCCTGACCATGCAGTGTATAGCAACAGATTCATAATGGGTCAAATTGCGGGCTCAAGTTATTATAGCGAAGGCAGTTTCCATATTGTAGATGCCTACTCAGCAGTCGCCGAATCACCTGTTCCAGAGGTATATCCCTTTGAGGACTGGATATTTGAAGACAACTCAATTGCCGGCAATAACGATGGAGATGGCAGGGTTGATGCCGGAGAAACTGTACACCTGGCAATCGAGTTGATGAACCGCTGGGGTTTAGCTGAAGACCTGATGGTAACGGTCGAAGCTCGGGCCCCTGGTGCTGTGTTGCCAGATCCGTATGTCAATATTGTTACCGGAACAGAAACGTTTGACTATGGCGGAATTGGTTCTTTCAACACGGTGGACAATGGTCTTATTTATGACGACGATGGAGTGATAGTCGGTGTGGAGAATCCATTTGTATTCACAGTGGATCCTAATTGCCCGAATGATCACATTGTTTACTTTACAGTGACAATTAATTATCTTAATGCATTGGATCCTGATGACCAAAATAATTATACTCGAACAGGATACCTGCATATGCCAGTTCAGAGAGGTCGAGATGTACCATCTGTAATCAGCGAAGATACGGAACTTACTGCCGATGATTACTGGCTAATAACTGGGCCGGTTCTGGTTGAACAACAGGCTACATTGGCTATTAGTCCGGGGACGCAAGTTCAGTGGGGTGGAATGAGTGAGGATCCGTATAACCCCGGGCCACAGACAGGAAGCGTCCTCGTACGAGGCAAACTGCTTGCAGAAGGGACAGCTGAACAACCTGTATCCCTTTTCCCATCGTATATGGTGAGCGGCCAGACTACTAACATAACTGTCGAGAACACTGGTTCTTGTAATCTGAGTTATACGAATATTAGAAACCCCAACCTTACGGGAATTAACTGGATTGATCACTGCTATCTTGATTGGGATGCTTACCCCTCCATGATCAATGCAGGCTACATATCAAACACTATATTTCATAAACTATGGCGAGATCCGTTCCAGCGTTGGAAACCAATGTCCCCCATACTAACAACCAATTACGACACATGCCTGTTTAATGCAGGCTGGCAATGGCCTATGTTTGGCAGTAATCTCGTTAATTGCACATTTCTGCAGGATAATGAAGAAAACCATAACGAGGAGAAACATCCAATATCAATAACCCCTCCAGTACAGAATTCAACATTTGAAACACTAGGCAAGGACCCTGATGGTGCATATCCATCCGACCTTTTTATAAATCTTCAGCAGATTTATGGGGCAGCGTATGTAGCTTTGCCCATGGAGTGGCCATCGTCGGAATTGGCAGAATTAATTGCCAGTTATTACGGTGGACATGTGGCTTCGATCTTAAATTACGAAGAAGAAGAATCCGTGCGAAACTACTTAGACACGGAAGCTAATATGTGGTGGTTCCACACAGGTGCTAGGGGTATTTCATTTTGTATAGGACTAACTTTTGATGAGAGCAGCAACACTCATATTTGGACAGATCAAAACCCAGTTACATATACTAACTGGGCGACAGGATATCCGGTGAGTTTACCCCCACAGTTAAAACAAAATGTCATAATTGCACGTACAAACGAAAACGGAACTGTTTTATTCCATCAAGATTGGATCAACGCAATTAAAGCCAGTTCCCAAAGAAATGAAGATGGATGGCTGGTATCCCATACCGTATTCATCCTAAAAATGCCGGCAGGAATATCTATGGACGATCTGCTTGGGCCAGTTGAAAATGGTAGCCTTGGAGCTTATGTTTTAGAGAATCAGAGTTCTGAGACCCTCGACCCGGTTCGCTATAACGCATTTCTGAGTCAATATTGGGATCCCAACCTGGACCATTGGATGCGAATTATCGCCCCCGCCAATAATTATGAAATGACATGCTACCTGCATAATAACTTCTGGGGCACTGATTCTACAACACTTATCGATCATGCTATCTGGGATTATTATGATGATTTCACAAGTGCTCGTATTTACTACGGCACGCCACCGGAGAATGGTTATGAATCTACATATCCGTTTGTTGAAAGGGTCATGCTAAATGGTACCGACAGCGAAACTGTGCCAGTATTTGGTGCTGAGCAGATCACATTCCAAGTAGTGTTTAATCGTGATATGAATTCCGATACTCAGCCCTTTGTCTCTTTTGGACCGATCACACCATACACTGATTTTATGGTCAGTCCTATAGGTGATGGATGGGTAGACGCCCGAACCTGGGAAGGCAGCTTTACTGTGACCCCAATGACAGGTGATGGTTATCATCAAATGAGAATTTCAGACGCGGTGGCGGCTGACGACCCGTGGTTGGTAACAGGCTATGATGTTGGACGTTTTAGATTTGATTTAAAAACTATGGGTGTTGCTGCTATGACACTTCAGGCCTCTGGTGGCGAAGGACGCATCGATCTGATGTGGCAACAGGATGATTTTGACTTATTAGCCGGGTACAATCTCTATCGTTCAGATACTATAGATGGGGTATATGAACAAGTTAATGGTACAATCATTCCTGTTGGCTTGGAATCTTATGCTGATACGGGTGTTGCTCCGGCTGCTCCCAATTTCTATAAATTCACTGTGGTACAGACCGATTTGGAAGAATCCAATTTTTCTAACATAGCATCCGCAGCAGCTTTGGATACTATAGTTCCTGTAATTGCTCATGCCCCCAAAATGAATGCAGTTCCCGGACTCAGCATGCGACTTACTGCCGATGTTACGGATAATGTGCGAGTAATGAATGTAACAGTATACTACCGGGCATTGAACAGCGAAGATGAATACAAAAGCGTCTCCATGGAGCATATGACTGGAGATCAGTGGACTACTTCAATTCCAGGTTCAGGGGTTCAGCCACCAGGACTAGAGTATTACATTATTGCTAGTGACGGCATCAGTAATACCTATGACGGAACAGCTGCACTTCCACATACAGTAATTGTTACAAATACGCCTACTTTGGCATCTGTAACACCAAATTACGGACCAGCTGCAGGTGGTACTTCAGTTAATTTGTCAGGTGTCCTTTTTCAGGAAGGAGCAAGTGTGTTCTTTGGTGAGGTTCTGGCAAGTGATATTGTCGTATTAAGCGGCAACCAAATCATATGTACCGCCCCTCCCCACTTCCCGGCTATGGTCGACGTCAGGGTCGCTAACCCAGATATTACAGAAGCTATCTTCTTAAACGGCTTCCAGTACAGGGACGAGGGAGTAATACTGTCCATGCCTGTCACATCTGGAAACCTGGGTACATTGGCTGAACTTGAACTATCAGCTGCAAATGTAAGCGGTTTGAGTGCAACAACGGTAAATATTACCTTTGACTCAACCGTTCTATCAGCTCAAAGTGCCACTACTGGAACATTAACTGCAGGATGGTCATTTTCTGCCAATACAAGTACACCCGGAAGGGTATCAATTTCGATGGCTAACGCCTCTGAAGTAAGCGGTACAGGCACGCTGGCTCGCATCACCTTTGAAGTCAATGGTACTCCGTCTGCATCCACAGCTTTAACAATAGAGTCTGCAGAGTTGAACGAGGGGACAATTTCATACGATTTGAGTCACGGCTCATTTGTCGTAAACGGTTTCTTTTCCGTCTCAGGAAACGTATCCTACTTTGGCGGAGGGAGCGTCCCTGATGTCAGTTTATCTATGGTTGGTGTTGGAATCCATTCAGATGTGTCCGATGAAGCCGGCTTATTCTCGATTTCGAATGTGCCGACAGGCTCATATGCACTAACACCAACTAAGAGCAACGATATTAGTGAAATAACTAGTTTTGACGCCTCACTTATCCTTCAATCTGAAGCTGGATTACGATCCTTATCATCGCAAGAAACTCTGGCCGGGGATGTAACCCGAAATGGGACGGTTTCATCTATGGATGCTTCGTATATACTTAAGAAGGCAGTCGGGTTAATAGAAGTGCCATTTCCTGGTGCTGGAAAGGTGTGGGATTTCAATCCTTCCGAACTGACTTTCCCCTTGCTCAATGGTGACCAGAACGACCAGAACTTTACTGCTATACTTATAGGAGATGTTTCAGGTAACTGGAAAGCCAGCAGCCCCGAGAGCAATGCTCTCAAACTGTCGTCAATTGACAATGGAACCTCCAATGTGAAACTAATTCTGCTGGATGAGATTGGTAAAATCGACGGTCAAGTGGTTGTTCCTGTTCAGGCAGAACTTGTTAATGCTGAAGTCTACTCAACTGACTTGACAGTATCCTACGACTCGAATATCCTCGCTGTTGATTCTGTAACTAGCGGGGAAGTAGCTGGAAATATGGCAATTGCATCAAATATTGAGGATCAGCAGATTAGGATTGCTTTAGCTGGGGCCGAACCTATAACTACTGATGGTACAATTGCAAAGATTACTTTTAAAGTTATTGGTATGTCAGATTCAGCAGTTCCAGTATCGTTTCTAATTGCAAAAATCAACGAAGGCAATCTTGAAACAACAGTTCAAGACGGATCTGTAAAGACCAAAGTTTCTCTCGCTGATTTTAATGGAGACAAGGTAGTCAATATAATTGATTTTGTGTTTCTTGCGAATTCTTGGCTCAGTGAACCTGATGATACCAATTGGGATCCGACCTGTAACATATCACAGCCTACATACAATATAATTGACGTTGGAGATCTTGCAACTCTAACAGATGATTGGCTGTTAATTCTACAGGATACTGATATTTAAAGGTTGCCAAAACGCAAGTAGGGTGTTAAGCGGCGCTGAAAACAGGTCATTTTGAAAGGACGTTTTGCCGTAGAGTCGTTATATTATCGATATTATCTGTACTTGTCAACCACTCATGTGTGCGAATTTTTTTTTGCACTTTTATCCAGCTCTTTGGCTGCTCCAGTATGCATTTCACAAATTACTATGCTCAAGTGCAGCTAAAGAGTAAGGTCTCGACCAAGTGCACCTTGTTTGTTTCTTTGAAAAGTTGATAATGCTGCTCATCATAATTATTGGAGATAAATTATGAGCATTGAGAAACAGTCAGATATTGAACAGCAAAAGTTCTGGGAGATGCCGTGCTGTCCAAAAACTCATGGCCCCGGCTATTACTACCTGTCAGTACCGTAAAAAATCAAGCAGTCCTTCTGTAACTTTTTATAAGCCGCCAAGGCAGTCTTGACTGCCCATTTAAAAAGACTCAAGAGAATGTGATTTTTTGGATTTAGCCGTTGAAAAAGATGGTTTTTCCTCTAATATAATAAAGGTCATGGGACTTATAGGCCTGAATAACAGGCGTTTTACTTGCGTTATGCGTGTTCCGGGGGAACAATATTAATGGCGAAAAATAAAAAAAAGATTACGTTGATAGTAATATCAGCGATTATCTTACTGGCGTTCGCGCCGGCGGTGTTATCCGCGGCTGACGAACTTATTATCGACAAGAGTGACGGCAGTCGGGGCGAAATCGTCCACCTTTTAGAACCGTTTGATGAGGAAGGTACCAAAATCAGTCCTGATGATGAATTTCTGATGCCCTTTTCAACTAAACAAACCTGCGGCCAGTGCCACGAATATGCCCGCGTTGCCTCAGGCTGGCATTTCAACGCCATAAACCCAGAGGTTACCCCCGGCAGAGCCGGCGAGCCATGGATATATTTCGATAAGACCATACACACACAGATTCCCCTTTCATACCGAGACTGGGACGGCGCCTGGGATCCGGCCGACATTGGCATGAGCCCGATGGAGTTTACGAAACGATTCGGGATACAAAGCCCCGGCGGCGGAGCCGGTGAGATGGAAAGCGAAATACCCGAAGAAATCATGCGGCAGTATGTATCTGGAAAACAGGAGATTAACTGCCTCGCCTGTCATAACGGGCATTGGGGCCAGGATCAGAAAGAATACGCCCTGCAGATCGCCAGAGAGAATTTCCGCTGGGCACCTGCCGGCGCCGGTGAAAAGTCAACTGTCAGCGGAATCGCCTCAACAATGCCCGACACCTGGGATCCGTTTTTCCCCGATTCAGGTACCGGCAGCCCGCCGGAGATTGAATATCACGACGACGCATTCACGCCGGACGGCAAGATGCTCTTTGACATAAAGGCTGATGCCGGTGCTCAAAGATGCTATTTCTGCCACTCTACGGCACTTATGAATGAAGATACCGAAAAATGGATGACCGAGTCAGACGTACACATGGCCTCGGGACTTAGCTGTGTTGACTGCCACCGCAATGGCGTTGACCATAATATTATACGCGGCAATGAAGACGGCCATCCCGAAAACCCCGTATCCTCCCAATACACCTGCGTAAGCTGCCACGAAGACGGCCGCCTCGGAGCTCCGATAGCCGAGCATAAAGGATTGCCGGCAGTGCATTTTGACCGGCTTTCTTGTACCGCGTGCCACTCGGGACTTAAACCTGAAAAAACCACCCAGAGGGTAAAAACCTCAAGAATCCACCAGCTTGGTCTGCTTCACAATGATAACCGCGAGGGAGCGGCGGTGATATCGCCCGTTTTTGCCGAGAACAAAGACGGCAAGATAGAGCCCTGCAATATGGTATGGCCGTCATTCTGGGCAGCGCAGACTGGCGAAAATGTCACACCGATAGATATTGAGCTGGTTAAAACAATTGTCCGCCCTATTACCGAAGACACTGATGAACTGACAGAGGACATGGCCGCGGAGATACTCAGCCTCTTTGCCGGCTCTGACAAAGTCAAAGGCACTCCGGTGTTTGTCACCGGCGGCAAACTGTATAAAAAAGAAGGCGAAAAACTTATTTCAAGCGAAAATCAATTTGCCAAACCATACCTTTGGGCTATCGGTCACGATGTACGCGGCGAAGGAGACGCCCTCGGAGCTTCGGCAAACTGCCAGGAATGCCATTCAACAGACTCGGCCTTTTTCTTCGGAGATGTCGAAGTAACAAACGCCTTTTCCGCAGCTATGCCCGAATTCAAAAAGATGTTTGAGTTTGAGAATGTTGATCCTGCATATACAAAAATATTTGCCGGTTCTTTTATTTTCAGGCCCTGGCTCAAGGCTGTTATGATCGCAGCAGCAACACTGGCGTTGATGATTATCCTGCTGTTTGGATTCAAGGCCCTTAACAGGACGGTAGAATTTTTAGGCAATGAAGAGTAGAGGTAAGTCATGTTTAAAATAGTATTTATAATTAGTTTTATCGCCGTGGCGGCACTTATTGCCGCTCACTTTCTGTATTTAAGCCTGATCAGAAAGCAGCGTCTCAGCGTCAACGGCTTCAAAAAACTTGTCTTTATAAAAGGATCCTTTCGCTCTGCCTTACCTGGAATATTAAACCTGCTGATAAGTCTGGCGGCGCTGGGCTGTCTGGTCTTACTTGCTCTGAGCGGCTTCTGGAACCCGCTGATAAAGGGCGAAAACATCAGCGGCTGGCTAATGATGGCACATGTGCCGATATCTGGGGCTTTTGCGGTTATTTTTGTTCTTTTCGCACTTTTCAATGCCCAGCGAATGAAACTCAACCCACCGCTGGAAAAATACTTAGGCAGGAAAGTTGAAATAAAATGTGACAATTACTGCTCCAGATGTATTCTACGTTCAACTTTCTGGATTTTGGTAATACTTTTTGTGCCGCTGGTGCTCTCTATACTCCTTGGCATGTTTAAAATTTTCGGAACGCAGTGGCAGCGTATTTTGATGACAGCACACAAATATACAGCGCTTGCATTTATGCTGTTTTCAATTATATTTATTTACGGTATAATGATTCCTGATAAAGATAAGAAATAACTTATAAGGTTAAATTTGTTAAAAGGTAAATGAAATGAAAAAGATTCTTAAAACATTATTGACAATAACTTTAGTCGCGGCTTGCGCTTTAACGGTTAGCTCCTGCAAAAAGTCCGAGCCGCAGCCTGCTCCCCCGGCAAGCGGGGAACAAACCTCTGAAGAAGCAGCTCAAACTGAAGCGGTTGGTGCATCCCAAAAAACTCCCGAGCAAATAGCCGCTGAAGTAAATGAAGAGGCGGCAGAAGTAGTCGAAGAAACAAAAACGGAGCTATCTCAAATGGCCGCCGAGCCGGAGAAAAAGATCGAGATTACCGAAAAAGCCGCCAAAGAGACAGAAGAAACCCTCGAACAGATAAACAAATCTGCCAAAGAAGCATTGGAAGAAAACATTCAACCCGGTATGGAAGTGCTGAACATTGACCTTCCAAAGCCGATGTTTGTGGGAACTCCGCAGGATTTAAATGTCAAAAACCTCGAACCTGCCAGAGGTGAGCCCCGCCCGCCGTTTCTCGTACCGGAGGGTACTAAAAATGTTGCACTTAACAAACCGATAATGTCCTCTGATGACATGCCCATTATTGGAGAGCTTGAAATGATAACCGACGGCGACAAAGAGGCCGCCGAAGGCAGTTATGTAGAGCTGGGCCCGTTCCTTCAGCATGTAACTATAGACCTGGAAGATGAATACGAGATATATGCCGTCGTTGTATGGCACTTCCACAAGCAGGCCAGTGTTTATTTCGATGTAGTCGTCCAGCTCGGTAATGATCCGGATCTTCTTGTTGAACCTGTGACTATCTTCAACAACGACCACGACAATTCCTCCGGCCTTGGCATCGGCAAGGACAAAAACTACATAGAAACGTTTGAAGGCAAACTCATAAACGCCGGCGGCAAAAAGGCCCGCTACGTAAAACTTTACAGCAACGGAAATACCGCCAACGAGCTTAACCACTACATTGAGGTAGAGGTTTACGGCAAGCCGGTAGAATGACAGACAAATCAGCTTCCGCCGTCGCGGTTGCAATCAATAATTCAGGCATAACTGAGCTTATACTGCTCCAGATATGCCTGAAAACTTTTATATGAACAAGAACTATCTGATAATCTGTTTTTGTTTGATCCTTATCACCGGGGCTGCTCTGCGTCTTCTCAAGCCGGCTCAGAGGCCGATGCATACTGATGAAGCAGTCCACGCAGTTAAGTTCTCAGAGATGCTCGAGGGGCGGCCCTACAAATATGACCCGCAGGATTACCACGGACCGATCTTATATTACCTCTCACTGCTCGAATGCCAAATTGCCGGCATAGACAACATTAACCAGCTCTCCGAAGCTCACCTGAGATTTGTTCCTGCCGCGGCGGGAACACTGCTTATTGTTCTGGCTTTTTTTATGGGTAAAACTGCCGGCAAGACAGAGGCCCTGCTCTGCTCAGCCCTGACCGCCCTCTCACCGGGAATGCTCTTTTACAGCCGCTACTATATCCAGGAAATACCGCTTGTACTCTTTACCTTTTCAGCGATTTACTTCGGTTGGAAATTCACTCAAACGAAACGATATCGCTGGATTTTACTATCAGGAATATGCACAGGCCTTATGATAATAACAAAAGAAACCTGGATCCTCGCCGCGGCCGCCGCGGTGGTTGCGTATGTCCTGATAAACTTCAAAAAAATCAAAAGTGAAACATCTGAATATGGGCATCAGTGGGTATTGTTTTTTGTTATTCCTGCGATTTTTGTGCCGGCGTTTTTTTTCAGCACCTTTTTTACAAACCCTGCCGCCCTTTTCTCTGTATTTGACTTAAGTCCCTATCTGGGAAAGGCTTTCAGCCATGACTGGCACCTGCATCCATGGTATTTTTACATTAAGATAATATTGATAGCTGAACTGCCTGTTGTACTGATTCTTGCAGCCGCAATGCGACCGGATTCATGGGATTCTCTAACAAGACCCAAAAATTCTCTGATTTTCTTTTGCCTTATTTTCAGCGCGGCCCTTGAACTGTTCTACACCATTATATCATACAAAACCCCTTGGTGCCTTTTAAGTTTCTACTTCGGGGCCATCCTGCTTGCCGGTTTCCTCGCGGCCCGGGCACTACGCGGCGGTACGGTGATTCGCCGGTCCGTAATCGCGGCGGGATTTCTGCTTTTGGTACTTTTCTCGGCAGGATTGAATTATTATAAATACTGTGACCCGGACAACCCGTATGTGTATGCGCATACTACTGAAGACGTATATGATATAACAGAAATCATAAATCAAGCCTCTAACGTCATTAACGGCGAGAATACACGCATTGACGTTATTGTCGGGCGAAACGATTACTGGCCTCTGCCGTGGTATCTGCGAAATTACCCGCTTACAGGTTGGCACAGCAGCAGCGAAACCCTCGAATCTGCCGGCGATATCGTGATTATACAGTCCGACATGTCAGACGCACTTGCTCAAACGCTTTACAGCCTCGAAAAACCGGGTGAGAAAAGCCTCTGGATGCTCTGCACAAAAGAACCGCTTCAGCTCCGGCACGGCCTCTACTGCGACATTTACACAAGATATTCCACTTATCAGAATCTGAATCTGCCGCTTCGGGATTGATGCAATGAAAAAGGTAAACCCTATTGAACAAGCACACCGTTTCGCCTCAGAAGCAATGAACTCAACCTTTGAGGCATACATAATCCACCCTGACAAAAAATACGCGTCTCAGGCGGCTTACGAGGGTTTTCGCGAGATTGAACTTTTAGAAAAAGACCTGAGCAGGTATATAGACAACAGCGAAATCACGCAGATTTCACGTCTCTGCTGCGACAGAGAGATGACTGTAAGCCCCTGGACAATGGAATGCCTCGCGGCGGCGGCAAAGATTTTCGCAATGACCGAAGGCGCATTCGATATAACTATGGACAAGGATCGACCTGTCAAAAACGGGCCCGTGCGGTCTGAATCTGGCTTTTCCAGACTGGCACTTGATATAGATAGTTTCAAAGTAAGCGTATCCGGCGAGCCGGTTACTGTTGACCTTGGAGGCATCGGCAAGGGGTACGCACTTGAGAAGATGGCGGAAGTCCTTATCGAATGGGATATTACGGATTTTCTGATACACGGCGGCCGCAGCTCCGTGCTGGCCCGCGGCGCCTGCGGCGGCAGCGGCGGCTGGCCGGTAAGAATTACCAACCAGCTCAAAGGCGGTGTTATCACAAAGGCGAAACTGCTCGATTCGGCTATGGCAAGCTCAGGCCTGCAAAAAGGCGAACACATAATAAACCCGAGAACCGGATCTGCCGTCAGCCACAGCCTCGCTTCATGGGTTATTCACAATGACGCCGCGATAGCCGACGGACTTTCAACCGCATTTATCATCATGAAAGACAATGATATACAGCAACTATGCGAAAAAGAATCCGCAAAAGCAATTATAATAGACTGCGGCAACCCTAACGTCGTTTTCGCCGGAGACTGGCGGCACGAATCCTAAGTCATTTGTTTTTACTAAGTTTTGTAAAAAATACTTGACAAACCTTCGGTTTTTCGCATAATATATTATAGGGATAAGATATTGCATAGCGATTTTGATTGTGTACAGCTATGCGTGGTTTAAGTTTTTAATTATGGGAATACGGGAGAGAAACATGAGATATGTAAGATATTTCCAATCGACCTCGCTGTATTTGATACTGGTTTGTGTCATTTCATCATCAAACGCCATCGTATTGCATCCGGATTCAGGCCAGCCTACAGAAAAACCCGCTGACGCGGTTATCGGCAGATGGGATTCCAACGCTTCCTTCGTGGTAATAGCACCAAACGCGATTATTACTACAAGGCATCAAAAAACCACACCGAGTTCCGTGGAGATTAACAACACAAACTATTCTTTAGGAGAGATTTACACTACGACGGACAATTCAGATATCCAAATTGCCGAGCTTGTCGGCGCAAATCTGGCTAATTATGTCCCCGTTTACACCGCAAGCGATGAAGAGAACAAACAGATAATTTTGGGCGGTTACGGCAGAGGACGCGACCCTGATAAGGATACACTTACTGGTTTTCAGGGAAAAGAATATGGTTATGAATGGGGAAGTGACAACAATGAAACACTGCTCTGGGGAACCAACACGATTGATGAAATTGGTGAACTTAACGGTCATAAACAATTAGTTACAGATTTTGACGGTCCCGATGTTTCAAGACAATACGAGGCTTCCATAGCGGATTATGATTCCGGTTCCGGCTGGTTTATGAAAAATGACTCCGGAGAATGGTATTTAGCAGGGCTCTCATACGCAACAACCCTTCACTATGATGATGACGGGAATCGTCTTTACCAATCATGGTTTGATAGTTCCGGCCCTGGTCCTTCTACTCAAGACTTAAACTATGCTCACCGTCTCAGCGATCATGGAGATTGGATAGATGATACATTGGAGACGATCGCCATCCCAGAGCCGGCAACCGTGCTTATTTTTACGCTTGGAGGCTGGTTTGCACTTCGTAGAAGAACAATATGAAAAAGAAATACATATTAGCTTTATTACTATTATTTGCCTTTCAGTTAGCTGCACTGGAAGCGGGCGTTCTCTCAGACCAGAACTACCGCGCAGAATTAACAGCCCAGCTCAAAGCCCGGGCCCTGGAAAAGAAACAAACAGCCTGGGAGCTGGCAGAATCCAACGGCTGGGCGCCGAAATGGCGAGACGGCGAGGCTCTTTATGAGCTTATGGCTTTAGAAGACGGCCGGGTTTTAGTATATAAAACCTGCAACCTTAACTCAGGAATTTCAATCGCCGCCGATTTGACCCTCGATTTTATTCAGGGTGAGCTTTCCGGTGAACATATCACTGTAGGTGTCTGGGACGGCGGCAGCGTACGCACCAGCCACCAGGAGCTCTCCGGCAGAGCTGTAAACGCCGAATCCGCGGCAGTCGCCAGCCACCCGACACATGTCGCTGGAACAATTGCCGCCTCCGGAATCACCGCCACAGCTATAGGCATTGCCCCGTTTATCAACCTGGAATGCTACGATTACAGCTCCGACGTAGCGGAAATGACATCAATTGCAATGAGTTATTCAGCAGAGCCGGGGAAGATTGCTATATCAAACCACTCATACACCCTTGTTGCCGGCTGGGATACTTCCACATCACCTATGCGGTGGTACGGCAACTGGGGAGAGAGAGAATCTTATCTTTTCGGATTCTATGGCTCTGATACACGCGACTGGGACGAGCTTTGTTATAACGCCCCGTACTACCTGCCGGTTAAGGCAGTGGGCAATGACAGAAACGACCCTGCCCCGGCAGAAGGCGAAACCTTTGAATACCAGGACAAAGGACCATTCTGGCGTTCAAAAGCCTACAACAGCTCAACAGACCCGTATATTGACGGCTGGGACAACGGCGGCTTTGACACCCTGCCCAGCAAGTCCTGCGGCAAGAACATACTCACAACCGGCGCCGTTTATGACGCGGTCTATTACGGCCAACGTGACATAACCCGTGCGACAATGAGCTATTTCAGCTGCTGGGGGCCTACAGACGATGGCAGGATAAAACCCGACATCGTTACAAACGGTGTCTCCGTTTACAGCTCGATAGCCAACAGCGACAGCTCATACGCCGCGTACACCGGTACAAGCATGTCAGCACCGGCAGCCAGCGGAGCCGCCGCCCTTCTCACAGAATACCACAAAAGCCTTTTAGACGGCGAATATATGCTATCAAGCACGCTCAAAGGCCTTTTGATACACACTGCCGATGATTTAGGCAGGGCCGGCCCCGATTACACTTTCGGCTGGGGGCTTGTCAACTCCCTTGCCGCGGCGAACCTGATTAAAGCCCAGGCAGATTACCCCGACAAAAATGTAATATCTGCGGCCGATATGCTCAGCACCCAAACTTCACATACCTACACAATTACTTGTTCGGGCAGCGAGCCGGTTCGGGTTACACTCTGCTGGACAGACCCTCCCGGCAGCACGCAAAACAATTTGGATGACAGAACTCCGCGGCTGGTTAATGACCTGGATCTGAGGGTGTACGGCCCGGATAAAACGCTGTACCGTCCGTTTGTGCTGGATGTGCTCAATCCTTCAGAGCCTGCCGCTACGGGTGACAATACCGTTGATAACGTTGAGCAGGTGCTGATAAACC
The DNA here is from genome assembly GCF_001999965.1 of Limihaloglobus sulfuriphilus. GTDB lineage: Bacteria > Planctomycetota > Phycisphaerae > Sedimentisphaerales > Sedimentisphaeraceae > Limihaloglobus > Limihaloglobus sulfuriphilus. Next base: position 994,013 of record NZ_CP019646.1, on the reverse strand, counting down.
AGCCCCTGGCAATTGGTGATTATACGGTTGAAGTCAGTTATAAAGGCAGCCTGACAAATCAGCATCAGCAGTATTCACTGATAATCAGCGGCCAGACACTCTCTGAACCGGGTGTTACCGATCTTGCGGTTACCGCCGGTCCGGACTGCGGCCAGGTAAGCCTGGATTGGAGCCACCCCGCCGGTGCTCAAGGATATATTTTATACTATCAGGAAAATTCAGATCAAGCTCCATTTACCCCGTTAACAGACGGCACTCCCCCGTCCGGAACGGATCTGGGAATGGTGGATTCTGTTGACATTTCAGGGCTTGACCCTCTGAGCACATACTATTTTGCGGTCCAGGCCTATAGCTCCGCGGGTAATATGCAGATGTCTAACATCGTTAGCGCCGCTGCCGACCAGAATTGCACAGTAACTATCTCCGGAAATATAACCACAGACAGCGGATACGGCGTTGCTGATGTCCTGATAGCGTCCGGCGAGCTGACCGGTTCTGCAACAACTGATTCCCAGGGCAGCTACAGTCTGGAAGTCCCGTTAGGCTGGCAAGGCGGCACAATCTACCCCGCCAGAGACGGCTGGTGGTTTGAACCGGCTGCAGTATCATATACAGGGCCGGTGAATTACAACATCGACCAACAGCAGTACGCGGGAACACGCTCGGCTGATTTTGATTCGGACGGCATAGTCGATTTCTTTGACCAATCTGCACTGGCAGCGGTTTGGCTCTCTGAGTGCACGGTTGAGGCACCCTGCGGTGATGCCGACCTGGATTTGAGCGGATTTGTGGACATATCTGATCTCAAACTCTTTGTTGAACAGTGGCTTCTGACAGAATAAATATCTTTTAGAAACACACAGACCCTTTTTACAGCTTATTTACTGCTCAATTAAGCTGTATTATCCTTGCTATATACCACAAAATACATATCATATTGCCGGTAAATATTAACTGTAACTTATTTTGACTTCGTTTTCGGAACAAACCTGATGAAGAATATACGCAGAAAAACCATGAATCTCACGATTGTTTTCATTGTTCTCTGGACAGTGTGGTCAATCGTTGGTGCCTTTATGGGCGCCGATAAGGCGGCTGGGCTTTTCAGCTCTGTGCCAATGATGGTTTTCTGGGCAGCCATGATTTTGAGTTTAGTGTTTGGAATCTTCTGCTTTAAAAGCCTGAGGAAGCAGAAAACTCTGTTTTTGATACATATCGGTTGTATTTTGATTCTAACAGGCTTTGCGATGTCATCGGTGCTCGGGACTTTTGTCCTGAACAAATTGTTAAAACAAGACAAATTCAACCAGGGATTTATGGTTATATATGAAGGCCAGAAGACCAACAGCGTAATCCTGCCGGACGAATCATCCAGAAAACTCGATTTTACTGTAAATCTGAATGATTTCAGGGTGGAACATTACAAAGACGACTATCTGATTGTTGAATATGCCGGCCGGGAGGTCAAAACACTTTCTATACTCCCAGGCGCTTTTGTAGAAATGCAGGACGGCACAAAAATTATGGCAGCAAGAAAGTTCTCAAATTTTAAACTCGAAGAGACAGAAACAGGAATGCAGCCCTATGACTCGCAGCAAGACGGCATAAACCCGGCAGTTGAGGTCAAGGTTGAGCCTCCCGAGGCGAAGAGCTATAAAAAATATATCTTCGCGAAATTTCCAGAACAAAGGCCTGATGAAAACGGCTTGAGAATGGCATACCGCAAAGAGATCAGGGAATATGTCAGCGAAGTTGAGATCACAGGAGCCGATGGTGAAGTGTTTACCAAAGATATAAAGGTCAACAAACCTCTGCATTATGGAGGGTACCACATCTATCAGAACTCCTACGACTCCGCGGGACACAGATACACCGTACTCAAAGTTGTATCCGATTCAGGCAGCCTCGTAATAAATACCGGTTTTGCACTGCTTCTGGCGGGTCTTTTCGCACGCTCGTACCTGAGAAAGAAAGGCGGGAAAAATGACCTTAAAGACTGATCTTCTCGGATACCTGATATATATTATGATGGCGATGTGCCTTTTGTCTTTCGTTCTGGCGGTTATTAAACTCGAAAAAACTGCAAGACGGGTGTTCATGCTATCATTTATCACAGGAATCGCCGCTTTCGTTGTCCGCTGGATAAACAAGGGACAGCTGCCGCTTCAGTCGATGTTTGAGGTGTTCTTATTTCTCGCGGCCGCAGCATACCCCTGCTACGAAATCAGCAGACGTAAACTCGGTATTGATATGCTTAAGGCCGACACACTTATAGTATTGGCGATTCTATTCCCCTGCGGCTTCATCTTCAGCGGCGAGGCACACCGCCTGCCCCCCGCCCTGCAAAGCCCGTACTTCATACCGCATGTGGCGGTTTACATTTTCGCTTATATGCTGCTGACAAAGGCTGCTGTTATGGCGTCGATACCTTTTTTCAGAGGCAGCGACAATCTACAAATATCTCAAATATGCGAAACAGGAGCCTACAGGCTCTGCCGTGCGGGTTTTCCTCTGCTGGTACTGGGTCTGCTGCTGGGCAGCCTGTGGGCAAAAGCTGCCTGGAGCCGTTACTGGGGCTGGGATCCGAAGGAGCTGTGGTCGCTGGCAACGGTATTGGTTTATGTAGGCTATTTTCATTTCAGATACACTTACGGGCAGAAAATGCCCAAATTAAACTGTATGATTGTGGTCATGGGGTTTATCTTTATAGTTATAACTCTTCTATGGGTAAACATATCGAATATTTTCACAGGGATGCACAATTACGCTTAAAAAATTATATAAAAATTATTTAATGAGGTACTTACTTATGAAACGTTCAGCACTATTAATTTGTACACTAAGTATTATTTTCGCCTCCGGCTTTGCCGCCGGCGATTATGCCAACCCTCCGATGTGGGAGCAGAGCATGAACTTCTCGCACCAGAGCTGGGACTTTATGGAACCCGAATACACCGCTCCAGAGGGTCCGGCACTTCCGCTCAATCCCGACGGCGTCCCTGAACCAATAAACGAGTTCGGCGATGCCGCCCTGATTGAGACCAGTTTCGATGTGCCTCCGGAGTATCAGCACCTGATCGCTATGGGACTTGTCGGCTGGATGCCGGAAGTTGAATATTTAGTGACTCCCCGCAAGGGATACTACGGAGGCATGGGACATACTCATCTAAAATTCCATGTACCCGCCGCCGCTGCACAGATCGGCTGCGACAACCTGGTATGGGTTCAAATGACATACTTCGGCCGCATGGACGGAGCGGAACCTTTTGCTTTGGCCGCGGCTCACGATGAAACAATGGCGGATTCTGCCGGTATTGAAACCGTCTCGGTTAATACTGAAGTGCTTGATGAGACAGCCGGTTCGATTGGCCGCTGGTACAGGACAACAGGAATTTTCCGCTACTCAGACAAAAACAACGGCCTCTACCTCAAACTCAGCGTTTTCCGCTACCCGCCGGACGCAGAGCACACTATGGGCGGCTCTGCGATGGTTGATCAGGTTGATATCGACACCAAAACCGTATCGGATTATGATTTTAACGGCGATGACATTGTAGATCTGGCTGATTTTGCCATTCTTTCCAGCCAATGGCTCAGCTCTACCGCAATTCAATAACAACATTAACAGGCGGCCGGCCGCGGATGTCTGCCGCCTGTTTAATTACACATGATGAATGGCACCTCTAAAAACAAAAGAGCTTTTACACTTGTGGAATTATTAGTGGTCATAGCTGTAATTGCTCTGATCATGTCGATTCTGCTGCCTGCACTGCGGCGGGCAAGGAACACAGCAAACCGGCTGATTTGTTCAACGAACATGAACCAGATATCGCTGGCATTGAGGGCGTATGCCGCCGACAACAGCGACAAAGTAATCCACGCAGGTGAAATCCTCTATACCCATTCAGCACAAGAGGTTAGAATGCTCTGGAATATCGCTCTCCTGCCGTACGTAGATGTGAGGGTTGAAACCGACCTGCTCAAGAATGCCGCCCAGACATGGTTCTGCCCGGCAGATAAAGACCCTTATCCACTGGGTTTTAAGTTCAATCCCCATACCGGCATGACCAGTTACGCACTGAACGGCTACCACGAAAACACACAAACAAACGGCAGAAATGTGCGGCTCGGGCCCGGCGGAGGGTACAAATTCAGCCAGATACCCTCTCCCGCGGACTGCATGATGATGGGCGAAACAAGCTACGCCTCGCAGTTCTACGATAATCAGGCCCCGCAAACCGGCAAATACAACATCCGAAACGACGGCCACCATCGCATGACAAGCGGTTTTTATCACGACGGCTCAATGAATGTGCTGTACACTGACGGCCATGTAAAGGCTTTCAGGGGAATAGATTGCGAAAAGGAGGATAGATGGATACCTCCAAAATTCGACAACGGCAAACATATGTTCTCCCCGGAACTGAGACTCCAGACAGCCCAGGAAAACAAGTCATTCTGGGGCCCGGGTTACTAAGCTAAAAAAATCAAATTGCATAAGTAACTCCGGAATTTAGATTTTATATATATAAGTCATCGCAAGTAAGTATTTCCAAATAAAATCTTTCAAAATAGCAAATTCGCGTTAATACTTTAAAATAGAAATTGTTTATCAAACGTAAAATACTAAAAACTCACACATACACATGCTATACTCCCCTTAATCAACGGACAAAACAATACAATCTAATCCAAAGTAATAATAATCTCCAGAAAGTCTTGCAAGAGAATTATTACCTGCAATTCTAACTTTAAGAACAAAACGACCCTCAATTGGCACAAATTCACCTAATTTAATTGGATCTGATCTTTGGGCTATTGTACCGTAGCTATCGTAAGTTCCGGGGATATCTACGCCGTTCACCGAAAACTCAAGAATTCCATAATCATGTGACTTAACAGTATAAAGGGTTATGGACTGGGCTCCCGTGCTTTCTGACGGAATAGATAATTCAATGTAATCACCTTTCTTTTTAGGTTTTACCCAAAGCTGTTTATCACCATTAACACCTATAGCTATGCCACTTACATCCTGAATAACAGCCTCTGTACCTGGCGATTTCGTTAAAATTTCTAAACTCTCGCACTCGAAGGCATCTTCTACCCTTACAATTTTTTTCATTAAATATGCTACCGGTTTGACTTTTTTGCACCGTTCCTCAACAGAAGGAAACTTAGAGAATTCAGCATGAGGTTCTGTCTGGTACCAATATGCCACAGATGCAATGTCATCGTCAAGCAGTCTATATTTCCCGGTTTGTTTGTTCCAACCCATTGCTTGTAGAGTTATTTTTAAGTCTTTCTCAAAATAAATCGGGTCTATAATATGCCACCGATACAAACTCCACAAAACAGGAAATTCTCCCGGTTTTGACACCCTTTTATTTCCTGTATACAGAGATGATGTATCAGCATAAAGACCAAAACTATGACAAAAATAGTCTTCTGTTCCCGTACCACAGATAGTAGGAAATTCTTTATCGCCATCTATATAAAACTTTATTTCACCTTCAGTTATACCATTCCAACCTTCATCACGCTGCGACCATGATATAAAGGTTCCTACGTATTTCCCTTTTCCTCTTATATCATCTACAATAACGTAAGGATTGTGATTACCGGTTCTTGCCCTACGAAATTGGACGTGTAAATACCCTGCATCATCAGAAACTTCCGTTTCTGCATAGGTGATTTGATACGCTAGAAGTGGCAAGTCGTCAGTTTCAGATTCGTTGGAAAAAGTAATTTTGGCATGTTTTCTAAATGGCATTTGCCAGTAACAATTGAGAGAGTTAGCCGGGTGTACAGTAACAGGCATAGAGACTACAGGTGCAAACGTTTGATGACCCACTGCAAAAAAATCAGCAACTGGAACCTCAATTGATGGCGTAGTTTCTCTGTCCCAATAAAATCTAAGCACATGAGAACGGCTCAGCGAATTTTCGCCTAACACACCGTCAACAAGCCATATGTGCTGAATTATTCCCGGACCGTCATTATCCATAAGCGTAACAGTTTCTCCTTTATTAACTCTCACAAACGGCCTTACTTTCCAACCTTGACCAAGGTCATCCGCACAACCCGCACCCGCAGGCTGTGGTCCCTGCCTGTTAGGATTTGGTACAGCCATTGCGCCTTTGCCTTTTTCTCCTGTCGGGTTTTCTGCTGACAGAGAACGGGTTTTTACATCAGATATTATGTGAAGAGATTCCATGCCAAATCTGGCCATTTCTTGTGATTTTTCTTCTTCCATTGTAGCTAAACTGGAAGATGGCAACACTATAGTTGCAATTGATAACAATAAGATTAGGTGCCTCGCATAATTTATCATAACAATTTTTCCTTTTATAATTTATTTATCCATTCAGGCCATCTGCCACCGTTATAATCCCGCTTAGTGTCGAATTTACGATGCCACTTTAATTCCCACAGTTCCTTTATATGAATCTTCCTTACAGAACTATCCATAAAGGTGCAATTAACGTAGCCTTCATGCCTGTCGATTGCAAACCGCCACATCATATTTGGGCCGAGTCCATAATTAAATACTCCATATTGTATCGGAGCTCTATCGTAATCTTCTGGAAAGCCATCAAACAAAGCACAATCCATAAATACAGGAACATTCTGCGGTTTTGAGGCATTGTTTTTTTGCCAAAATTTGCTTGTATCATATATCCACAGAGGAGCCCCTGATTTTGACTGGCTGGCTATCCAGGCATTTGCGCCGTAACTGCAATGTGCAACTTGGTTATTATTATTGTCGGCCCACACCACATTCCAGCAAGCATGTGGATTTTGCGCACCAGCATCATAGGCTTTTTTTGCAGAAGGGCATAACAAAAGCTCTGTGTTCTGGTAATAAGGTTTGAGTTTTTCGAACCACCAATTGGCATTTGCTCCCTGCTCCCCATTTACACTCGTTTCATCCGGGTACAGATCATTAAAATCATTATTATAAAGTGCAAAGACTAATCCCCATTGCTTTACATTAGAAGCACATACTACAGTTCTTGCATTCTCCCGGACTTTGTTTAAGGCGGGCAATAATATGCCCATCAAAATGGCAATTATCGAAATAACCACCAGTAATTCGATTAAGGTAAAACCTTTCTTTTTGATTGTCAAGTGCATGATATACTCCAGTTTAAAAATTAATTTATTACGTAAATTCTTACAGTATTAATTCTTCCATGAGAATCGCTAAATCTTCTAAATTAACCATTCCATCTTTGTTTATGTCAGCACCAATGCCATGAGAATATACATTTACAGAGTACACAGAGGTTCTGTCTGTCTGTTCATCATACGAGACGCAAATATTTAATGGAGACCCATAACCAGTTAACCAACCATTTGCTGCCCAGAACTCAACATCCTCAATAACATTACCGGATAGAATCAAATTACCTGCTTCAATATTAATGACTACATTACATTTAGTATCTGCAGGCATTGTAAAGCCCGCTGTTGCATCAACTGTACCATCATAAATATTAAATCTTGCTTTTGAAGATATTGCTTTGGCTAAAGAGATTGGCGACACCAGTGTGCCGCCATAGATATTCACCATCGCTTCTCCCATCACTCCGATATTTAAGACAGAAGTAAAACTTGCATTACCATATTGATTATAAACCGCAACAGCTTGTGGGTGGTCAGATAATCCTAATTCGAAAGCGGTAACATCGCCTTGAGCTGCTACGGTTAATTGTGTACTGCCTGCGCCGTTAGCACCTAAAAATATTATATTTGCTCTTGCATCACCCGTTATTACTGGTCCACCGCCAATAGCATCAGTGTTATCAATCCACACATTATCGGTTTCTGTTGGCTCTGTACCTGCACCATTTATCCAATTCCAGTCGTTATGCCAATCATTATCCATATCATCATTTGTCCATACCATATCAGAACCTTGACAGAGGTGCGAAGTAAATGCTATAAAAATGAAAACTAAAACTGATTTTTTTGCTGCTTTGTTCATTACTATATTCCTTAAAAATTTGTTTATTATAGAACAAAAAAAACTATCGTGTTTGCCACCATGTTTCAGACAGGAGCCATTGAGAAGCAAAAAGGAAAAAATCATCCATATCAACTATCTCGTCTAAATTTAGATCAGAACGATTGCGTGCCGAATACTGGAGTGCATAGGCGGTATTTTTCCCTGGATTAAGATAACCGTAATCAATTCCTACCCGCTCAGATAAGCCATACGATTTAATCCAGCCTTGGCTAATCCAGTGTTGAAAATATATCAAGAAATTACTTCCGCCACAGATTAACTGGCCGTCACCTTGTATATCAACAAGAATATCTGTTGCTTCATAGACAGAAAATACCAGAGTATTTGTGGTTTCCAAGGATCCATTGTAAATATTTACTCTTGTTATACTGCCAGGATTATATCCTATACCCAACGGTCCCACTGAATTAAATGTGCCACCATAAATATTTACAGTTGCAATTCCGCTCAAACCTAAACGAGATATATTATTGACTGTCATGTTGCCATATTGATTATAAACTACATTTGCTGTTGTGTTGTCTGCGATGAAGAATTCATTACATAAAACATTAGCTTGTTCAGCTATTGTCACCTCACAATCAAGACTAGCACCGGGTTCCCAACCTGAACCTATAACAAACCAGTCGACAACAATGTCACCTTCAATAACAGGTCCACCGCCACAATTGTGGTCCATGCAAACTTGGTCATCTGCGGCTGGTACTCTGCCTAAATCCCAGTTTTGTGGGTTGCTCCAACACCTGTCGCCGGAACCGTTAGTCCAAAATATCCATTCAGCAATACCAGGAACCGTGAATAAAGACACAACAATACTGCACAATAGAACTTTACTTTTCATGTTAAGCACCTTTCTTTATAATAATATTCGTAAAAAGAACAACTTAATTCAAATATAACATTTCAGCTGCATACACTGCTTTCCCTTATAACCAACTCTGAGGGTATTTTGTAATACACATATCCAGAGCTACCAAACAGAGCACTCTGCACCAAAAGTTTTATAGCTTCATGCCCCACAATTTTGTTGAATTGCTTAACGCTGGTTAGGGCGACTGGCAGTTGTTCACAAAAAGGATAGTCGCCAAAACCAACAACAAATACGTCTTTTCCGATTCGCAAACCGGCCGCATCAGCCGCAGCGTAAACTTCTTTCGCCACAAAATCATTAATGGCAAATAAGGAAAACTGCTTATTTCTCTGCTCTTTAAACAATTGCAGTGCTCTTTCATAAGCAATATTGACTTGATTTATTGTTTTATAATTATCTGCAGATTCGCTCAAAACATACTGACCAAGATCGGAAAAACCACATTCTATCATTGCCGTTTTCCAGCCGTAAAAACGATCCTCGCTGGCACTGGCTCCATTAAAGACATCACACCCTAAGTAATAAACTGGCATTTTATGTTCCATTAACAAGTGTTTTGTGGCATGATATGCTCCATCAATGTGGTCAATTGAAATACAATTAACAGACAAATCTGATAGCATACGATCAATAAAAAGTAGTTTTTTGTTGTTTTCTAAGAGTTGGCTAACAACATTACGGAAATCTGGAGTATCATACGCACCTGTAATAATACCATTTGAAGTACTATTAAGAAGTAGGTTAAAATAGCTATCAATATCACCGTGCGCATCTACTATTCGAAGATCAACACATTTCAAACTGTTTCTTGCAAATTCGTTCATTCCAGATGCTATTTGCATTCCCATAGGATCAATATTCCAGCGAATGTATGACACGGAAACCCGGAGGTCTTTGTGACTATTAAGATCACCATTGCTAAGTACCGTAGGTTTTTTGCCTCTCCCCTTTGGAATGTGAATCAAGCCCTTGTTCTCCAATACTTTGAGCGCTTCATTAGCAGTACGATAATCTACCTTGAAACTGTTAACCATATCAGATACTGTTGGTAATTTATCGCCAGTATTCAGTTCACCCATAATCATCTTTAGCCTTATTTGTCTTTCAATCTGCCGGAATATAGACACTTTCTTGTCTTTCCCCTTATCAATAGCGATATTATCCAATAAATTATTCATAATCTCTCATTCATAAAATAAAACACATTAAAAAACATAATATTATGTTGCCTATATTATGCTAATAATCAAACATAAGTCAAGTAAAAATACAATATAAATTTAAAAACTTTAAAAATTTTTAATATTTTAATTATAGCTTCTTTAAAAAAAACAACTTACAACAATTAAACTACTTTTGGTAGCTTAAAAAACAGTTGTTATTCTTACCCAGTGTATTTACATGCATAATATCAAGCCGCAAATACGAAAGATGATCAATAGCATTGTTATACTGGCAAATCAATTATATGCGGGATTAGATATTGGTTCAGACGAACAAGACTATGCGTTCCGAAGCTGGTCAACCTTAATAGATTCTAAGTCAGATATTGCAGCAAAAACATTCCCACAAAAATATCTTACAGAATTACTGATCACATAACAGCTCAATTGACTTTCTATAAGCTGACTGTTATAATTGTACATAATACGATTCCATCGAGCCAATATTTAAACACGGATGTTTAAAATGAGAAAATACAAATACATATACGGCCCCGTACCGAGCCGGCGGCTTGGCTGGAGTCTGGGACTTGATATTATCCCGCTCAAGACGTGCAGCCAGAACTGCCGCTACTGCCAGCTCGGCATGAACAGCGATGTCACAGTACAACGCCAGGAGTATGTTGACGTCAGCCTTGTTCTCAAAGAGCTTGAACGCAAACTCGCCGAAGACGTAAAAATCGACAGGATAACGATTAGCGGCTCAGGCGAACCGACGCTCAACTCGGGCATCGGCAGGCTGATCACCGGCATAAAAGCCATGACAGATATCCCTATGGTGGTTATAACCAACGGCACACTGTTATGGGATCCGCAGGTCCGAAAAGAGCTGCTCGCGGCGGATACTGTCATGCCGTCTCTCGACGCAGTTGACCAGGCGACATTTGAGATGGTCAACCAGCCGCACAAAAGCATAACTTTTGAGAAGCACCTGGAGGGGCTGATAAAGTTTCGCCAGGAATACAGCGGCCAATACTGGCTGGAAGTTTTTCTCCTTGAAGGGCTTAACACGTCCGATCAGCAGATAGAAGCCTTCGCGGAACACATCAGCCGGATAAATCCCGACAGGGTACAGCTCAACACCGCAGTACGTCCGGTAACCGACCCGGCTGCCAAAACAGTGCCGCAAGAGAAAATGAACGAAATCGCAAAACGCCTTGGCGGAAAAGCCGAGGTCATAGCTGCTTTCAGCAAACAAAACGCCGGCCAAAGCCATTACACTTCCCGCAGCGACGTACTTGAAACGCTCAAGAGAAGGCCATGCACCATCGAGGGTCTGTCAAAAAGTCTTGATGTAAACGCCAGTGTAATATCTAAAATAATAAGCTCGCTCTCAGAAGAGAAACTTATTACTGCGGAACAGAGGGAAGAAGGGATATTTTATAAATTTAAACTGCCCGGCGACTAAACAAGCCAAGGCAAAATGGATAAGGCATATTGCTGTAAATCTTGCTATCTGCCCTGCTTGAGCTGATCGAAATATATATTGGAAAGTGATTTATTGACATTCTCTTGCAGGTTTTCGAGCTGCTCATGAACTTTGCAGTAGCTTGCGCGGTGGCACGGCGTATTTTTATCCATACACATATTAAGCATAAAACTTCTCGGGGCAATGGCCTCAAGAACTTCAAAAAGACTCAGCTCTTGAGGATCTTTGTTGAGCCAGTAGCCGCCGCTGCTTCCCCGCCAACTCTTAAGTATTCCCGCGTTAGAAAGTTTTCCGGCTATGAGCCGAAGATGCCTGTATGGAATCTCCATGACCTCTGATATGTCCTTTGCGGTAGCCGGCACTGACGAATCATAATGGTCTGCAAGATATTGAATCATGCGTATAGCGTAATCTGCTTCTCTGGTTATCATACCATAATCCTTGATTTTAAATCAATAATAATGACATAAATATACTGGCAAACCGCTATGAAATCAAATCTTTTTAGAGAATTAAGCAGATTTTTCATAAACCCAATGGCTGAATGCAATTAAGTATCTTAATTATATCAAGGCCACTCATTTGGTGTCTTTTTCTTCCTCAGGCTCTGTAAGTACTTCGTCTATTATTCCGTAATCAAAAGCCTCTTTAGCGGTCATATATTTATCACGGTCTGTTTCTTTCTCAATGGTTGAGATGGTCTGTCCGGTGAGTTTCGAAAGCACCTCGTTTAGCATGGCTCGAGCTTTAATAATTTCTTCAGCCTGTATCTTAATATCTGCGGCCTGGCCGGTAACTCCCCCCCAGGGCTGGTGAAGCATAATCTTGGCATGGGGCAAAGCAAAGCGTTTATCTTTTGCGCCGGCCGCGAGAATTACCGCAGCGCCCGATTGCGCCCTGCCGATACAATACGTAGCAACGGGGCTTTTAATGAAACGGATCGTATCGTAGATCGCCATGGTGTCATCGACACTGCCGCCGGGGGAATTGATATAGAGGTTGATCTCACTTCCCGGTTTGCTGTTGTCAAGATAGAGCAGCTTCATGATGACCTCTGTAGCCATGCGGTAATTTATCTCTCCAATCATAAAGAGGATACGATTATCCAACAGCATATCATCAAGAGTCATCTCGCGTGTACGCTGGTAGCCGCTAACTTGCGAGTACGCGGCCATGCGGGCTTCATTTAAATTTTGTGTTTTGGCTTCTATGTTTTCTCTCATGAGTTTCATCCTGGTAAAATACATTGCAGATTTATATAATTGCACCGGTTATCACGGTAAACACCATTAAAAGATTGGTGTATTTTATCCTTTTCTCTCTCGCTGTCCAGAGAAACGTGGGATTTTAACCCCTCTCTGTCATGAAAGTTACCCACAGAATTGATTGATCGGTATAAAACTCTCCAGAGAGAATTAAGATTATTTAGCTCAAAAACGTTTTTTTTCATAGAAACACGTATTTATACGAGTTGCAAAGGGGTACCGGCTCTGGTAATATTATAGTGCGTTAATAGCCAGATGAGTGTGATGACAGGCTCTTTCCAGAGAGCCAAAAAGAGTGTAAAAGGACGGCCGGTTAACCCCGGCACCTGGCTTCGGAAATGCCCCGCGAATCGCGGGTTTCAAGGGCGGGTTTGTACCCGCCCTTCTTTTGTAAGCATATAATTGCTAACAACTTACACCGCAACAGCAAAGGATGATGTTTAATTTACTTCTCAGCAACGGTTACATATGCCATACGCAGCTGGCTTAAAGAACCGCTAAGCAATTCTTCTTCTTCTTTTGAAAGGTTGCCTTTGGTTTTTTCTTCAATGATAGCGAGAAGATCGATGTTAAATTGAGCCAGTTTTAAGTCTTTTTTAATTTTGTCTTCCATACCCTCCGGAGCGACAAGCCCCATTGCAAAGAGTGCCTGTGTTGAAAGCATACTTACCAGTACCGAGAAATCGGCATCAGGCAGCTGCTGGCTCTGCTGGTCAGAAGATTCCTGTGATTCTTTATTTTCTTTTGATAACTTTTCTTTTTCTGCTTTTGCTTCTTTTTTCCAGTCTTGGTCAATTATGATTTTTTTCTCGTCAGTCATTAAGAAATCCTTTTATTTTAAGTTAATTTTATTTCACCTGCCAAAATTCCGCATCTGGCGTTCTGTATCACGTCTGTTATCCCGTTCCTTAATAGTATTTCTTTTATCATACTTCTTCTTACCGGAGGCAAGTGCCAGCTGAACCTTTGCTATGCCGCGGGAATTGAAATAGATTTTCAGCGGAACAAGAGTATAGCCTCTTTGATCGAGTTTTGTATAGAGTTTTCTGATCTCTGCTTTGTGTAATAAGAGTTTTCGCTGCCTTTGGGGGTCGTGATTGTTGTAACTGGCCTCAAAATACTGATCAATTTTAGAACTGTAGAGATAACACTCACCGTTTATTATGCGTGCATAAGATCCGTTTAAATCGGCATTTCCCGCCCTGAGTGATTTCACCTCACTCCCGTTAAGAGAAATCCCGGCTTCAATCTTATCAACTATCTCATATTCAAACCGGGCTTTTTTGTTTGAAGCAACCGCCCCGGTTGAGTTTTTGTTCTGTTTGCTGACCATTGCCGACAATAATAGCAATTCTATTACATTTTGCAAGCTAATGTTGTTGTATTTCATCAGCCTCTTGATATAATTTTCAATTTATAGAACAAGAATTCAATACAGGGTTACCGGCAGCCGGGTTTTAGACCATATGCCGCAATTTTTAATGTTAACCGGCAAATATACATCACAGCTATCTGATAAGCAAATTGAGCAGCTCAAACTGTTTGCGCAGCTTCTGCAGGATCACAATAAATATTTAAATCTGACTCGTATAACGGAAATTGATCAGATCTGGACACGTCATTTTGAAGATTCACTTCAGGCCCTGGCTGTACTTGAAACGCTGAGACTGCCGGGCCGTAAGAACTCTTTGATAGATATTGGCTCGGGCGGCGGTTTTCCGGCACTTGTACTGGCAGTTGCCCTGCCTGACTGGAATATAGTTTCTGTTGAAGCCACGGGCAAGAAAGCTCGTTTTCAGCATACCGCGGCGGAAAAGATGGGGCTCAATAATGTTGACATCTACCCTGAAAGAGCTGAAATACTCGCAAATCAATTTGATTTCCGGGGCCAGTTCGACGCCGCGGTCACAAGAGCCATGGGAAGACTGAGCATCATTTCGGAGCTGACGATGCCCTTCATTAAGACAGGAGGCAAGTTTATCTGCTGGAAAGGGCCTAAACTTGACCAAGAGCTGATAGCCGGAAAGGCTGCAATTGAATTGCTTGGCGGCAGAGATATCAATATAATTCCATATAATTTACCCGGAGTAGCCGACAGCGATTATAAACTTCTGGAAGCAACCCAGGTATCTCCCGTGCCAGGCCAGTATCCCAGGGAATATAAAACTATTAAAGCAAGTCCTTTAGGTGAAAAAACATAAAGGATCTTTTCAACGATAAACCAATCAAAATTACTTATATATGGCTAAAAAAAATAAAAAAAACCAAAAGAAACTGCCCGTTCCGGACGAAAAAGATCTAATTTCTATGAGTCTTGGCGATCACCTTGAGGAACTTCGCTACCGGCTGGTAATGGCATTTATGGGAATATTCCTGGGAATGGTAATCTGTCTTTTCATGGGGAAATTTCTGCTTGATGTTATAGCTGAACCCTTTCGCATAGCTATGCAGCAGGTCGGGATGGAGCCGGAACTGCAGATACTCGAACCGGCAGAGAAATTCTTAATCTACCTGAAAACATCGCTTATTTTCGGCATAATACTGTCAAGTCCCTGGGCAATTTATCATGTATGGAGATTCGTTTCAGCCGGCCTTTACAGGCACGAAAGAAAATATGTATATTATGTAACGCCTATAAGTGCTTTTCTTTTTATCACTGGCTGTTTCTTTTTTCTTCTGGTAATCGGGCCGATATCACTGAAATTTTTTCTTGGATTTGATACCGGCATAGAATTTGTCAAGGTAGGAGTTACGCTGACAAGCTACATAAATTTCATACTTCGGCTGACACTTATCTTTGGTATAGCTTTTCAACTTCCAATTGCCATCGTATTTGCTGAAAAGATGGGCCTTGTAGATGTGGAAATGCTTACATCCATTCGCAAATTCGTCCTTATCGGGCTTCTTATAGTTTCCGCCATGGCCACTCCACCGGACGTGGTCTCACAGATAGCATTGGCAACGCCTTTATACATTCTCTATGAAGGAAGCATTATCGCCTGCCGCCTGTCACGGAGAAGAAAAAATAAAGAGCTGTAAAAGCCTACGCTAAGAAAGGTTATTAGAAATCAGTCAATTTCTGTCCTGCCAAGTATCGCATCGGCAAGAATGGCAGAGTTTGAAAATTCAATACTGCTGCCGGCCGGCAGCCCTCTGGCAAGGCGCGTCACCTTTACATCCATATCTCTCAACAGAGAGCATATGTAAAGTGCGGTTCCGTCACCTTCCACTGTAGGGTTGGTTGCCATGACGATTTCTTTGATACCTTCTTTGCCGACACGTTCAATAAGATGATCTATTGTTAAATCTTCCGGCTCAATCCCCTCAAGCGGAGCAATATGGCCGCCGAGAACATGATACTTCCATGCACAAAACCCTGTATTTTCAAGGCTTATGAGGTCCTTGGGTTGCTCAACGACACAAACGACAGATGAATCCCTGGCATTGTCTAAGCATATCGGGCATAATTCCTGCTCTGAAAGATTGTGGCATCTGCTGCATTGGACAATCCTGGTTTTTACATCGTTTATTGCCGAAGAAAGTTTCATAGCATCCTGTTTTGAGGATTTGAGAATATGAAAAGCCAGTCTCTCGGCGGATTTTGCTCCGATTCCGGGCAGGTTAGAAAATTCATTTATCAGATTGTTGAGGCTGTCTGTATATGCCTTATTCATTTATCACTGTTCCTTTAGATGAATTCCGACCACCCTGGCTTTAAAAGCCTCAGTAAGCATTTTTACCCCTGAATCCTGCAGGGCTTGTTCTTTTTGCTGCCTGCTGAAACCGGCTCCTTTTGAGCGGCGGGCTTGTTTTTTGGTTCCAACGCTTTGAGATATCTCGAATTTGACAGTGGTTTTACTGCCAAGCAGCTTTGAGAGGTACGTGCATACCTCATCTGAAGCATGAGTACATATCTGCATCGGCATTTTGTCTGAGGCAGAAAATTGTACCTTAAGCGTCTGACCGTCAAATTCCGAAGGCTGGGATTTAGCAAGCGAAAGACCGAGACGCTGTTGTATCGCACCAAGTGAATTGGTGATATTTTGCCAGTTATTGACTACTTCATCAAGATCGCGGCATGTAAAGGTTTGCATCTCTGGTTGTCGGCCGCAAGAGGCTTTATCAGGAGAAGATTCACTGGATACTGATTCATTTTTTAATGAACTCAATCCCGCAGAGCTGGGCTTGAAACTATCTGTTAATTTTTTTTTTACGTTCAGCCGTCCGGTGTCTATACGCTTTATAAGCTCATTTACACCAATAAAATGCTCACTAAGAGTCAGCCGCAGAAACAAAGCCTCAAGAAGTGCCCGGGCGCTTTGAGACTCTTTGACCGGGTAGCGTATTTTTTCAAGCGAGGCGATTGCGTAAATTATTGAAGCAATGTCAAACTGCTCAACAATACTGTTTATGCGATTTTTCTCAGCAGTAGTCAATATAAGCAGTTTTTCACTGCCGCCGGCTTTGACAACCATCATGTCACGAAGTACCTCAATGGCGGCTTCGACTATTTGCAGCGGTGTCATGCCGTCTCTTAAAAGCCCGTCAAGCATACCAAGGACACCAGAAGTGTCGTCAGAGCCCACCATCTCAAGTAATGAGGCTATCCGATCCCTGTCGGGTTCACCAAGAACGTCTTCAAACACCTTCATATCTAAAGGGTCAGCCCCGCTGCTTATAAGCTGATCCAGCACGCTGAGCCCATCCCGCATAGAACCGTTGGCCAGTCTTGCAACGGCGGTAACAACGTCTGAATCGTAACCGATTGACTCACTATCCAGAACCCTGGCCAGCTGAGCGGCTATTTCCTGAGGTTCTATGGATTTAAAGTCAAACCTCTGGCAACGGGACTGTATAGTAGCAAGAACCTTGTTCGGCTCGGTAGTGGCAAATATAAATTTTACATGATCAGGCGGTTCCTCAAGCGTTTTGAGCAGGGCGTTAAACGCACTGTTGCTGAGCATATGAACTTCATCAATTATGTATATTTTGTAACGGCTTCTGGCCGGACGGTATATGGCATTCTGCCGCAAATCGTGTATGTGTTCAACCTTGTTATTGCTTGCACCGTCAATCTCAATTACGTCAATATCTTCACCGGTATTTATAGCCAGACAGCTGTCACATTTACAGCAGGGTTCGGTAGTAGGCTTATCGAATGAAAGACAGTTGAGTGCCTTGGCCAGAATTCTGGCCATGGTGGTCTTTCCCACTCCGCGAGTTCCGCAAAAGAGGTAGGCGTGAGAGACCCTGTCTGCATCAATCGCGTTTTTCAACGTCTGCGAAACTGCGTCCTGCCCTACAACATCATCAAAGGACTGCGATCTGTAACGTCTTGCCAGAACTGTATATGCCATGAATATCCGTCAAATCAAAAATTAAATTCCATTTGTCTAAAACGTAATAGATTCTATTTTACATATTCAGCTGTAAAAACAAGAAAAATAGAGGAATTTTACGCAACCGCCGGATTCAAGGAAGAACGGTTACAACATTTTTTACGGCACAGGCCCGACTGGCAGGGCCTGTACCGTAATATTGATTTGACTTAGTTTAAAAACAATCCTTGTGTTGTTGTACACTCAAGCCACTGCGATGCCATAATCCGGAAATCAAGAACATTTACGCAGCAATCTTTGTTAATATCCGCTTCCAGATAAACTGTGCAGTCTGGAGCATCAGGAATCAGATGAGCAGGTGTAATGTCGCTCTTGGGATACGGAAGTCTGCCGTCCCAGTTAACCGGAATTACTACCGGAGTAGGACTGCACAAGAAAACCTCCTGGGGCAGAGCGGTCATCCACTGGTTAAATTCCCAGAGCTCGGCAGTGTTGGGCATACCCCAGGTATGTCCAAATCTGAAGTTACGTGCCGCGAACTCACAGTTTTCCTGTCCTTGCGGCGGTTCGATTGTAAATTCGAACAGCTCAGGGTCAAATATATACGGATGCTGGTGAATAAACCGGTACTCGCCAAGCATTTTCGGTTCTCCGGCATAGTCCATCAGATCGAAAGCACCTACGACATACCCGCCTGTTATATCCTGAATATTCACATTCTCAAGAGGAAAAGAGTTTATGTACCAGCCAAAACCTGGCAGCAGGGTTCCCGGCTGAGTGCTTCTGGTAACTATGCCGAATGACATATTCACGTCATAGCCATTAAGCTCATGACCAAGGGGATAATAAAGAGGTTTCCAGGACTTGGCTCCCGAATAAACCTCGAGATAGGTAACCTGAATGTCTCCGTCGCAGCCCTCTTTTTCATCCATCAACAGGACTTGAATCTCGCCATCCTCTGTATAAGGGGCCATTCCTTCCAGAATAATTTCATCCCATATACAGTCATAGCCGGATATTGAGCCCTGATAAACATCGTCCACATAAACTGATGTGCCTGAAGGGCCTGCTCCGGCTGATGAACCTGACCAGGGAATACGAAAACGCAGCATTACTTTATCCGTGCCCGGGGTTACAGCCGCGACAATGGAAGCATATGTACCCTGATCGCAGTTTCCAAGCCGTATAGATTCTGTGGCGCAATTATAAGCACCCTTGAACCAGGAACCGTCAACTTTGAAACTGTGTGTTTCCTGGTCTTCCCAATAATCAAATTCATCTGTAAACTCCCATGTATCGGCCCAGTGTACAGCAGTGTCGTTCCATGCATTCTTGAGGGGTGTTGTTTTCCAGCCGAACTGTGGATTATCAACGCCGGATATCTCAGCAGAAACTGACAGCCAGTATATCTTTGGGTTTCTGGGCGTGCCTTCCTGAACAAAAGCCGATTCTTCAGGTATATCTACAACATATTGCCATATCCGATAATCACTGCCAAGCTGGCCGTCAACGTAGGGATCCCAGAAAAATTCATTACTAAGGCCGTACTCACTGACTTGAAATTCCGTGAAACTGCCGCTCCAGAGCTCCTCAAGAGGCATTGAAAACTTGTTACCTGGATCATCATACTTATTATCTGGATCATCGCCAATTGGATCATCACTGTATATGGTCAAACTGAGTTTCTCCACATTACCTGGTGCAGGGCCTGTCCGCCCGTCACCAAGCCATGAATTCCACAGGAAAATTTTGGTAACCGGCCCTGTTCTGGTGCATGGAAAATCATCTGCCAGCATCCTGTAAATCCCGTCGTTACTGTCCACACGGACATCAGTGCCAAGAGTCGATTCGTCAGGCGGCTGAATATATTTAGTATCCATCTCATTTGGATACGTGAAATAAACATCGTCGTACCTGATTCCGTTCCAGCCCTGGAGGACAAACTCAGTTGTTATAGTAACATCATCGCCGTACGGAACAGGATTGTCCGAGATGTCCCAGTCAACGTGAATATCTGAGCGGGTTAGGTGAGGATAGTGCACATTATCCTCAACAATCTCGGGTTCGTTGACAGTATTGCGGTCGATTTGGGTACGGTAAGCGAGAATATCATAATCCGTATATGCAGTATAATGAATATCAGTTGCATCTTCAAGACTGTCCTGGTCAATCCTATATGAACCGACAACCTTTTGTGTAGGCCCGTCCGAAGGGTCGATGGGACTGTCGGCAGGCGTCAGGGTAGCTGCGTAGCATATATATGTATGGTTGCCGCTGAAATTGAAATACCAGCCGTTTCCCTCGTTAAATCCACCCGGATTTGGGTTAGTAAACGAGTCATAAGTATATGTCTGAAAGTCTCCGCCGTTATCTCGGTCTGAATCCGCAGTGATCATCTCTGCAGGATTCGAATAAAGATAAGCTGCTGTACCACTATCACCCCAGGGTGTTATAGCGTGTCCGCCGCTGGGGCTTCCGCCTGCAGTGGTGCGGGGCCACCGGATGCCTATACTGACCTGTTTATAATCACGTATCAGATTTCCAATGAACCTGGCTCCCTGTGAATATGCCCATGGGTCATAACTTTTATTGCCGTATTCGGTTACAATTACGTATGGATTTGAAGGCCACACGTTGTTTGGCGAACCGAGCCACCAGTTCAGAGCGTTATCCATCCAGCCGCCGTCCTGGGTGCCGTGGATGTCAGTTGGATCAAGTGACTTCCGCCACAGCAGCATATCGTAATAGATATCCTGGGCTCTCTCCTGAATCGTTGCTCCGTTTCCGTAACCGGCCCCGGCCAACATGTTAGAAGCTGCCGCCATCCAACATGAATTGTCAGTCGGTGGAGTACCCGGGGCTATTCCTTCGTTGCCGGAAATGAATTCCTTGTCAACGTCAGATGCAGGGTCACGCATCCAGTCTGCTCTTGAAGTGCCGGCTGAAATTAAAAGTAACACCACAATTACAATAGAAATGATTGAATTTTTCATCATGATTCCTCCAATTAAAAAAAATTGTAATATTAAAAAAAACTGAAAAAACGGGCCAAAATGCCGATGCTAAATTCTGAGACAACATACACCGTAATTCATAGTAACAAACTTATTCAGCGTTTACAAGTTAAAGAATTATTTAAATTTAACGCGAACTCTAACCTGTTTGCAGAAAATTATTTATATAATATTTAAAATTATTAATCCCACGCAGAACAGTGTTGAAAAAAATTTTTACTACCAGAAAGGGATTGTTCAAACAAAAAAACAGCAGGCAAGGGGTCGCCAAGCCTGCTGATCATCCGGCGGGTGTGTAGCCCAAAGGCACCTTTTATGGTGTTGGCCCTTTGCCGACACATCGCTGAAGTCGCTATCGCTCCATTCGCTGCCGGTACCGAATCACTATTTGTGTTGAAAACCATTCTAACGGCAGAAAAGCTAAACGGCAATAAATATTTTCATTTTCTAAAACTCCGGACAGCTCTGCGGAAGCATAATCAATGCTTCTGAACACGCTAAAACATTTAAATGCGGGGTTTTAGACATATACCTTCAGTTTTCTGCCGCGAATCATCCCCTGCCCTTTCTGTACCAGTCAGGATCTTCTGCAAGTTTGTGTTTTGCCTCTTCTGTCATCATTACAAATGCCGGATTATCAGAGCTCCAAACCCTGTTATCCAGAGGAGTATCTTTCATTTTTTTTATTTCCGGCTCAATCTCACTGAAATAACTGCCGTAAAGGTGCAGAGAGTCAGCTATGTCAACATATCGGCCGACTTTTACTGTGCGTTGAAGTTTATCACCTATCTTCGCGGCTATAATTTTCTGAAGATCAGTGAGTGCGTAAACGTTCATAAACCACGCCTTATAAAGATCGCGGCTCCTCCAGTGGGTATTCATATTCAGCACCAGCTCTCCCTGTTCATCCTCAAGAAGTCTGCACCATACACGCTGGAGGCACGGCGGGTCGTAAGTCTTGGGGTCACATGTCGGCTGCCAGGTTATCGCCTGCGCACGGCGTGAGTAGGTTGCCTGGCTGAGCTGTTCGATCATGCACTGAACCTGATTGACAGGCTTAAAAGGCCTTGGAGATGAAGACTTGCTCAGATCCTCGCAGGGAGAATATTCAAAGAGGCGTTCGTTGTAAGTATATGTCCATTTATCCTCCTCAGGGTTTATCCAGTGGTTGTGTATCCCGTCAACAACTTCCTGCCGGTAGGATTCAAGTTCTTCGGGGCCGCCGGGGAAATTTTTATGTATCCGCGGCTCTTTAAAAGGGTCTTCAACTTCGATTATACCTGTAGCGTCCCGGCTTGCGGGGTCCTCAGGCTTGTCGTACTGGGTTTTTATCTGACAACCCTTCTGCCACACCTCAAGGACGGCTCTTTCCCAGGCCTGCGGAATAGTTTCAGCTTTAACAAAAATTGTCGGTATATACCCGTTCTGCATTCGTTCACCTCAAATCTATATGCTAATATTTATCATACCTGTAACAGCGGCAACGGCGTCCACTGTAAACAATTAAACCGCCAAGGCGGGTTTGTGTCAATGAATAACTCTATTTTCAGTGATGCTTTGGCCCGGCGACAGAGACGCTTGTATCTTAGACACAGAAAATCAAATGCCAGCCAACACCGAAAACAGCCAGATCAACAATAGCATGTGAAACGTAACCGGGCCACACCGATTTGTAACGTAAATACAGCCATGACCATACGCCTCCGCCGATAAATATTCCCGCCGCAGCTGCCAGAGTAACAAACCAGTTAAAATATATCTGCATTGCGAAGATATGGTGTAGAGTGAAACCGGCAGCAGAAGCCGCTATTGCTGTTTTAGTTGAAAATATATCTGAACATTTTTTGAAAACAAACCACCGCCAGACATACTCTTCTAACACTGAATTGATCGTTATCCAGTACAAAGCTCCGGCAATATAAATAGCGGGCCTGTCAAGCCCGTTTTGCGCGGCCATGTCTTTAAGAGTCTGGGGCTCTATCAAAAATCTGCCCAGAAACAGATATGCGGCAATAACAGCTAAACCCATTACTGCACCTGTAACGAAGGCAAGGGCAAAACCGCCCTGCCGCGGCTTTGAAATGCTCAGACTTTTTCGGTCAACAACCAGCTGCCAGAGAACCGGTAATGCCAGCAGCCAAATCTTACAGAAAAAAAACACAACCCTGCCGACCACAGTACCGGGCATAAGTATCATTGCTGTAATTACGCCGATGCTTGGAGCCGGCAAGATCATTGCCAGGGCAGCGCCCGAGAGTTTTTTCTTATTGATTTGCATTTTATCAGTATAAACTCAAATTTGAAACTATCCATAAAAATTCATGCCGGCAAATGTATTGACAACGAAAATTTTTACATTTGTTCGAATTTTGAATAAAAACATATCAAAGAATTTGACTTTACCGCAGAAAAATCTATACTGCAATTTTTGCATCTATGAAGACTTATAATTTACGTGACAGCTCTAAAAAATATTAATTTTCATACAGGAGAATTTTAAAAATGGCTGAAAAAAGAGTTTACTTCTTCGGCAGCAAAAAAGCCGAAGGCAAAGCTTCCATGAAGCAGCTTCTTGGCGGCAAAGGCGCCAATCTCGCTGAGATGACAAACCTCGGCGTTCCGGTACCTGCCGGTTTTACTATCGCCACGAATGTCTGCCAGGAATACTATTCAAACAACGCAAAATGGCCTGCGGGGCTCGAGGCTGAAGTTTCTAAAAACATTAAGAAACTCGAAACAGCAATGGGCAAGAAATTCGGCGACCCCAAGAACCCTCTGCTTGTCAGTGTCCGCAGCGGTGCCGCCGTATCTATGCCCGGTATGATGGACACAGTCCTCAACCTCGGTCTTAATGATGACGTTGTTGCCGGTCTTATTGAAATGACCAACAACCCCCGATTCGTGTACGATATCTACAGAAGATTTATAGACATGTACGGCGATGTTGTCATGGGCTGCAAACACGAAAAGTTTGAAGAAGCGCTCGAAGCAGCTAAGAAAAAGGCAAAAGTCGAGAACGACAACCAGCTTTCCGCAGAACAGCTGGCAGAGTTAGTCGAAAGCTATAAAAAAATATACAAAAAAAATATCGGCAAAATGTTCCCGCAGAAACCTCTCGATCAGCTCAAGGGTGCCATCGATGCGGTATTCGGCTCCTGGAACAGTGAGCGGGCTATTAAATACCGCCAGATCCACAAGATCGAAAATCTTCTGGGAACGGCCGTAAATGTCCAGGCCATGGTATTCGGAAATATGGGAGAAGACTGCGGAACGGGCGTGTGCTTCACACGTAACCCAAGTACCGGAGAAAAAGAACTTTATGGCGAATTTCTCATCAACGCCCAGGGCGAAGATGTCGTTGCGGGCATCAGAACACCTTTGGAAATGAAAAAACTTTCTAAGATCATGCCTAAGGCTTATAAAGAGCTTGTGGCATTGATGAAAAAACTCGAAAAACACTACAAAGACATGCAGGATATCGAGTTTACAATTGAACAGAAAAAACTTTATATCCTCCAGACACGAAACGGTAAACGCACCGCTGCCGCAGCCGTCAAATGTGCCGTGGATATGGTCGCCGAAAAGCTGATACCCAACAAGGTTGCCGTAACCAGGGTAATGCCCGAACAGCTTGACATGCTGCTGCACCCAAGTTTTGACAGTAAAGCAAAAAGAGATGTCATTGCTAAAGGTCTTCCCGCCTCACCCGGGGCAGCTGTAGGCCAGGTTGTATTTGACGCAGAGACAGCTGATGCCTGGGCAGCAGAGGGTAAAAAGGTTATTCTTGTAAGAATAGAGACCAGCCCTGAAGACATTTCAGGAATGCACGCGTCCGAAGGTATTCTTACCCAGAGAGGCGGCATGACTTCTCACGCCGCTGTGGTTGCACGCGGCATGGGCAAATGCTGTGTTGCCGGTGTTGGTGAAATCAGCGTTAACTACAAAACCAGAAAATTCACAGTCGGCAAAAAAACTGTCAAAGAAGGCGATTGGCTGAGCCTTGACGGCACCCGAGGCGAAGTAGCCATGGGCCAGATACCACTGGTTGAACCTAAAATGAGCGGCGATTTTGCCAAGTTTATGGCTATCTGCGACAAGGTGCGCAAATTAAAAGTACGCACAAACGCTGACACACCGGACGACGCGGCTGCAGCACGTGAATTTGGTGCTGAAGGAATCGGCCTTTGCAGAACAGAACACATGTTCTTTGAAGGTGAACGGATATGGCATGTTCGTTCCCTGATACTCGCGGCTGACGACTATGCGGCGATGAAAAAAGAACTTGCCGAAGCCGACAAAAAGGATGCCGCGGCCATCAAAAAGAAATATGCCGACACAAAGAAAAACTATGAAGGCGCTCTTAAGAAACTCCTTACATATCAGCGTAAAGATTTCGAAGGCATATTCAAAGCTATGAAGGGCCTCCCTGTAACGGTAAGACTGCTTGACCCGCCGCTGCATGAGTTCCTCCCTAATGACGCAGCTTCACAGAAAGAAATGGCAAGCCGGCTGAAAATTAAGCTCAAAGATGTCAAGAATATGGTTGAAAAACTTCATGAGTTTAACCCGATGCTTGGCCACCGCGGCTGCCGTCTTGCAGTTACATACCCCGAAATCTACAGGATGCAGGCCAGAGCCATAATTGAAGCAGCTCTCAAGCTCAGCACTCCAAAGAATAAGGTTATACCTGAAATCATGATTCCCCTTGTAGGTGAAGTCTCTGAACTGGCACAGGTTAAGGCCGAAGTTGTCGATGAGATTAAACAGGTGCTTAAGAAAAGCCGCAAGAAACTAACTTACAAGATTGGAACCATGATCGAGATTCCGCGTGCGGCACTGACTGCCGACGAGATCGCAAACGAGGCAGACTTCTTCAGCTTCGGCACCAACGACCTGACGCAGATGACTCTCGGTTTCAGCCGCGATGACATTGGCCGTTTTATAGGCCAGTATCTTGTAGAGGGAATCTACAAAGAAGATCCTTTCCAGGTGCTCGACCAGAACGGTGTTGGAAAACTTGTCAAAACAGGCATTGAACTGGGCCGTTCAGCCAAGAAACGTCTCAAGATTGGTATCTGCGGAGAACATGGCGGAGAACCTAAAACTGTAGCTTTCTGCCACGAACTCGGCATGAACTATGTCTCATGTTCACCCTATCGTGTTCCGATAGCAAGGCTCGCAGCAGCACAATCAGCTGTGAAATAAGCATTTAGAACACTATAAACAAACATTAAAGGCCGGCTCCTTCAGAGGGACCGGCCTTTTTGCATTTGATCTGTTTGAAATACAAGCTGCCTGATTGGCTGGTAAGCAGTTTGATTTAAGACGCTATCATCTCGGAAAGTTTCTGAATCTGCAGGTTAAGCTCCTCATCGTTTTCCTTGCACATCTTTATTTTATTGCAGGCATGCATAACAGTCGTATGATCCCTGCCGCCGAGATGGCCTCCAATTTCTTCGAGGCTCGAGCGGGTGTGTTTTCTGGCCAGGTACATCGAAACCTGTCTGGGCAGTGATATTGACTGGCTCCTTGATTTACTCTGTAAATCAGTGAGCTTAACGTTGTAATATTCCGCCACTATCTTTATGACGTCACTTATTGAAAGCTGACGCGTTCCCTGGTCTGACTCAACGCTGAGAGCCATGGTTGCCAGATCAAGGTCTATTTCACATTGCTCGGTCCTGGCAAGAGCATAAATCATTGTGAGAGCGCCTTCGAGCTCCCTGATATTTGCTTTTACGCGGCGTGCAATAA